>JAQZBG010000335.1 GCA_029239165.1 Microbacterium sp. | reverse complement strand
AGTCCGAAGTGGTGGGCGCTGCCCACATCGGTCACGACGTTGATGCCCAGCCGGCTATCCGAGAGGTGCTGAAGCGAGGCGAACTGGCGAGCGGCGAGGTACGGCGGGTAGGAGCCGGCGTTCGCCGTCGGGATCACACCGAGGTGCTTCGTGGCCGCGAACAGATATGGGGCGAGCGTCCAGGGATCGTGCTTGGGTCCGCCGTACGCCTTGCGCACCCGCAGATTCAGGGTCTCCGGCGTGATGCCGACCGACAGCGCGTCCTCGATCAGCACGAAGTCGAAGCCCGCCTGCTCCAGTTCGCGCGCCGATTGCTGGTAGAGGCCCGGCTTCTGCCACGCGTAGTTCCACTCGTAGTACGGTCTCGCCCACCCGTGCGGGCCGAACCCGCGCGAGAGGAACCATCCGAAGTGCTGCTGGCGGGTCATGCGATTCCTGCCTCGAGGAGGATGTCGGCGGCCGCGACCGAGGCGAGCGCCTGATCGAGGTCCGTGATGAGATCGGTCGGGTCCTCGAGCCCGATCGACAGTCGGAGGAGCCCCTCGCCGATGCCGCTCGCCGCGAGCTCGTCGGCGGTGCGGAGGACGTGGGTGGTCGTGGCGGGGTGGAGCACGAGCGAACGCACGTCCCCGAGGTGCGTCATGCGTGTGAAGATGCGGAGGGCATCGGTGAAGGTGCGAGCCGCCTTCCGTCCCCCGCGGATCGTCACGGCGAACACCGACCCCTGGCCGCACGGCAGGTAGCGCGCCGCGAGATCGCGATGCGGGCTGGAGTCGAGCCCGCTGTAGTCGACCGACTCGACGGCTGGCTGGGCTTCGAGCCAGCGGGCGAGCTGCAGTGCGGTCTCGGACTGGCGCTGCACACGGAGAGAGAGCGTCTCGATGCCCTGCAGGATGAGGAACGCGTTCAGCGGTGACGGCGCCGGCCCGAAACGCATGGCGGTGCGGCGCGCGAGGTCGAGGAAGGCCGCGCGCCCCGAGCGCTCGACGACCGTGAGTCCGTCGGGTCCGCGGTCGCCAGCGAGCTGGGGAAAGGCGTCCGGCTGTGCGCCCCAGTCGAATCGGCCACCGTCGACGACCACGCCACCCAGCACCGTGCCGTGTCCAGCGAGGAACTTGCTCGCGGAGTGGACGACGATGTCTGCGCCGTGCTCGATGGGTCGCACCAGGTATGGCGTGGCGAGGGTGTTGTCGACGACGAGGGGCACGCCTCGTTCGTGGGCGAGTCCGGCGAGCGCCGCGATGTCGAGGATGTCGTTCTTCGGGTTGGGGATCGACTCGGCGAACAGCAGGCGGGTGCGGGAACGGATGCCCCGCCGCCAGGCCGCGAGGTCGTTCGGGTCGTCCACGAAATCCACGTCGACTCCGAGCCGGGCGAGGTCGTCGCGCAGCAGCTCGCGGGTCCCCTCGTAGATGCTCGACGACGACAGGACATGATCGCCGGCCGACACGAGGGTCAGCAGCGTGGTGGCGACGGCGGCCTGACCGCTGCCGACCAGCACGGCGCCGACGCCCGACTCGAGGTCGGCGATGCGCCGCTCCGCGGCGGCATTCGTGGGGTTGCCCACGCGGGTGTAACTGAAACCCTCGTCTGTGCCGGCGAAGCGCGCATGGCCCTGGTCGAAGTCGTCGAACTCGAAGCCCGCGGTGAGGTATATAGGTGTGGCGCGGGGGTGGTGGGGGCCGTGCGCCTCCTCGCCGGCGTGCAGCTGGCGGGTCGAGAAGCCGAGGCGCTCGGCCGATTCCGCGATGGTCATGCTTCGGCTCCCACGGGCACACGCCGCTGCGGTCGGGCGAGGCCGAGGCGCTCGCGCAGGGTCGTCTCCTCGTAAGCGGTGCGCGTGAGGCCGCGTCGCTGAAGCTCCGGGACGACGAGATCGACGAAGCGTTCGAAGCCGTGCGGCTGCGTCAGCGCCTGCACGACGAACCCGTCGGCGGCGTGCGTCTCGAACCGCTCCTGGATGTCATCGGCGATGGTGTGAGCCGTGCCCACCGAGACGGACTCCCAGAACGACTCGGCGTACAGTTCGCGCGGTGTGACCCGCTCGCCCGAGCGCAGGCGGGCGATGCGCCGGTTGGGCGACTTCGACTCGTTGGCGATATCGGTGTCAGGTGCGAACACGATCTGGGCATCGGGGTCACCGGCAAGGCCCTGCCCGATGGAGTGCGCGACGTCCTCGACGATGATGGCATCGGGGGTCGAGTCCAGGATCTCTTGAGCCAGCTCCCGAGCCTCGTGCCCGGATTCGGCGACGACCGGGCGCAGCGACGGCAGGATCGAGAGTTCGTCGGCCTGCCGCCCGTAGGCGGGAAGCCGGTCCTTGAGCCCCGCGTAAAAAGCCTGGGCGTCGGCAAGGGGGAGCGGCCGCGCGAAGACGGCATCCGCGGTGGCCGCAGCCAGGTCCTGCCCGGCCTCCGACCCACCCGCCTGGAAAAGCACGGGGTAGCCCTGCGGCGGGCGCGTGACGTTCAGCGGTCCGCGCACGGTGAAGTGCTCACCCCGGTGGTTCGGCACATGCAGCTTGTCGGCGTCGGCGAACAGGCCGCTGTCGCGGTCGCCGAGGATCGCGTCGTCCGCCCAGCTGTCCCAGAGCTGCTGAACGACCCGCACGAACTCTGCGCCCCGCTCGTAGCGGAGGGAGTGGTCGAGGTGCTCGTCGCCGCCGAAGTTGCGGGCCTCCTCCTCGTAGCGGGAGGTGACGAGATTCCACGCCGCGCGCCCGCGGCTGATGTGGTCGAGCGAGGCGATCGCGCGGGCCACGTGGTACGGCTCGTTGTACGTCGTCGAGACGGTGGCCGCCAGGCCGATCCTGCTGGTGCGGGCCGCCAGAGCGGACAGCAGGGTCAGCGGCTCGAGACGTGTCTGGCCGTAATGGTCCACGCCCGATGGAAAGCGGTCCCAGAAGTAGAGGCCGTCGGCGAGGAAGATCGTGTCGAAGACGCCGCGCTCGGCCGTCTCGGCGAAGCGCGCGTAGTAGTCGATGTCGACGTGGCGCTGCGGCTCGGAGGTGCGGTGCCGCCAGCCCGAGACGTGCGATCCACCGGGGTGGAAGAGGAACGCTCCGAGGAGCAGTCGGCGGGTCATGCGGCGTACCTTCCGGCGGGTCGGGCGAGACCGAGGTGGTCGCGCAGGGTGTCACCCGTGTACTCGGCGGGATAGATCCCGCGGTCGGTGAGCCGCGGGACGATGTCGTCGACGAACCGCTCGAGGGTGTCCGGGAGCGTGGGCGACATGAGGATGAATCCGTCCGCCGCGCCGTGCTCGTAGCGCTCCACGAGGTGGGCGGCGAGGGTGTCCGGCGTGCCGAGGGTGAAGCGACGGCGAAGGACCTCCCACGCCAGCTCGCGGATGGTGTAGCTCCGTTGCGCGAGGAGCGCGGCGATGGCCTGGTAGCCCGATTTGGACTGGTTGAATCCTTCGAGGTCGAAGTCGAAGACGAAGGGCTCGTCGACGTCGCGCTCGCCGAGGTCGGTGCCGAGGTAGTGCCCGAGGAGATCCACCTGCACCCGCTCGGGAGTCAGCCCGGCGAGCTCACGGAAGCGCTCTTCGGCCTCGGCCTCCGTGTCGCCGATGATCGGCGAGAACCACGGCAGCACCTTGAGGTCGTCGGCTCGCCGGCCGGCGCCGATCGCCCGCTGCTTGTAGTCGTCGTAGAGCGCCCGTCCCGACTCCAGGCTTCCACCGCCGAGAGTGAAGACCGCGTCGGCGGTCCTGCCCGCGAG
>JAQZBG010000334.1 GCA_029239165.1 Microbacterium sp. | reverse complement strand
ACGTGCACCTCGAAACCGAGGACGGGCTCGAACAGCTCGAGCGCCTTGTCGAAGTCCATGAGCTTGGCGGCGGCCATCAGCGGTTCCCTCCTGCGAGCTGCGGGGCGCGGGTGAGCAGCGGAGCGCCCCACGAATCGACGAGCAGCGTCTCGAGTGCGGCGCCGACCTTGTACAGGCGCGCGTCTTCCCGCGCCGGTGCGATGAACTGGATGCCGACAGGCAGCCCGTCGTCGTCTGCCAGGCCGCTCGGGATGGAGATGCCGGGAACTCCGGCGAGGTTCACCGGGATCGTCGTGATGTCATTGAGGTACATCTGGAGCGGGTCGTCGATCTTCTCGCCCAGCTTGAACGCCGTGGTAGGCGCCGAGGGCGTCGCGATGACGTCGACCTCGGCGAACGCGTTCGCGAAGTCCTGCTGGATGAGCGTGCGGACCTTCTGCGCGCTGCCGTAGTACGCGTCGTAGTATCCGGCCGACAGAGCATACGTACCGAGGATGATGCGACGTTTGACCTCGTCGCCGAAGCCCGCATCCCTCGTCGCGGACATGACGTCCTCGACCGTCGGGTTGCCGTCGGGGGTCACCCGGAGGCCGAACCGCACGGAGTCGAACTTCGCCAGGTTGCTCGAAGCCTCGGCGGGGAGGATCAGGTAATACGCCGCGACGCCGTACTCGAAGTGCGGAGCCCCGATCTCGACGATCTCCGCCCCCTGCGCCTCCATGAGTGCGAGCGCACTGCGGAAGGAAGCGGCGACACCGGGCTGGAAGCCGCTGTCCGGCAGCTCGCGGATGACGCCGACCTTGAGCCCCTTGAGCACGTCTCCGCGCGCCCCTTCACGAGCGGCCTCGGCGAACGACGGCCACTCCTCTCGAAGCGACGTCGAGTCCTTCGGGTCGTGCCCGGCGATGGCGTCGTGCAGCAGCCCCGAGTCGAGGACGGTGCGCGAGACCGGTCCGACCTGGTCGAGGCTGGACGCGAGCGCTATCGCACCGTATCGGCTCACACCACCGTAGGTCGGCTTGACGCCCACCGTCCCCGTGACGTGAGCGGGCTGGCGGATCGAGCCACCCGTATCCGAGCCGAGAGCCAGTGGAGCCTCGAACGCCGCGACAGCGGCGGCAGAGCCACCACCGGAGCCGCCCGGGATGCGATCGAGATCCCAGGGGTTGCGCGTGGGTCCGTACGCGGAGTGCTCGGTGGAGGACCCCATCGCGAACTCATCCATGTTCGTCTTGCCGAGCGGGATCATGCCTGCAGCGCGCGAACGCGCGACCACCGTGGCGTCGTAGGGCGAGCGATAGCCCTCCAGGATGCGCGAGCCGCTGGTCGTCGGCTGATCGGTCGTGACGAGCACGTCCTTGATGGCGAGCGGGACACCGGCGAGAGGGCCGAGATCCTCCCCCGCGGCGCGACGGGCATCGATCGTGGCAGCGGCCTCGAGTGCGCCCTCGTTTACGTGCAGGAACGCGTGGACGTCGCCGTCGACCGCCGCGATGCGGTCGAGGTGCGCCTGCGTCGCCTCGACGCTCGACACCTCACGGGCAGCGAGCTTCGCGGCGAGATCAGCCGCGTTCAGTCGGATGATGTCGCTCACTGCTCTTCTCCCAGGATCGCGGTGACACGGAAGCGGCCGTCGGCGGCATCCGGGGCGTTCTGGAGCACCTGCTCATGCGTGAGCGTCTGCCCGACCACGTCCGGTCGGAAGACATTGCTCAGCGGGATCGGGTGGCTCGTCGCGACGACATCGTCGGTCGCGACCTCCGAGACCTTCGCGATGTTGTCGACGATCGCGTCGAGCTGGCCCGTGAGCCGCGACACCTCGTCGTCGTTCAGCTGGATGCGTGCGAGCACACCGAGATGGCGCACGAGTTCAGGGGTGATTTCAGACACTCCCCCAGTCTAGGTCGTGGCACCGCCCGGTCGTGGCGCGCGAAGCACGCGGTACTCATCGATCACCATTCCGCTCGAATCCCGATGGGAGGCGACCAGCTCGAGCGGAATGACACCGATCCCCGCCGGTGTCACGCCCCGCCCCGCCCCGAGGAGAACCGGCACGATGCGGAGACGGAGCACGTCCACGAGCCCCGCCCGGAACAGCGCATCCGTGAGCTCGAGACTGCCCCACACCGCGACAGAGCCGTACTGCGCCGCAAGCGCCCGCGCCGCACGCTCCGGGCCCTCGCGCAGGATCTCGATCTCCCCCTCACCCCACGGCGCGCGGGCGAGCGTGCGACTCACGACGTACTTGGGCAGACGGCCGATCGGTGTCGCCACGGCGTCCTCGCGTGGGTCGGCATCCGGCCAGTAGTCCGCGAACATCTCGTACGTCCGCTTGCCGAAGAGGACCGCCTCGACACCGCCCAGCCATCGCATCTGCTCCGTGTCGGTGCGTGCCTGATCGCCAAAATCGACATCGTCGAAGAAGCCGATTCCTCCCCCGGCATCGGCCGCGTACCCGTCCACCGAGACGATCTGCTCGATCGTGATCTCACCCATGCGTTTCTCCCATCTCGATCCTCAGCTCTGCGATGGCCTCTCGCCATCCCGTCCATACGCTGTCGTCACGCCCCGTGTCGTCGGCGGCCCCGCGCAGGCGGAAGGTCATCGCGGTGCGTCCACCGTGGAGCGGTGCGAGGCGAACCTCGATCTCGGCGACAGGTGCGCCCGGCGCGCCCCAGGTGAACCGGAGCACCTCCGGTTCGCGCAGCTCGAGGTACTCCCCACCGCTCGCGAACGACACGCCGTCCGTGTCGACCATCGAGAATCGGAACGCCCCGCCCACGCGGAGATCGACGGCCACCGTCTCCTCCGGGGTGTGCAGACCGTGCGGATGCAGCCACCGCGCCATGACCACCGGGTCGGTCCACGCCTTCCACAGACGTTCGGGCGACGCGTCGAAGGTCCGGGAGATCTCGAGCTCGCGACCTCCTGCCGCCGAAACGCTCATCCTGCCTCCTCGTCCTCGCCCCGTGCGAGCACGGCATCCAGACGGTCGAATCGTTCGTGCCACTCCCTGCGGTTGCGTTCCACCCATTCCGCCGCCTGGTTCAGAGGCTCTCGCGAGAGCGAACACACCCGCCATTGCGCGCGCGTGCGGCGTTCGACGAGCCGCGCCTTCTCGAGCACTCGCAGATGCTGCGACACCGCGGGAGCACTGATCGCGAAAGGGGCGCCGAGCTCACCCACCGTGGCGTCCCCCCGGCTGAGCCGTTCGAGCATCCGTCGCCGCGTCGGATCCGCGAGCGCATGAAACACGAGCGAGAGATCGTCGGTCATGGTCGGCATGAATCCTCCTTTGTTAAGCAACTGCTTAAGTACAGCGCCGGGAGACGACGCTGTCAAGCACGGTGCCGTCCTATGCTGGGCGGGTGAGCACGTTCCAGCCCCCGCGCCCGTGGATCGCCAGTTATGCCGCCGGTGTCCCCGAAGACCTTTCGCCCGTCGCCGGATCGCTCGTCGACATCGTCGCCGCTTCGGCACGCGACTACCCGGAGGCCCCGGCGCTTCAGTTCTTCGGACGCGAGACCAGCTATGCACAGCTGCAGGCGGCGATCGACCGGGCAGCGGCCGGACTGCGCGACCTCGGCGTCCGCGCCGGCGACCCGGTCGCCATCGTGCTGCCGAACTGCCCTCAGCACATCGTCGCTTTCTACGCCGTGCTGCGGCTCGGCGCGGTCGTCGTCGAGCACAATCCCCTCTACACGCCGCGCGAGCTGCGGAAGCAGTTCGAGGATCACGGCGCGAAGCACGC
>JAQZBG010000333.1 GCA_029239165.1 Microbacterium sp. | reverse complement strand
TTCGCTCTGGCATCGCGCACGAGTGGGGTCGACGTCGAGCATCTGCTCGCGCTCTGGCTGGACGAACTGGGTGCCGAGCACGTCTTCACATCTCAGCGCGGGCTCGTCCAGGGCTTGTTGAGGGAGGAGCACGGGGACGAGATCGCGCACCGTGTGGAGGCCTTCGCCTCGACGCTGTACCTCGGTCTGGGGCGTCCCGCGGGCACGGACGCGCTCGCTCGAAGTGTCGACGAGTCGCGACAGGCGTGCGAAGCAGCTCGTACGGGCGGCGAACGCGTCGTCCGCTACGCCGCGATCCCGACCGTCTCCTACGTTCTCGGGCAGCTCGATCCGGAGCAGACTCGGCGAATCGGTCGACTCCTCGACCCGCTTCGGTCCGGTGATCAAGAGCCGCAGCTCATCGAGACACTGCGGGTCTTCCTGGCCACGAATGGTGCGTGGGGCGAGAGCGCCAGCCGGCTGCGGATCCACCGTCAGACCCTGACGGCACGGATCCGGCGGATCGAGGATCTGGTCGGCTTGTCGTTGGCGGACGCTGACGACCGCGTCGCCGCCTGGCTCGCGCTTCGCGCCTCGGACAGTCACCGGTGAGGGCGCTGGCTCAGCGTGCG
This sequence comes from Microbacterium sp., assembly GCA_029239165.1. GTDB lineage: Bacteria > Actinomycetota > Actinomycetes > Actinomycetales > Microbacteriaceae > Microbacterium. Next base: position 3,160 of record JAQZBG010000333.1, on the reverse strand, counting down.
GCGCCTTCGAGCGTTCCCTCCACCTGCCCTGCCGGGTCGACCAGCACGCAGGAGACGACGCGCCCGCCTGGCTGATCCCAGGTCTCCTCCGTCGGGGGGATCAGATACACGCTGAGCGCGGACTCCTCCCGCGGGACTCCGACGAAGGCCGTGAACGGATCGCCGATGCACTCGAGGGTGGCGGCCTCGATCGCTTCCTCCGAGAAGGTGGCGTCGGTCAACTCGATCTGGTGGAAGACCTCTTCGTCATGGGGTTCGGCGCAGGGGACGACTTCGGCGTCGGCGGGAAGTGCGGTGGCGCCTTCGAGTCGGCAGTCGCCGACCGTCACGGTGGGTGACTCCACGTTCTCGGAACCGGAGCCGTCGCCCGTCACGCTGCGTTCAGGGGAGGGGGCGGCACCTCCGCATCCGCTGAGGGAGACCGCGAGCGTCAGTGCACACGCGGCGACCAGCAGAGTGGAGCGCTCATACGACTTCATCATTGTCTTCCTTCGTGTCTTCGGGGACACGACGCCCATTCGTGCGGGTGGATCAGCCTTCGAGGTCGTCGACCCCGGGCATCCAACTCGCTCCCGGACGCCCCCATCCGCGCTTACGGGCGATCTTCTGAACTGTCTTCCAGTCCCCGTCGGAGAGACGATCCACGTAGAGGATGCCGTCGAGGTGATCGAATTCGTGCTGCATGATCCGTGCGCGCCAGCCGTCGACATCGATCGTGACCGGATGCCCGTCCAGATCGGTCGCTGTCACGTGGACGCGCTCCGAGCGACGCAGCGGGAAACGTTCGCCGGGGAAGGAGAGGCAGCCCTCGGATTCGAGGTCGGGGTCGGGGTCGCCCGGCTCGAGCGGCACCATCCAGAGTTCGGGGTTGATGAGCACGCCGCGCCAGGGCTGGTCGTCGTCGTCCACATAGGCGTAGGTGTAGATGCGCAGCGGCACGCCCACCTGCGGCGCAGCGAGGCCGACTCCCGGCGCGGTGTCCATCGTCTCGAACATGTCGGCGACGAGCATGCGGATGTCGTCGGTGATCTCGTCGACGGCGGAGGCGGGGGAGTGCAGGACGGGGTCGCCCATGATGCGAATCGGAAGTACAGCCACGTCACAACCCTAGTCGGCGCCGCTCGCCCGGTAGGCTCTAAGGGTGACTGCGGGGGTATGGATGAACGGGGCCGAACAGGTCGGCGATCAGCTCGTCGGAGCCTTCCAGGACCCCGGAATCCTGCTCGGAATCCCCCTCGCCCTCGCCGGAGCGGTCTTCATGTCGCTCGGTGCGCAATACCAGCACCGCGGCGTGGAGAAGGTCGAGCGTCTCAGCGGCGCCGACGGTGCATCGGGGCTCAGCGTCGACCAGATGAAACGATTGCTCACTCGGCCTTCCTGGCTCGTGGGTACGCTCATGCTCGGCCTCGCCGTGATCTGTCAGCTCGCCGCACTCGTGCAGGCACCGCTGATCGTCGTCCAGCCGCTCGGCGCGATCGCCCTCGTCATCACGACCCTGCTGAACGCGAGGGTGTCGGGTCACACCCCGACGAGACAATCGCTCACGGCCATAGCCTGCTGCGTCGGCGGGATCTTCCTCTTCGTCTTCTTCGCCGCGATCTACGCCACGGAGCAGGAGGTGACCGAGCGCGAACTCTTCGTGATCCTCGCACTTCTGCTGGTCGTGATCATCATCCTCGGAGCCTGCTGGCTGATACTCCGCCACCGCATGCGTGCGCTGTTCTACGTGGTGGGAGCCGGTGTCCTCTACGGCTTCGTCGCCACGCTCGCCAAGGTCATCATCAAGCGCATCGAGGCCGGCCAGTTCGAGTGGATCACCGCGATCTGCGTGGTCGCACTCCTCGCGGCAGCGGCGGTCGGCGGGTACTTCGTGCAGACCGCGTACAGCTCGGGCCCGCCCGACCTGGTGATCGCAGGACTCACGGTCGTCGATCCTCTGGTAGCCGTCCTGATCGGCATGGTCGTGCTCGGAGAGGCCGCAGCCGCACCGCCGTGGGTCATGGTGATCTTCGCGATCGCCGGAGCCATCGCCGTGTGGGGAGTGGTCGGTCTCGCCCGCTACCACCCGCAGGTGCTCAGCGACAGTCAGGAGCTGGGCATCGAACGAGGGAGCACGCCGGCCGCGCAGGGTACGGCTTCGGAGGCCTCATCCTCGCGGCCGACGGCCGTCGATGCGCCTGAACGTCCGGAGAGCCCGGAGAGCCCCGAGAGCCCGGACGACGGCGATGTGCCGCCGTGGCGCCCGGGCCCGACGGCATAGCAGTAGGGTCTCGACCGTCGGCCGGAGCGGCTCTCTCGAGTCAGTACGCCTGATCGATGAGGTCGGGGGAGACCTCTGACGCAGCGGCCTCGTCCACGAAGAACACCGTGCGCTTGCGTCCCTTGGCACCGGCAGCCGGCACACTCGTATAGCTTGCACCGGCGAGAGCCAGTCCGAGTGCCGAGGCCTTGTCGGCGCCGGTGAGCACGAGCCAGACGCGCTTCGACGAGTTGAGCACAGGCCGCGTGAGCGTTACCCGCTCGGGAGGAGGCTTCGGCGAATCGCGGACAGCGAGCACGGCGGCATCGGTGACGGTGACCTCATCGCGATCCGGGAACAGCGAAGCGATGTGTCCGTCCGGTCCCACGCCGAGGAAGCAGACGGCGAACGACGGCCAGGGGTGCTCGTCGGTGCGGAAGCGCGCGAGTTCGGCGGCGTACGCCGCGGCCGATTCGTCGAGCGTGAGTCCCGTCTCCGGCCCTGCCACCTCGTGCACGTTCTCGGCGGGCACGGGGATGCGGTCGAGCAGAGCCTGACGCGACTGCAGGGAGTTCCTGTCCGGATCGTCGCTCGGCACGAACCTCTCGTCACCCCACCAGAAGTGCACCAGTGACCAGTCGATCGCGGCTGCCCGCGGATCTTCCGCAGCCGAGCGGAGCACGGCACCACCCATGGAACCGCCGGTGAGGGCGATGTGGGCGAGTCGACCGTTCCGTGTGCGCGCGCGAACACGCGTGAGGAAACGGTCGGCTACTCGGGCGGCGAGGGCGGCAGGTGTGGCTTCCACCACGACCCGCTTCTCTGCGGACGATACCGGCATCGACGTCACTCTCCAGTCTCGGGCGGACCCAGTTTCTCCCAGCCCTCGGTGATGACTCGACCGTACAGGACATCGGGGTC
>JAQZBG010000332.1 GCA_029239165.1 Microbacterium sp. | reverse complement strand
GGGGCCGCTGCGGTGCGCACTCTGCTCGAGCGTCGAGTGCCCTTCGACGCGATCGTCGCCTTCACGGACTCGTTGGCGCTCGGGGCACTGCACACGCTGCACGACAACGGCATCGGCGTGCCGGATGACGTGATCGTGACGGGCTTCGACGATGTCGAGTTCTCGCGGTTCACCTCTCCGGCGCTGACCTCGGTGGCGTTCGATCGGCAGGCGTTCGCGATCGCCGCGCTCGGCCTGCTCGAGTCCCGCATGGACGATCGCGCTGCTCCCCCGCGCGCGCTCACCCTCCCCCACCACCTCCTGGAGCGCGCGAGCACGCAGGGGCGCCCGCGCGGCCACCGCCCCTGACATCCGCCTGCCCATCGGCGGGCTCACTCTTGCGCGCTCGATTACATCGATGTAATGATGGGCCGACCCCCGCCCAGTCACGAAGGAGTGACGATGACACCCCCACTCGATCTGTCCCGCCGGCAGTTCCTGACGGCCACCTCCCTGGCCGCCGGCGCCGTGCTGCTCGCCGGCTGCGCGCCCGGAGCGACACCCGGCGCCGGCCCTCAGACCCTGCAGTTCTGGCACCTGCTCTCCGGCGGTGACGGCGTCACGATGTCGTCTCTGCTGGATGAGGTCAATGCGGCGCAGTCCGCGTTCCGCATCCGTCCCACCGTGCTCGCCTGGGGCACGCCGTACTACACGAAGCTCGCGATGGCCGGCGCGGGCGGTCGCGCCCCCGACGTCGCGATCATGCACGCCACCCGCACGGTCGGCTGGGCGCCCGGCGGGCTGCTCGACCGGTGGGACGTCGACCGGCTCGCCGAGCTCGGCGTCGACAGCTCGAACTTCCCGAAGCCGATCTGGGAGAAGGGCTTCGTCGGCGAGGGCATGTACAGCATCGCGCTCGACGCCCACCCCTTCGTGATGATGTTCAACACCGACATCTGCGATGCCGCCGGCGTCCTCGACTCCGACGGGAAGCTGCAGGAGACGAGCTCGCCCGAGGAGTTCCTCGACCAGCTGCGTACGGTCGGCGGCAAAGCGGATGGCCACGCCCTGTCGTACGGCTACCTCGGCGACGGCGCACAGATGTGGCGCCTGTTCTACACCTTCTACTCGCAGCACGGCGGCGCCATGGAGCTGCCGGCCGGCGGCCCTGCCGTGATCGACAAGGACGTCGCGATCGAATCGCTCACCCTGATGCAGACACTGCTCGACGGCGAGATCGCCGCCGCCCAGAACGACTACGGCAGCGCGATCGCCGAGTTCGCCACCGGCAAGAGCGGCATGCTCTTCACCGGAGTCTGGGAGCTGCGCACCGTGCAGGCCGCCGGCATCCCCTTCGACGCGACGATGATCCCGACGCTCTACGGGACCCCCGCCGTCTACGCCGATTCACACTCCTTCGTCCTTCCGCACCAGTCCAGCGCCGACCCCGTGCGGCGCGATCTGACCTATCAGTTCGTCGCCGACATGCTGAAGAACTCCTTCGGGTGGGCCGAGGCGGGCCACATCCCCGCGTTCCTCCCCGTGACCGAATCCCCCGAGTACGCCGAACTCATCCCCCAGGCGAACTATGCCGAGGCGGCGCAGCACGTCGTCTACGACCCGACAGCGTGGTTCACCGGTTCGGGCTCCAACTTCCAGGCCGAGTTCGGCGCCGCCGTGCAGAACGTGCTGCTCTCGGGCGACGACCCCGCGGCCGCGATCGACCGCTTCGAGGCGCGGGTCAACACCCTGCTCCGACAGCCGAACCCGGCAGACCCCGAAGGGACGTTCGGATCATGACCACCGCCACCGATTCCACCCGCACGATCGTCACCGGGTCGCGCACCACCCCGCGTGGTCGCCGCGCCGGCTCCCGCAACCGCGAGCAGCTCATCAGCTGGGTCTTCCTCGCCCCCTTCCTCGTCGCGTTCGTCCTGTTCCTCGTCTGGCCGATCATCCACGGCATCATCCTCAGCTTCACCGATCAGTCCCTCACCGGCGCCGGTGGCTCCTTCATCGGGTTCGCCAACTACGCGGAGGCGTTCGTCGACCCGAAGATGTGGCAGTCGATGGGCAACACCGTCTGGTTCACGCTGCTGTCCACCGTGCCCCTCGTCGTGATCGCCCTCGCGATGGCGGCACTCGTCGACCGCGGCATCCCCGGCCAGTGGCTGTGGCGCCTGTCGTTCTTCATGCCGTTCCTGCTCGCCTCCACCGTGATCTCGCAGATCTGGGTCTGGATCTTCAACCCCCAGGTGGGCGCGGCCAACAACATCCTGGAGTTCTTCGGCCTCGAGCCGCTCGCCTGGCTGCAGAACCCCGAGACCAACATGCTCTCGATCGTGATCGCCACGGTCTGGTGGACGGTCGGCTTCAACTTCCTGCTGTACCTCGCGGCGATGCAGAACATCCCGCCGCAGCAGTATGAAGCCGCCTCGCTCGACGGCGCCGGCGCCTGGCGCCAGTTCTGGTCGATCACGCTCCCGCAGCTCGGACCGGCGACGGTGCTCATCCTGATCCTGCAGATCCTCGCCTCGCTGAAGCTGTTCGACCAGGCGTATCAGATGCTCGGCGGGGTCGCGAGCGACACCACCCGCTCCATCGTGCAGTACATCTACGAGGCCGGTTTCGTCAGCTACCGGTTCGGCTACTCGGCCGCCATCTCCTACGTGTTCTTCGCCCTCATCGTCATCCTCGGCGTCGCGCAGGCCCTGATCACGCGCCGCCGGAAGGAGCAGTTCTGATGTCCACCGCCACCGTATCCCCCACCGCATCCACCGCCACCGAGACGATCACGACGGCATCGTCGCGTCGTGCCCGCCGTTCGCACCTGCCCGGTCAGAAGCCGCTCGGACCGCTCCGCATCACCGCATTCGTCGTGCTGCTGCTCCTCGCGGTCGGCTGGCTCCTGCCGTTCCTCTGGGCGGTCGCGACCGCGTTCAAGACCGAGACGGATGCCGCCTCCGGCGATCCCGGCTGGATCGGCGCGAGCGGCCCCACGATCGACGCGTTCACGGCGATCCTCTCGCAGGGCAACGTGTACACCTGGGCGCTGAACAGCCTGCTCACCTCCGTGGCGATCACCGTGATCACCCTGGCGATCTCGGCGCTGGCGGCCTACGCCTTCTCACGTCTGGACTTCACGGGTCGCAAGTGGCTGTTCGTGGTGATCATCGCCTCGATCGTCGTGCCGCCGCAGGTGCTGATCATCCCCCTGTTCTACGAGATGCTCGCCTTCAACATGGTCGACACCTACTGGGGTCTGATCCTGCCGCAGGTCGTGGCGCCTGCGATGGTGTTCATCCTGAAGCGGTTCTTCGACGCCATCCCGATCGAGCTGGAAGACGCGGCACGGGTCGACGGCGCCGGACGGTTCCGGATCTTCTGGTCGATCGTGCTGCCGCTCTCCCGTCCGATCATGGCCTCGGTCGCGATCTTCGTGTTCATCAGCGCGTGGAACAACTTCCTCTGGCCGTTCCTCGTCATCAACGACACGACGCTGATGACGCTGCCGGTCGGACTGCAGACCGTGATCAGCGCCTACGGCGTGCAGTACGCCCAGGTGATGGCGCAGGCCGTGCTCGCGGCGCTGCCGCTGATCATCGTGTTCATGATCTTCCAGAAGCAGATCGTCAAGGGAGTCGCGACCAGCGGCTTCGGCGGTCAGTAGTCCCCCACCCGGCTCGAGAGCCAGAACCAAGGAGAGCAATGTCTCAGGCCCGCATCACCATCGACCGCGACTTCACGATCGCCGACGTCCCCCGGAGGCTCTTCGGGTCGTTCGTCGAGCACATGGG
>JAQZBG010000331.1 GCA_029239165.1 Microbacterium sp. | reverse complement strand
GTGAACGCCGCCACGCGGGGTCGGCGGCTGAACCGCTCGAGGCGGTCGCGATGCAGGGAGAGCAGGCTGGTGTGGGCGACGCCGACGAGCAGGAGGGCGGCGGTCGGCGGATTGATGTTGGCGATCAGATCGGGGGAGTAGATCCCGGTCAGGAAGGTCAGCACGAGCAGGAGCAGAGCGCCGAGTCCCGCGGCAGCGCGGAGACGTCGGCTGAGTGCGCCGATGCGTCCGTCGGCGAGGAAGAAGCCCAGTTGCTGCAACGCCATCCACACGAACGCGAGGTTCAGGAAGCCGAGCCCTTCGAGCCCTGTCGCCGCGCGCAGCACGTCGACGGCGATGGATGCCGCGACGAGAGCGCCGATCGTGCGGTACGGGGCACGCTCGTGGGCGGCGGCGAACGCGGGCAGCAGGGCCTGGCACAGGAGGAAGACGCCGAGGAACCAGAGCGGCTGACCGTAGCGGAAGCCGGCGGTCCCGATCAGTTCGGCCGGGACGCCGAGGACCGTGAGCAGTGCGAGTCCGACGCCGACGATGGCGATCGTGAACACGGCGGGTCGCAGGAGGCGATGCAGTCGTCCGGCGACGAAGCCGACGGCGGTACCGCCCCGCTCCCGCATCCGCCGGTAGGCGAGGAGTCCGGAGAACCCGCCGATCACGAAGAACAGCGGCATCACCTGCAGGAGCCAGCTGAGCGGCGCGATCCATGCGGTGCCGTCACTGGCATTCTCGAAGACGGGTCCTGACGGGTCGACCGTGACGCCGACCATGATGGAGTGGAGGAGGACCACTCCCAGGACGCACAGCGCCCGGACGAAGTCGATCCCGGTGTCGCGGGACGCGCGTTGCGGACGTGCGTCAACGGCGGTCGCGGGCGTCTGAACGATGGCCATGAGTCCTCCTCGGAAGCGGTGTCCCAGGAGACTATGGACGCCGTGTCCGCGGACGCATCACCCTCGGGTGCCGTTGCGACCCCCTACGACGGTGTGAGTCAGGAGGAGGGCTCGACGAGCCCGGTGTCGTAGGCGAGGATCACGGCGTGCACGCGGTCGCGCAGGCTCAGCTTGGCGAGCACTTTGCCGACATGGGTCTTGACGGTCTGTTCGGCGATGAACAGGTCAGCGGCGATCTCGGTGTTCGAGCGTCCTTTGCCGATCAGTACCAGCACTTCGCGCTCGCGCTCGGTGAGTTCGGCGAGCGCGGTCGCCGAACGGGGTGCGCGGGGCCGGCGGCCGGCGAACTGCTCGATCATGCGTCGAGTCACGCTCGGCGCGAGAAGCGCATCCCCGTCCGCGACCACACGCACCGCGTGCACGAGTTCCTCGGGAAGCGCATCCTTCAGCAGGAAGCCGCTCGCGCCTGCCTCGAGAGCGTCGTACACGTAGTCGTCGATGTCGAACGTGGTGAGCATCAGGATCCGGGGCACGTGGGCTGCCGGATAGGAGGGGCCGAGAATCCGCCGGGTGGCTTCGATCCCGTCGAGCTCTGGCATGCGCACGTCCATCAGGATCACGTCGGGATCCAGTCGCGCCGCCAGCGTGACGGCTTCGGCGCCGTTCGCTGCCTGTCCCGTCACCCGAATCCCCTCGTGGGCATCGAGGAGGGCAGCGAAACCGGCGCGGACCATGGCCTGGTCGTCGGCGATGAGGACGCTGATCGTCACGGATTCTCCTTGTCGGGTGAGGTGGAGGAGGGTGCGGAGGAGACGTCGGGATCCACGGGGAGCACGGCCTCCACATCCCAGCCGCCATCGGATGCGGGGCCGGCTGAGAGGCTGCCACCCAGGAGCTCGGCGCGCTCGCGCATCCCGCGCAGTCCATAGCCGCCACCGGGGCCGTCGGGGGTGCGGGGTGGCGGGCCGTTGTGCACCACGATGCGGATACGGTGCACCTCGGCATGCAGACGCACGGCGATCCTGGCACCCGGCGCATGCCGCACGGCGTTGCTCAGCGCCTCCTGGACGATGCGGAACGCGGCGATCTGTACGGCGGGCGAGGCGTTCGTCGCCGTTTCGCCGCCTTCGATCACCAGCCCGACCTCCACGCCGGCGCGACGGATGCTGTCCACCAGCGCCGGAACGTCGTCGATGCCCTGTTGCGGAGCCAACTCGGCGGTCTGATCCTCGGTGCGGAGCACGCCGAGCATGCGGCGCATCTCGTTCAGCGAGCCGCGGGCGGAGGCAGCGATGTCATCGAACTCGGCAGTGGCTGCCTCGCTGAGCCCGGGGATGCGGTACTTCGCGGTCGACGCCTGCACCTGGATCACGGACATGCTGTGCGCGACCACATCGTGCAGCTCCCTTGCGATCCGGGTGCGTTCCTCGACGAGCGCGCGCCGGGCTTCCTCGAGTGCGCTGTGCTCTTTCTCGCGTGTCAGCTCGGCGGCCACCCGGACGCGCCCGGCGACGAGCGCTGCGATGAGGAACACCGCGGATGCGACCGCCGTCGTGACGATGAGATCGGCCGTGGCGCTGGCGGATGTCACGGGCAGCGCCACCATGTCGGGACGGAGCACGGGAGCGAGGAGCGACGCGATCGCTCCGAGGATCAATGCGAAGGCCCCGAGGCGTGCGCCGTGAAGAAACGTGACCACGCCGACGCAGAGGGCGAAGGTGAGCAGAGCCGGCACGGACCAGGGCCACGGCGATTGGATCGCGAGTTCGGGCACGACCGTGAGCGGCAGCGTGAGAGCCGCGGCGGTGAACAGGCCGATGGCCCAGACCGGGCGGCTGATCGCGAGCACGGGGGAGACGCAGAGGGCTGCGCCGAGGATGAACGACAGCGGCAGCGGGGTGCCGTACAGGACGGTCTGGAGCGAGACGAGGATCGCGTACAACGCCACGACCGCCACACCGAGCGCCCCGAGGGCGAACGTGCGGCGGCTGATCCGTTGGCGCAGCGGTGTGCGCTGCCGTCGGCTTGCCATGACTGTCATCCTGCCAGTTGCGGCGCCGGTGCGCGGCGACGGCGGGCGGCGGCGATGCGGTCGATCGCGAAGCCGATCACGAGCGCGACGACGATGCCGAGGCCGGCGCTGAGCAGCGGCTGATCCTTGAGCCAGGCGCCGGCGAGCAGGCCGATCGCGAGGCTGAAGATGCTCCAGCTGAGGCCGGCGATCAGGCTCAGCGGCAGGAAGCGTCGCCACGGGAAGCCGAGAGCGCCGGCTGACATGTTGACGGCGACCCGGCCGACGGGGATGTACCGGGCTCCGAGGATGAGTGTGGCGCTGCGCCGATCGAGCGCCAGCTGCGCGTGAGCGAACGCCGCTGCGACGCGAGGACGCCTCATCCAGGCGAAGCGGGTGGTGCCGAGGCTGCGCCCGATCAGGAACGCGACGTTGTCGCCGATCGCCGCACCGATCGCGGCGACCGTGCCGAGGAGGAGCAGGTTTCCATCGCCGGTGGACGCTGCCACGGCCGCAGCCGCCACGAGGACGGTCTCGCTCGGCACTGGGGGGAAGAACCCGTCGATGACGGTGACCGCGAACAGGACCAGGTACAGCCAGGGCGAGGCGATGGCCTGCATGATGAGTTCGTTGAGGATGTCCACTCCTGCACGCTATGCAGCGCGTACCCGGGTGGTCATCCCTCTGCGGTATCGCAGGCCTCACTCTCCGGACTGATCTTGCTGACCGCCGCTCCCGGCCATGGCGCTTATACTGGGAGGCTGGCCGCTCGGCCGAACACCCTCCCTGAAAGAACGGACGTCCGCTGTGCTTGCCGTGCACGACCTCGAGATCCGCGTTGGCGCGCGCCTGCTGATGGAGAACGTCTCGTTCCGCGTCGCCGA
>JAQZBG010000330.1 GCA_029239165.1 Microbacterium sp. | reverse complement strand
ATCTCAGGGCCGCTGACGTCCCCGGCAGAGACCACGGCCTGCAGTCGCTCGACGGTGCTGCGGCTCGCGATCTCGCCGCCGGCGTGACCACCCATGCCGTCTGCGACGACGAACAACGGGAATTCGGCGAGGAAGGCGTCCTGATTCGTCTCACGACGACGACCGAGGTCGGTGACCCCTGCCCAGGACAGCAGCAGTGGGCGCTGCGCAACCGTGACGCGATGCGTCTTCGTCTCAGCCACGTGCTGCCTCCGATGGATCTGCGACGGGTCGGGCGTCCGCAGGATACTCACACATCGTAGTAGAACTCCCCCGCAACGCGATCACACTCGAGCGCCCGGGTCGGCCGCCAGTGGGAAAAGCTCGTCGATGATCATCTCGTCTGCGGCGCTCGGACGCCACGAATCTCCCGCAGCCGCGTTGGCTTCGACCTGCTCCGGTGTCGTCGCGCCGGCGATGACGCTGGAGACGGCCGGTCGAGAGAGAAGCCAGCCGAACGAAGCCTCCAACATCGTGATGCCGCGCTCGTCGCAGAAGGCCCGAAAAGCTTCGATGGCATCCCACGGCGCGTCCTCCCAGACGTGGCGACGTGCGGACATGATCCGGCTCGAGGCCGGGCCGCCCTCGCGCGTGAACTTGCCCGTGAGGAGCCCGTTGTGCAACGGGAAGTACGGGAAGAAGCCGAGCTCGTACCTCTCGACGGCCGGGAGCACCTCGCGTTCAGCCGCGCGCGCGAGCAGAGAATAGTGATTCTGGGCGGAGATGAACCTGCCGGAGGATCGTATGCGGGTCGTGAACTCCGCCTCGGCGATCTGCCATCCAGTGAAGTTCGAATGACCGTAGTAGCGGATCTTGCTCTCGCGCACGAGCTCGTCGAGGGCATCTATCGTCTCGGCGATCGGTGTCTCCGGGTCGGGCAGATGCAGCTGGTACAGGTCGATCCAGTCCGTGCGAAGTCGACGCAGCGATTCCTCGACCGCGCGCCGGACGTAACGTCGAGAGCCACGAGCCGCAGGGAACTCGTACCCCATATCGCGTTCCTGGCCGAACTTGGTGGCGAGCACCACCCGGTCTCTACGGCCCTCGAGAGCCTCGCCCATCAGGGTCTCGCTCGCACCGGGGACCGCGCCGTACATGTCGGCCGTGTCGAAGAACGTGATGCCGTTGGCGAGGGCCGCGTCGATCACCCCGCGCGTTCCAGAAAGGGTTTCGGTCACCGTGCCTGCTCGGCCGAAGTTGTTGCACCCGAGACCTGTGGAGGACACGAGAAGACCGGACGCGCCGACTCGGCGCTGCGACATGACCATGTCCTCCACGTTAGCGGGCGCATCGGAGCGGCGGCCAGCAGGGACAGCACAGAGCCCCCGACCGAAGTCGAGGGCTCTGTGTCAGATGGTCAAGCCGGGGGCTGAGTGGGATCGCTCGGCGGTGCCGGCGGAGCAGCTGGCGGTGCCGGCGGAGCTGCGGGCGGTGCCGTCGGAGGCGCCGGCGGCGTCGTCGGCGGAGCGGCCGGCGGTGCCGGTGGAGTGGTCGGCGGCACCGGCGGAACCGGGGCGCCGGTGGCCGGAGCAGCAGGACCTGCGGGCGGCGCGTATCCGGGCTGGGCCGGCGGCGCGTAACCGGGCTGTGCCGAGGGAGCGTAGCCCTGGGGTGCCGGAGGCGCGTAGCCCTGCGGTGCACCGTAACCCGCCTGCGGCGCGGCAGCAGCCTGAACAGGAATGCCGTCCCAGACAGTGCGGTCGCCGAGCAGCGCGTTCGCCGCCCACGAAGCGGGCTGGATGCGCGAGTTCCACTGCGACTTGTCGAAGGCATTGATGCCGAGCCACACCGGAGGCAGGAAGAAGTACAGGACGACCCAGACTGCATCCTTCTGCAGCTTGAGACCCACTCGCCATGCCGCGATCAGGTCGATGATGCGTCCGGCGATTCCTACGAGCGGAAGGATCAGGAACCAGCCGAGGAACGGGATGATCGCGCCCACCACACCCGCGCCCAAAAGATAGAGGACCAGCCACGGGCTCAGGTCACCGAGCTTGTAGAAGATCATGGTGCTGTACACGGGAACCCATGCACGCCACTTTCCCTGCACTCCCGCCTTCTCGAAGATCCTCATGTAGAACCACGAGTAGAGCGCGTAAATGGCGAGTGGCAGGATCGTATAGACCAGGATCAACGCGACGAGCGCGCCGCCTGACAGGCCGTCATAGCCGTAGTAGTCGTTCATGGTTCCCTCCAGAAATTCATGATGCGGCATCATGCGCTGAACACACTAGCGCGTCCTCCACGTCTCATGCATGACTGTTCCGTCCTCGGGTGCGCCCCGGATGCACACGCACACGCGCGAAAAGCACAGCGTACGCACGCCGGTTACTCCGAGACGACGAACTCCACAACACCCGGTTGCTCGGCGTCACGCAGCACGAGACCTCGGTCGTCGGCCCAGCGCCGGAGAGACCGCAAGGACGCGACGCGTGGCCGATCCTCCGCCAGGGCACGCACGAGCAGTCCCTTGGACTTCTTGTTGAAATGATTCAGCGCCCGGCCGTGTTCGGTGACCACCCGGACATAGGCGGACGGAACCGCGTCGGGGACAGGGCCGAGTGCGACGTACGCTTCGCTGCGCAGATCGAGGATGAACGACGGTGAGGCATCAGCGATCGCCGCTGAAGTCGGCTCCGCCCAGTGTCGCCGCAGCGCGGGCAGACCCGGGAGCGACGTCCCTGCCGCAAGACGATAGGTCGGCACCTCGTCCAGGGCGCCGACGGGTCCGAGCGGTGCACTGTGGATCCACACGTGCTCCCCCAGCCACCGCCGCGACGTCGCGGAGAGACTGGGCGCATCGAGGGCGTCGAAGAGCACTCCCGTGTATCGATCGACAGCCGGCATCGTCGGTGCCGTCCGCAGTCGACGGTTGTGCGAGATCTCCCCGCGCTGGCGCTCGCTGAGCTTGAGCACGCGACGCGAGGCGTCTTCGTCGGCTGCAAGGTCGACGAGGGCGTCCAGCACAGCGGAGCGATGGACGTTCAGCGACGGGAGCGAAAGCGAAGCGAGCTCGAGCGGCGCGTCGTGACCGCCCTCGCGCTTCGTCTCCGACGGCGGGAGCAGGATCTTCATGAAACCTCGGTGAAAGCAGACACGTCCGCCCCGGGACCCGAGGGGTACCGAGGCGGACGCGTCGAAACGGAACTACTAAGCGATGAGAGCCGCGTTGCCGGCGACGATCGTCAGGGTGTCGCCCTCCATGGAGAGGAACCCGTCCTGCGCATTCGCCAGCACCTTCGTGCCATCTGCCTGGGTGATGCGGACCTGGCCCTCAGCGAGGATGGCCAGCACCGGCTCGTGGCCGGTCATGAAGCCGATCTCGCCCTCGACGGTCTTGGCGACGACGAGGCTCGCCTCTCCCGTCCAGACCTCCGCGTCCGCGGAGACGAGGCTGACGTGCAGCGCCATGGTCAGCCGTTCTCCTTCTGGATCTTCGCCCACTGCTCTTCGACGTCGGAGATGCCACCGACGTTGAAGAAGGCCTGCTCGGCGACGTGATCGAAGTCACCGCGAGTGATCGCATCGAAGGACTCGATGGTCTCCTTGAGCGGGACGGTCGAACCCTCGACACCGGTGAACTTCTTCGCCATGTAGGTGTTCTGCGAGAGGAACTGCTGGATGCGGCGTGCACGCGACACGACGATCTTGTCTTCCTCGGAGAGCTCGTCGACACCGAGGATCGCGATGATCTCCTGCAGTTCCTTGTTCTTCTGGAGGATCTGCTTGACCGTGGTGGCGACGCGGTAGTGGTCC
>JAQZBG010000329.1 GCA_029239165.1 Microbacterium sp. | reverse complement strand
GACCGCCGACCTGCTCTCGCAGCCCGAGCAGGCCGTGATCCTGCCGAACCTCGCTGCCGGATGCTCGATGGCCGACATGGCCGACATCGACCAGGTCGAAGAGTGCTGGGAACAGCTGGCCGACGTCTTCGGCGATCTCGACGCCGCCGACGCGGACGGCCGCGTGCCCGTGATCCCCGTGACGTACATGAACTCCTCGGCGGCGATCAAGGGCTTCGTCGGACGGCACGGAGGAATCGTCTGCACCTCGTCGAACGCCGAGACCGTGCTCGAGTGGGCCTTCGAGCGCGGACGCCGGGTGCTGTTCTTCCCCGACCAGCACCTCGGCCGCAACACCGCCAAGGCCATGGGCGTGCCGCTCGAGCAGATGCCGCTGTGGAACCCGCGGCGAGCGCTCGGCGGCTCCTCCGCCGCCGAGCTCCTCGACTCCCGCGTGATCCTGTGGCACGGATTCTGCTCCGTGCACCGCCGCTTCACGGTCGGGCAGATCGAGCAGGCCCGCGCGGACCACCCCGGCGTGCGGGTGATCGTGCACCCGGAATGCCCGATGGAGGTCGTCGACGCCGCGGACGAGGCCGGGTCGACCGAGTACATCCGCCGCGCGATCGACTCCGCGACCGAACCGACGACGTTCGCCATCGGGACCGAGATCAATCTCGTCCGCCGGCTCGCGGCGCAGTACCCGCAGCACGAGATCTTCTGCCTGGACCCGGTCGTCTGCCCCTGTTCGACGATGTACCGCATCCACCCCGGATACCTGGCCTGGGTGCTGGAAGAGCTCGTCGCCGGTCGAACGCCGAACCGGATCACCGTCACCGGCGACGTGGCCGATCCCGCCCGTGTGGCGCTCGAGCGGATGCTCGCCGCCAAGCCTCCGGTGAGCGTGGCAGCACGATGAACGTCGTGGTCGTGGGTTCGGGGATCGCCGGTCTGACGGCGGCGCTCCACGCACACGAGGCCGGCCACGCGGTGACGCTCGTCACCAAGGGAACGCTCGGCGAGGGGTCCACCGGGCTCGCTCAAGGCGGCGTCGCGGGCGTCTACGGGGCCGACGACTCGGCGCAGCAGCACGCCGCTGACACGATCGATGCCGGTGCCGGACTCTCGGACGCCGCCGCGGTCGGCGTGCTGGTGGCCGAGGGCGCCGAGCGGATCGCGGAGCTGGTCGCCCACGGCGTCGGGTTCGACCGGACGCCCGACGGGACGCTGCAGCTCGGACGCGAGGCGGCCCACCGGCATGCACGCATCGTGCACGCGGGTGGGGACGCGACGGGCGCGGCGATCTCCACCGCGTTGATCGCCGCCGTGCGGCGCACAGCGATCACTGTGGTCGAGCATGCTCTGCTCACCGAACTGATCATCGACGAGGCCGCCGTGCGCGGCATCCGGCTGCTGCGCGGCGACGATGCCGCCGATCTTCCTGCCGACGCGGTGATCCTCGCGACCGGCGGCGCGGGCCGCCTCTACGCGCACACGACCAATCCGACGGGTGCCACCGGTGACGGCATCGCCGTGGCGCTCCGCGCGGGAGCGGTCGTCGCCGACCTGGAATTCGTGCAGTTCCACCCCACGATCCTGGCGTCGGGTCCGGCGTTCCTCATCTCGGAGGCCGTGCGAGGCGAAGGGGCGACCCTGCTCGACGACACCGGACGGCGCTTCACCTTCGACACCCATCCCGACGGCGAGCTCGCCCCTCGCGATGTCGTCTCCCGGGCCATCGCACGGCAGGCCGCTGCACAGGGACGGCCGGTGCGGTTGGACGCCAGGATGCTGGGCGCGGAGACCCTGGCGGGGCGATTCCCGACCATCGACCAGGTCACGAGGAAGCGCGGCTACGACTGGTCTCGCGAGCCGATTCCCGTGACACCCGCAGCGCACTATCTGATGGGCGGCATCGTCACAGACCTCGACGGGCGCACCTCACTTCCCGGGCTCTTCGCCGTCGGCGAGGTCGCGCGCACCGGCGTGCACGGGGCGAACCGCCTGGCTTCCAACTCTCTGCTCGAGGGGGCCGTCTTCGGCGCGAGAGCCGCTGCCGCCCTGGGGACGGAAATCATCCTCCCGCGCCCCCCGCTCGACGGCCGGGAGCCGGAGCGATCGGCACCGTCCCACCCTCCGGTCTTCGACGGAGGAGCGCAGCGCCGAGACGAAGCGCACCCTGCCTTCAGCCGCGCCACGCTGCAGCAGCTGATGTGGGACGAGGTCGGGCTGCTCCGCAGCCACGATGGTCTCGCACACGCGCTGGGCACCGTGCGCGGGTGGGCGGCATCCCTGCCGACCCCGACCACGGCCGAGGAGCACGAGGATGCGAACCTGGTGCTCCTCGCTGAGGCCACCGCGTCCGCCGCGCTGGAACGCACAGCCTCCGTCGGCGCCCACTACCGAATCGATGCCGGCGCCTCCGCAGGTGCCACGCCGATCCGCGCCCGCTCATCGATCCTGGAGACCGTCTGATGCTCACCCGCTCCACCCTGATCCGTGTCGTCGGCGCCGCGCTCGAAGAGGACGCGCCATGGGGCGATCTCACCAGCACGACCCTGCTTCCGGCCGAGGCGACGGCCGGCGCCGACCTCGTCGCACGCGAGGCGGGCGTGTTCAGCGGAGGCGAGGTCTTCACCGTCGCGTTCGCCCTGACCGACCCCGCCCTGGTCGTCGACCTGCACGTCGGAGACGGCGACGAGTTCACCGCGGGCGACGTCCTCGCCTCGGTCTCCGGTTCGGCGCGCAGCATCCTCACGGCCGAGCGCGTCGCCTTGAACTTCACCCAGCGGATGAGCGGCATCGCGACGCTGACCGCCGCCTACGTCGCTGCCGTCGACGGCACGCGCGCACGGATCACCGACACGCGCAAGACGACGCCCGGCCTCCGTGCATTCGAACGCCACGCGGTCGAGTCCGGCGGCGGCCGCAACCACCGGTACTCGCTGTCGGATGCCGTGATGGCCAAGGACAACCACCTCGCCGTGCTCACCCGCTCCGGCCTCGACCTGGCCACGGCGCTGCGCGACGCGCTGTCCCGTCTGCCGCACACCACCCACGTCGTGGTGGAAGTCGACCGCCTCGACCAGATCCCCGCTGTGCTCGACGGCGGAGCCCACACCGTGCTGCTGGACAACTTCCCACTCGAAGACCTCCGCGAAGGTGTAGCCCTGATCGGCGACCGCGCCACGGTGGAAGCCTCAGGGGGCGTGAACCTCGACACCGTGGGCGACATCGCACGCACCGGCGTCGATGTGATCTCGGTCGGGGCGTTGACCCACTCGGCACGCGCTCTCGACCTCGGCCTGGACCTGCGGATCGACTGATCACCGTGCTCTACCTCGACCATGCCGCGACAGCTCCGGTGCGACCGGAGGTTCTGGAGGCGATGAGCCCCTACCTGACCGGAGTGTTCGGCAACCCGTCCAGCCACCACACCGCCGGAGAGGCTGCGGCGGGCGCACTCGACGACGCCCGCGCACGAGTCGCACGTGTCCTGGGGATGCGCGCCGGCGACGTCGTGTTCACCGCAGGGGGTACTGAGGCGAACAACCTGGCGGTCAAGGGCATCGTGCTCGCGGCTCTCGAGACCGGCCGGCGGCACCTCGTGATCTCCCCCATCGAGCACGAGTCCATCCTGGAGTCCGCCGCATATCTGACGCGCTTCCACTCCGTGGAAGTAACCCTGCTGCCCGTCGATTCCACGGGCCGGATCTCTCCGGATGCCGTCGCCGCGGCGATCAGGGCCGACACCGCTCTGGTCTCGGTGGGTCACGCGAACAACGAGATCGGCACCGTGCAGGATGTGGCGGCGCTGTCGGCTG
>JAQZBG010000328.1 GCA_029239165.1 Microbacterium sp. | reverse complement strand
GGCTATGGCAAGTCGGTACTGCTCACGCAATGGGCGGAGAGCGACGACCGACCAGTCGCATGGATCTCGCTCGACCGATTCGACGACGATCCCATCGCGCTGCTCGCACTGATCGCGGCTGCGTTCGCCGAGATCGCGCCATCCGCCGTTCATCTCGCGGCGGATGTCCGGAGACTGGGCGGCTCACCGCTCGGACGCGCTGCGCCGGTCGTCGCCGCAGCCCTGAAATCGAATCACGCGCCGTTCGTGATCGTCCTCGACGACCTGCATACGATCCGGAACCCCGAGTGTCACGACGCGCTCAGCGTCGTGATGGCGGGTATTCCGCCGAAGTCACAGCTGGTAGCAGCAAGCCGTGGCGATCAGCCGCATCTCGCACAGGCCCGCGTGCACGCGGACTCGTTCGAGATCACGGTGAGCGACCTCGCGTTCGACGCCACCGGAGCCCGACGGGTCTTCGCCGGCGCAGAGGTACCGCTCTCGCACGAGGAGGCCGATGAGGTGATCCAGCGCACCGAGGGGTGGCCGGTGGGGGTGTTCCTCGCAGCGGCGATCACGCGCGACGGAGGCGAGATGGCTGTCAGCGGCGATGATCGCTACGTCGCCGACTACCTCTACCGCGAATCACTGATGAACCTCCCCGTGCACCAGCAGGACTTCCTCCGCCGGAGCGCGGTACTGGATCGGATGTCCGGCCCCCTGTGCGACGCGGTGCTCGAAACGGACGACGCACAGAACGTCCTCCGAGAGCTGGAAGCGTCGGACGTCTTCCTCGTCCCTCTCGACCGACGTCGCGGCTGGTACCGATATCACGACCTGTTCCGCGAGTTCCTGCTCAGCGAGCTCCGGCGCGTCGAGCCGACGGCGATCGTCGATCTGCATCTGCGCGCTGCCGATTGGTTCGAGCAGAACGGATCGCCTGCGATGGCCATCGAACACATTCTGAACCTGCCGACGGAGCGGGAACGAGCTACGCGACTGATCTCGATGACCGCGCTTCCCACACATCAGGCCGGCAGGATGCGCACGGTGCAGCGCTGGTGCACCTCCCTCGGCGACGAAGCGGTTGAGGCCTATCCGCCCCTCGCCGTCATCGCTGCCTGGATGGCCGCCCTGACCGGACGCGCGAGCCAGGCCGAACACTGGGCGACGATCCTCGATCACTCGTCATACGACGGCGCACCGGTTGACGGCAGCGCGTCATTTGCGTCGGGCTGGGGAATGCTCCGCTCCTTCATGTGCGCGGACGGCCCGGTGCGCGCACTCGAGGACGCGAAGCTGAGCGTCGCCGCCGAGCCGGCGTCAAGTCCGTGGCGCGATCAGGCGCTGTATCTGCTCGGCGAGGCGCTGCTGCTCGTGGGCGAACTCGGTGCGGCCGACGAGGCGTTCCGCGAGGCGTCACTCGCGGCGGCGGCCCAGGGGAATACCGACATCGTCGTCGGATGTGAGATGGAGCTCGCGGTCCTCACGATGAACGGCGGGCTGTGGGTCGAGGCCACCGAGCACATCGAGATCGCGATGGCCGCCATCGACGAGCAGAGTATGGCCGACTACTCGACATCGGTGCTGGCCTTCGCGGAAGCGGCACGACTGTCTCTGCACCAAGGAGACCTCGAGGGCGTGCAGCGGTACCTCACACGGGCGATGCGCGCCCGCCCGGACTGCACACACGTGATGCCGTACCTCGCGGTGCGGAGTCGACTGGAACTCGCCAGGGTCTACTGGGCGCTCGGAGACCAGACGACGGCGCGGCACCTGGTGCGGGAGATCGATGAGATCCTGCTGCATCGAACGGCATTGGGCACGCTCATCGACCAAGTCGATGAGTTTCGCTCCGCGATGGAGTCCAGCCGCGACCTGGGGATCGTGGGTGGACCGCCCCTGACGCCTGCCGAGCTGCGATTGCTGCCTTATCTGCAGACGCATCTGTCCATCCGCGAGATCGGCGAGCGGCTGTTCCTCTCGCGCAACACGGTGAGCACCGAGGTCGGTTCGGTCTATCGCAAGCTGGGCGTCTCTACCAGAAGCGAGGCCGTCGAGCGGGCGACCGAGGTGGGTCTGCTCGGGGCTTAGGCGTGCGGCGCCCGGACGGCTCCGCCGGTGTCGTCGTCGTAGAGGTCGTGGCCCAGCACCATCGCGATCTTCGGCGCGGCAGCAACGGCTCGTGGCACTCCCACCACCGTGACGACTCCTTCGAGAACGTCGACGACATCATTCGCCGTGGCGCCGGTGCTGATAGCCGCGTCCACCTGGGAGGCGAAAGATGCCTCGGCCGCCCCGATTGCGACCAGCGCGGCGACCCGCGCGAGGGCCAGCGTCTTCGCGTCGAGCCCGGGGCGCGTCAGCGCCAATGGCACGTCGTCCGCCAGGGCGTCGTCGTTGAACGCCAGCCGACGAAGCCGTTCCGTGTAGTTCACAGTTCCTCACATTCCGCGTTGTGCGCACCACAAGTGGACGACAGATGTGATCTGAGGGCATCACGCAAATGAAATGAAGCAACCTCACCCCCTGACGTCACGGACGGTTCACGCGAAACGCGTGATGCCGCTCGGCGCCGGCCGGGCCAGTGTGATCCTCACACCGTCTACTGGAGGAAGTCACCATGTCGAACACCGCTGCACCGGCGACGGACCTCGCCCAGACACTTCCGTCTTCGTCGGACTTCGCTGCCCGAGCGGAGTATGGCCGGGAGGCGCGGCGACGCAGCCCACGATCGGCGGATGAAGGCTGGGCGCCGGCATCCGACCGCCCGGATCCGATCTCGCTCCTCGAGGAGCAGGCGACCACCCGGGTGCCCGAACTCGTGCCCATCCGCCACGCGCGCATGCTGGTGTCGCCCTTCACCTTCTATCGCGGTGCGGCACTGCTGATGGCCGCCGACCTCGCCGGCACCCCGACATCGGGGATCACCACGCAGATCTGCGGCGATGCGCACCTGTCGAACTTCGGAGTGTTCGGTTCCCCCGAGCGGACCCTGGTCTTCGACATCAACGACTTCGACGAGACGCTCCCCGGACCGTGGGAATGGGACCTCAAACGGCTGGCGGCGAGCTTCGAGGTCGCCGGGCGCGACCGGGGTTTCCATGACGATCAGCGCCGCGACATCAATCTGACTGTCGCGCGCAGCTACCGCGAGCAGATGCGGCGGGCCGCCGACGCCCGGGTTCTCGATGCCTGGTACGACCGGCTGGACGCGGACCGCCTGACCGACTACATCGCGACAGAGGCGGACGCCAAGCACGCCGAGAAGATCACCAGGCGAGCGGATGCCGCGCTCGCCAAGGCGCGGACGAAAGACAGCACCCGGGCCCTGGCGAAGCTGGTGGAGGTCGTCGACGGGGAGCTGCGGATCGCCGCCGACCCGCCGCTCATCGTGCCGCTCGAGCAGCTCGCCGCCCCCGGCCACACCCGGGCACGGGAAGAGGAGTGGATGCGGGAGGTGCTGGCGTCATACCGAGCCACGCTGCAGCAGCAGAACCACCCCATCAGCGACTTCACATACGTCCATATGGCACGCAAGGTCGTCGGAGTCGGCAGCGTCGGGACACGGGCATGGATCGTGCTGCTGCGAGGCAGAAACGACTCCGACCCGCTGCTGCTGCAGGCGAAGCAGGCCGAGGCGTCGGTGCTCGAGCGCTTCCTGCCCGCCAGCGCCTACGACCACCACGGTGAACGTGTCGTCCGGGGCCAGCGGCTGATGCAGGCCGCGAGCGACATCTTCCTGGGCTGGCGGCGCGAAGCGGGCGTCGATGGGGTCGAGCGGGACTTCTACCTCCGGCAGCTTCACGACTGGAAGGGCTCGGCCGACGTCGACACGATGAACCCCGC
>JAQZBG010000014.1 GCA_029239165.1 Microbacterium sp. | reverse complement strand
GCCCGACGACCCTGCGCCGTTCGGCCCCGTCCTGAACCAGTTCGCCGGCGCCATCATCA
The DNA here is from genome assembly GCA_029239165.1 of Microbacterium sp. GTDB lineage: Bacteria > Actinomycetota > Actinomycetes > Actinomycetales > Microbacteriaceae > Microbacterium. The sequence goes on along the minus strand of JAQZBG010000014.1, from coordinate 18,912 downwards.
TCGCGATCGCCGTGGCGGTGTTCAACGGCGCCGGCATCCGGATCATCCTGGTGAGCGCGCTGCTCAGTGCGGTGACCCTTGCGGGCTACACGGGATCGATCGCGCTGAACCTGCACCCGGCTGCGGCGAGCGCCGTCGGTGCCCTGCTCGCGAGCTTCCTCGGGATGCTGATCGCCCGCAACCTGCACGTGCCCTCCGTCGCGGTGACGACCGCGGCCATCGTCCCCCTCGTTCCCGGTGTGGCCGTGTTCCAGGGTCTGCTCGAGATGGTGCACGCGACCGGGACGTCCACGGGGGTGCTGGTCGCCGGCGGATCGCTCATCGACGCCGCAGTCATCGGCATCGGCTTGGCGTCGGGCGCTTCGCTCGGCCTCTACCTCGGCACCCCGGTGCGCGCGACTCTCGCGAGCGTCGCGAAGACCCGCGCCCGCGTCCGCCGCTGAACCGGACTCGGCGACGCGCGACGGGCTCACGAGCGCGCGTCGAGCGCCATCGCGAGTTGAAGCGATATATCGCGCAGACGTATAATTTCAGTGAACTCCGGCGGGCTGACAGGGCGCCCGTTGACCGCACGATGCGATGATCTGCATCCTCGGGTGCGGTGCGCTCCTCGGTAGCCGATGCCGGCCGACTGATTGGAGTGTTGAGATGTTCACGATGCCCGATCCCCGATTCGAGCTGAGGAAGATCACCGATACCGAGTGGCTGATCCTCGATCACCGCTACGCCGCAGACGACTCACGTCGCACCGTCGCCTGCATCTACCAGGTCGACACGGTCGAGGTCGAAGCCGTGTGGCTGCGCGACCTTCCGCTCGCGACGTACTACATGTCCGCGGCGGATGTGCTGGAAGACGTGCAGCGATTCCACTCGCCTCGGGCAGGACGCCCGGTCCCGATCCCGCACCTGCCTCCCCTGGCCACCGCCTGACGAGGCCGACCGCCGGCGGGCGGCTGACCTAGTCGAACTCGCGGAGCTTCGCGGTCAGCTCCCCGCCGGCGTCACCCGTGTTGATCGTGCCCTTCGGCTCGAACAGGATCGCGTGCACCTCGTCGTCGGCGCGGGGGCAGTGCTCGACACCCTTCGGGACGACGAACACGTCGTTCGGTCCGAGCACGACATCACGATCACGAAGCTGGATGGTCAGCTCTCCCCGGACCACCATGAACAGCTCATCGGTGTCGGGATGCGTGTGCCAGACGAACTCGCCCTGCAGCTTGACGACCTTGACGTCGTAGTCGTTGATGCTGGTGAGCCGATGCGGCTGCCAGTGTTCGGTGATCGTCGCCAGCGCCGCCTGCACATTCCGCACGTCATCATTCACGCTCTCCAGCCTACGGGCGCGATCTCGATACAGGACGGCACGCCTTCCACACGACACGGTCGATGACAACCCCCTGTTCGAGTCCGGCGTGGCGTCGGATCGTCGGGGTATGGCACACCCCGACGACATCAAACAGCCCCTGGACCACTTGCCTCCCCTCGAAGAACGGGACAAGGCGATCGAGATCGAAGAGCCCAGCTACCCGACCTCCGAGGCGCCGACCGGGCCCGCGCATGCATCGCCCGAGACAGCTGCCGAACCCGGCAAGCCGAATCGGCACGGAGTAGACAAGCTCCCGCCCGGAACGAGCTGAGCCCCACGGGGAGAGAGCTTCGCGAGGGATCTATCCCTCGCGTCGATCCTCGGCTTCTTTCTGCGCCTTCTCCGCCTTCTTCTTCTGCTCCTCCGCCTGCTTGCGGGCTGCTTCCTCGGCCTTCTGCTGCGCCTTCTCCGCATCCTTGGCCGCTTGCTCGGCGGCCTTGCGCTCGCCCTCCGACTGCTCGTTCGGGTTCCCGCCGCCGGGTTCGGTGTCGTCCGCGGGCACGACCGGGACGGCGGGTTGCTCGGGAGTGTTCTCGGGGGTCGTCGACGGCCCTGGAGACTGCTCGGTGTCGACGGTGTCGGTCACGCCCGGATCGGGGCTGCCGATACCCGAGAGCCACACCCCGGTCAGCACGGATGCCGCGACCGCCGCGGCCACCGCACCGCCGATGATCCCCCGGCGACGCGCTCGGGCCCTGCGCCCGGTCTCCCCTCGCGATCTCACCGCTCCGGCCGGAAGAAGGAGCGTGGGGGTGGTCGTCGACGAGGGGCCGGAGCCCGCCGCCGGGGCCATCGCCGCTCCCGCAGCCGCAGCCGCCGCGGCAGCCGCAGCCGCCGGCACCGCCGGGCGCGGCGGTGCCGTCGACACCATCGCGAGTTCCGATGACCTGGCGAACACTTCCGAAGCGCGGGGCCGCTCGGCCGGGTCCGCCGCCAGCATCCGGGTCAGGAGGGTCGACCACTCGGATCCCAGCGACGCCGGCACCTCGGGCGTCTCGATGAGCCTCACCATCGCGGCCCCGATCCCTTCCGCCTCCGGGAACGCGCGCGTCCCGGTGAGGGCTTCGAGAAGCACCAGCCCGAGCGAGTAGATGTCTGCCGGAGGAGCCGGAGGATCCCCTCTCAACTGCTCCGGGGCGAGGTAGGCGGCCGTGCCGATCACGAGCCCCGGGGTGGTGAGCCGCGCACTGTCGACGAGGACGGAGATGCCGAAGTCTGCCAGCTTCGCTCCCGATCGACTGCCGGGGAGCTGCTTCCGCGACAACAGCACGTTGGACGGCTTGATGTCCCGATGCACGATGCCCGCACCATGCACCACGTGCAGGGCCTCCGCGAGATCCGCGGCGATCCGGGCGACTTCGTCAGGCGGCAGCGGGCCTTGCGCGATACGTTCAGCCAGCGTCGGTCCGTCGACGAATTCCATCACCAGGTACTCGGCTCGCCCGGGGCCGAACTGGGCATCGTAGAGCGTGACCAGGCCCGGGTGGTTGAGCGAGGCGAGGACCGTCATCTCTCCGCGCGCTCGACCGGATGACTGCGCGCCATCCATCTCGTCGCGCAGCATCTTGATCGCCACCGTGCGACCGAGAAGGGTGTCGTCGGCGCGATACACGCGCGCCATTCCGCCCTGCCCGACGCATCGCCCGAGCTCATAGCGCCCGTCGAGCAGCGCTTCGGTAGGAAGCGAGTCATCGGTCATCGGCGAATCCTCCTGACGCCCGTCGGGTATCGGGCGGCGAACGCCCACCCTATGGGCGCGGGACTCCCGCGGCTCGGGGCTTGACATCGGCGGGAACGGTCTCGATCTGCCGGAGCTCCGCGGTCTCGGACACACTCCTGACCGACGATCCCACCAAGGCGAGAACCACCTCCGGGCACTGGAGACTCGACGGACCCGACCGTAGGGTGGAGCCGGTGGCGCGCTCGCGTCGCGGATGAAGGGGGATGTCGTGGTCGATGCAGGTTCGCCGATGGCCGAGCAGGTCACGGAGACGTGGGTGTACCTCCTGGGGCGGTATCTCGTGATGCGTCAGGAGAGCATCGATCTCGCCGAGGAGGGCGTCGAGTACAACACCCTCAAGCACAACCCGGCCGTCAGGCTCGGCTCTTCCGCGGCATCCGCGCCGACGTTCGTCAACCCGAACCTCGACGTCGTGTATTCCGAGGCGTGGATCGCGGTCGACGAGAGCACTCCGGCGATTCTCGAGATCCCGGTGGTGCCCGAGGGACGGTACTACACCGCCCAGATCGTCGATGAGTGGGCGGAGATCACCCACAACATCAATGAGCGCAACTTCCCGGATCACCCGCACGGCCGTTTCGCGATCTGCCTCGCCGGCAGCTCCCCGGAGATCCCCGAGGGCTGCTACCGGATCGACATCCCCTCGGCGAAGGCGAAGCTCCTCTCCCGCGTGCAGATCGCGGGAGACGTCGACAGCGCGGTGAAGCTCCAGCATGCGTTCACACTCGCCTCGACCGGCTCTCCGAAGGTGGAGGCGCCGGCCGAGCTCCCCGCCTTCGACAACGCCCATCTTCCGGGCGCCTGGATGTTCACGGAGCCGTATGTGTCGGCGGCACTGGCGCCCGTCGACGCCTGCGGCAGGGCCGACGAGCTGCAACCGGTCGTCCGCGCCATCGCGGGCGGGCTCGCGGTCGACCCCCGCGGGTCCGACGAGCTCGACGCCACGATCCGGTCGGCGGCGATCCCGGCGTTCATGAAGTTCGTCGTGGGCTTCGGCAACGTCACGAACGGGTGGTCGTCCACGGCTGCGTACCCGAAGTTCGGCGACGACTACTGGTTCCGTGCCACCGCGAACTTCGGCGGCATCTGGTGGAACTCCTCACACGAAGCGGTCTACGAGCTGCTTCATGTCGATGCGAACGGTGCACCGACCACGGGGGGCACGGCGTACCGGATGACGTTCGCGGCAGATGCCCTGCCCGAGACGGTCGTCGACGGCTTCTGGTCGTTGACCGTGTACGGCAAGCCCGACTACATGCTCGTCCCCAACGCTGCGGGACGCTTCACCGTCGGCTCGGAGCACCCGCTCGAGAAGGATGCGGACGGGTCGATCACACTGACCTTCGCTCCGGAGCAGCCCGCGGGCACGCCCGAGTCCAACTGGCTTCCCACCCCGGCCGGGAAACCCTTCACCGCCGACCTGCGCCTGTATCTCCCCCGCGACGCGGTGCGCACCGGCGCGTGGGTGCCGCCGGCTCTGGTGCCCCTCGACTGAGCCACGCCTCCTGGGAGGATGGTCGCATGATCCAGGTCGACGAAGTCGCGGTCACTGCCGGCGAAGTGACGCTCCTCGCCCCTGTGTCGGTGACAGCGCAGCGCGGTGCCGCCCTGGTCATCCGCGGCAGGAACGGCAGCGGCAAGTCGACGTTCCTCCGCGTCCTCGCCGGTTCACGGGCGCCGTCCAGCGGAAGGGTGCGGATCGCCGATGAATCCGTCTCTCCCCGTAACCGCGGCTTTCGTCGACGTGTCGCCGTGATGATCGGGCTGCCGCCCATGGCCCCCGACCTGACGGTGTTCGACCACGTGCTGCTGGTCGCGACCACCTGGCGGGACGATCCGCGTGCGGCGGCAGAGCTCGCGCACCGCGCCGTCGCGGAGCTGGGGCTGACCGCGCTGCAGCAGAGGTTTCCGCACGAGCTCTCATCGGGGCAGACGCAGCTGTTCGGCTTGGCGCTGGTGCTGGCGCGACCCTTCGAGGTGCTGATCCTCGATGAGCCGGAGCAACGGCTGGATCCCGAGCATGTCGACACGGTGGTGCGCGTGCTGCGCGCCAGGCGCGACGAGGGGGCGACGATCGTCGTCGCCACACACAGCCCGACCATCGCGGACGCACTCGCGGATCAGACGCTGTGGCTGGACGCGGCCGCAGCATGAGCGGGCGGGTCGCTGCGTCGATCAGGGTCTGGCGCGCCCGCACCGTGCGCACGAGCGGCGACCGCGCATACGTCGTCTATCTGGCTCTGATGGTCGCCCTGGTGGCGGTCGCCCCGTTCGCGCGAGCCGTGTGGCTGAGCGTGACGAGTGCGGAGAGCATCGCCGTCTTCGCCTCTCCTGCCGCGCCGAGGGTGACGCCGCTCGTCGTCGCGGCGCTCTGGGCCGGCGCGATGCTGGTGGGACGGGACCGCGGCCCGGCGCTGCGCCCGCCTTTCCTCACCCATGCTCTCGCCACCAGCGACCTGCCGCGCACGGGCGCGTTCCGCGGCCCGCTGCAGCGTGCGGGTGCTCTGCTGACCGTGCTGACCGCCGTGGCCGCGGGGCTCGTCTTCGTCGGTGCTCGCGGCGATGGGGCGGTCGAACCGCTGGCGCTCGGCATGTTCGTCGCGGTCGGCGCTCTCGTCGGCGTGATCGCAGCCGTCGCCTGGCTCGCCGGCCAGGCACTTCCGCGCGCGGCCCTGCCGGTCGCCCTCGGTGTTCTCACGCTCGGCGTCGCCACCGCTGCCGCCCCCGGCCTGCAACCGTTCACCCCGTGGGGGTGGATCGGGCTCCTCTACCCCGGCACGGGGTCAGCGCACGCCCTCCCCGCCCTGATCGCCCTGGTCGCGGTGAGCTTCGCGCTCCTGGCGACGGTGCCGATTCTCATGAACCGGCTCGGCCTCACCGAACTGCTCGCCCAGGCGACGCGCTGGGATTCGGCCACCACCCACGCGACCGGCATGGACCTGGGGGCTGCCACGGCGGTCTACCAGAACCGACCGCACCGGGGACGCCGCCTCCGCGCCGTCCGGTCCGTCAGATCGTGGGCGTGGATGTTCCTGGTCCGGGACGCGGTCGGGGCGGTCCGCACCCCGGGCCGGCTCATCGTCGGCGTCCTCGCTCTCGCCGCGGGGGCGACACTCATCACGCTCTCCTTCGCCCCCGCAGCACCCGCCTGGGCTCTGGGCTCCGCCGCCGGCGTGATCGTGTTCGCCGGCCTCGGTCCGCTCACCGACGGCATCCGGCATGCCGCGAGCATCGCCGCGGACTACCCGATCTACGGGGTCAGCGACGAACAGCTTCTCGCGGGTCACGCACTGTTTCCGTTCGCCGTCACCGTGGTCGTGCTGCTCGCGGTCGTCGCCGCGTGCGCGCTGGTCGTCGGGGTCGGAGGGGCGGCGCCCCTGGTGAGCGCACTCGCCGTCGGGCTGCTCGCCATCGCCGCTCGGGTCAGCAACGCCGTGAAGGGACCCCTCCCGCCTGCGCTGCTGACCCCGATCCCCACGCCCATGGGCGACCTCGGTGCCGCCGTTCGACTGGCGTGGGCCCTGGACGGAATCTTGTTCGCGGCACTGGCGGGCGCAGCGGCGGTCACCGTGTTCGCGGCGCCCCTCCTCCTGATCGGCGTCCCCGCCGCCCTGATCGGCATCGGAGTCCAGCGCTGGCGCCATCGGCGGTGAGTCCACCGGTAATCTCGTCTCGGGAGAAGGGAGCCGATCATGGACGTCGCCGATGCGATCGGAACCATCGCCGAGATCATCTCGTGGATCGGCCTCGGCATCGGACTGCCTCTGCTCCTGATCGTCTTCCTGGTGAAGGTGCACGACGGTCGCTGGCAACCGCAGGAGGTGTTCGTCCTCGAGGAGGACGGCCGGGCGCGAGCCCGCTGGTTCACCGCCGGTGACTTCTGGGAGCGTGCGCTCCGTGCGGACGAAGCAGTCCACTGGCGAGGACGCGAGGAGGTCGACGCGTTCGTCAGCGAACATCACCCCAGCCTGATGCGATTCGAACCCCGCCGGCCCCTCCTCCATGCCGTTCAGGTGCTCGGGGTGACCCTCGCCAGCGTCGGCGCGGCGGCGGTCGTGCTCTCGATCGTCCTGTTGTTCGTGGGCTGAGCCTTCGGCTCCGGCCGCGCCACCTCGCCGAAGCTCTCGTCGCCGATAATCTCGATAGCGAATGTCCGCCGTCGAAGGGCTCACATGAGTGTCACCGGATCCCGCACATCCTCTGGTCCGCGCTTCGAGGTCGCGCCGTGGAGCATCGCGCTGGACGGGCTGGACACCTCGCATCTCGCACACGACGAGTCTGTCTTCGGGCTGTCGAACGGGCACGTCGGCTGGCGGGGCAACCTCGACGAGGGAGATCCCCGCGGAGTCGCCGGCAGCTATCTGAACGGGGTGTTCGAGGAGCATCCGATGCCCTATGCGGAGGAGGGCTACGGCTATCCGCAATCCGGCCAGACCGTCATCAATGTGCCGAACGGACAGATCATCCGCCTCCTCGTGGACGACGAACCGTTCGATGCGCGACGCGGCGAACTCCGCCATCACCGTCGGATCCTCGACTTCCAGGACGGCACGCTGCACCGGGAAGCCGAGTGGGTCTCGCCGACGGACCGGCATGTCCGCATCGAGTCGACCCGCATCGTGTCCTTCTCGCGCCGCTCGATCGCGGCCGTGCGCTACCGGGTGCACGCCGTCTCCCACGAGGTCGCCATCACGATCCAGTCGGAGGCGCTGCCGAACGAGCCGCTCCCCATCACGCACTCCGATCCGCGTGTGCAGGAACTGCTCACGACGCCCCTCGTCGGCGTCGACTCGGCCGTGATCGATACCGCCGCGACGCTCATCCACCGCACACGGGAGAGCGGCCTGACCGTCGCGGTGGCGATGGACCATGCCGTGACCGCATCCGGATCATCCGAGCCGACTCTGGCGACCGAAGCGTCGCAGGATCTGTCGCGGACGACGGTCCGAGTCGTGCTCGCGCCCGGCGAGCACATCGAGCTGGTCAAGTTCGTCGGCCACGAGTGGTCGGCGGCGACGTCGCCCTCTGCGCTGCGCGACCGCGCCGAGGCGGCCGTCGCCGATGCGCGGCGCGCCGGCTGGAGCCTCCTCGTCGACGAGCAGCGCGCGCGTCTCGACGAATACTGGGAGTGCGCCGATGTCGAGGTCGAGGGCGAACCGCGGCTGCAGCAAGCGGTGCGCTACGCGCTCTTCCAGGTCTTCCAAGCCTCGGTCCGCGCAGAACTCCGGTCCGTTCCCGGCAAGGGTCTGACGGGCTCCGGCTACGAAGGCCACACCTTCTGGGACTTCGAGGCGTTCGTGCTCCCCGTCCTCACCTCCACCGCCCCGCATGCCGCCGAGCAGGCGCTCCGGTGGCGACATTCGACACTCCCCCATGCCCGCGAGCGCGCGCAGCAACTGCACCTCTGCGGGGCCGCATTCCCCTGGCGCACCATCGACGGCAGGGAGAGTTCCGGATATTGGCCGGCGAGCACTGCGGCGTTCCACGTGAATGCCGACATCGCCGGTGCCGTGGTGCACTACGTGCGCGCCACGGGCGACCAGGTCTTCGAGCGGGAGGCCGGCCTCGAGATGCTCGTCGAGACCGCGCGGCTGTGGGTGTCGCTCGGCCGCGGGGACGCCGGAGGCGCCTTCCACATCGACGGCGTCACCGGCCCCGACGAGTACTCCGCGATCGCCGACGACAACGTGTACACCAACCTCATGGCCCGGCAGAATCTGCGGGGAGCCGTGGCCTCCGCCCGGCGCCACCCCGAGGTCGCCCGCACGCTCGGCGTCGAGGAGTCGGAGCTGGACGACTGGCTGCGGACGGCGGAGGCGATGTCGATCCCGTTCGACGAGATTCGTGGCGTGCACCCGCAATCCGCCGGCTTCACGGACCAGGAGCCGTGGGACTTCGCGCAGACGGACCCGGACCAGTACCTCCTGCAAGACCACTTCCCCTACTTCGACCTGTATCGGAAGCAGGTGGTGAAGCAGGCCGACCTCGTCCTCGCGCTGTTCTTCTCCCACGAGGCGTTCACCGCTCAGGAGAAGGAACGCGCCTTCGCCTACTACGAGGCGATCACCGTGCGCGACTCGTCGCTCTCGGCCGCGGTCCAGGCGATCATCGCCGCAGAGGTGGGGCAGCTCGACCTCGCGTACGACTACCTCGGGGAAGCGGCCACCCTCGACCTCGACGACCTGCACGAGAACGCGGGCGAGGGCCTGCACATCGCCGCGCTGGCGGGCGTGTGGACGGCCATCACGGGCGGATTCGGGGGCATGCGCGACACCGACGAGGGGTTGCGGTTCTCCCCACGCCTGCCCGAGCGCGTGCGTCGACTCCGCTTCGGTGTCCGCATCCACGGGCAGATCCTCCGCGTGGATGTCACCCCGAGCACCGCGACGTATTCGCTGAAGGGCGGGCCGTCCGTCACGGTCCGACACTTCGACGACACCGTCGAGCTCGAGGCGGGGCGTCCCGTCTCCCTTCATATCCCCGAAGCGCCGGAAGTCGGGGCACGGCCGTCGCAGCCGAGAGGGCGGGAGCCGCGCCCGGCGGCGGAGGCGTTCGGGCAGTAGACCCCGGCGTCGTCAGATCACCCGACCATCGCCGGGCCGGGACACCCGGAACCAGCGATACCCGTAGGCGGGGACCTCCAGCTCGACCGCCCCGCCGGATCCGAGTGGGAGGTGCGCCGGCTCCAGGAGGTCGACGAGAGTGGTCCCCACGGGTTCATCGGTCAGTGAGAACCCGGTGGTCACCGGCACCTCGGCGAAGTTGTGCACGGCGATCACCCGGCCGACGTCGGCGGAGAGCGAGTGCACGAGAAGAGACTCGGCGGGCTGGTCGATGACCTCGAGGATGCCCCATCCGAGCTCGGGCGAGATGCGGTAGCGCGCCGTGAGAGTGCGGAGGAAGTGCAGCAGCGAACCTGCATCCTCGAGTTGGGCGGCGACATTGACATGCTCCGGGGCGTACCCGTCGGACGGCGGGCGGGAGACGAGCCGGCCGGGTGCGGCATCCGAGAATCCTCCGTTGCGGTCCGTGGACCACTGCATCGGGGTGCGCACGGCTTCCCGGCCGGGGATCTCGACGTTCTCGCCCATGCCGATCTCCTCGCCGTAGAACAGCACCGGGGTGCCCGGCAGGGTGAAGAGCAGGCTGTACGCCATGCGGATCCGCCGGGGGTCGCCCTCGAGCATCGGCGGGAGGCGGCGGGTGATCCCGCGCCCGAACACGCGCTGCCGTTCGTCCGGGGCGAAGGCCTCGAACACCTCCTGCCGCTCGCTGTCGCTGAGCTTGTCGAGGGTGAGTTCATCGTGGTTGCGCAGGAAGTTCGCCCACTGCACCTCTGATCCGAGCGCGGGCCGGGCGCGCAGCGCGGCGATCAGCGGCGCAGGGTCCTTGCGGGCGAACGACAGATACATCGCCTGCATCCCGACGAAATCGAACTGCATGGTGAGCTCATCGCTGTCATCGGCGCCGAAGTACTGCACCTGCTGCTCGTACGGCAGGTTCACCTCTCCGAGCAGGATCGCCTCGCTGGAACGACGCTGCAGAAAGCGCCGGACGTCGCGGAGCAGATCGTGCGGCTCGGGGATCTCCGCCCCCTCCGGGATCTCGAGGAGGAACGGCACCGCGTCGACGCGGAAGCCGGAGATGCCCAGCTGCAACCAGAACCCCATGATCTTCGCGATCTCGTCGCGGACGCGGGGGTTGGCGATGTTGAGGTCGGGCTGGTGCTCGTAGAAGCTGTGCTGATACCACTGCCCGGATTTCTCGTCCTTGCCCCAGATGCCGTTCGCCTGTCCGGGGAAGACGGCGTTCTTCTGCCCTTTGGGCGGCGGGTCGCTGCGCCAGACGTAGTAGTCCCGGTACGGGGAGTCCACGCTGCGCTTGGCCGCGAGGAACCAGGGGTGCCGGTCGGATGTGTGGTTGATGACCAGGTCGACGATCACTCGTATCCCGCGATCACGGGCGGTGCGGATCACCTCGACGAGGTCGCCGTGGTTGCCGAGGCGCGGGTCGACGCCGTAGAAATCGCTCACGTCGTAGCCGTCGTCGCGGTCCGGGGTGGGGTAGAACGGCATCAGCCACAGGCAGGTGACGCCCAACTGCGAGAGGTAGTCGATCCGCCGCGCGAGCCCCTGCAGGTCGCCGACGCCGTCGCCGTTCGAATCGAGGAAGGTCTCGACATCGAGGCAGTAGACCACCGCGGTCTTCCACCACAGGTCGCTGGTGTCGGTGATCTTCACACTCGCTCCTTCAGTTCGGGGATCAGTTCGGATGCCGCCACGTCGAGGAACCGCGACTGGTCGGTGCCGACGTGGTGCAGATACACGCGGTCGAAGCCGATCTCCGCCAGTTCGGCGATGCGACCGGCCAGCGACGAGGCATCGTGGTCGACCAGGACGGACTTTCGCAGCCCCTCCTCGTCGAGCCCCGCCACGGCCGCCTCGAAATCCTCCGGCTGCTCGAGGTCCCAGGTGACCGGGGGCGACAGCAGGCCGTTCTTCCACTCTTCACGGGCGATGGCGAACGCCGCGTCATCGCTCTCGGCCCAACTGAGATGCACCTGCAGGATGCAGGGTCCCGTGCCGCCCGCATCGCGGTAGCTCTGCACGACCCGGTGCAGAGCGGCGGGATCCTGGGCGACCGTCGCAAGCCCCTGCGCCCACGGCGCCGCCCAGGCTGCGGTCTCGGCGCTCACCGCGGTCGCGAACAGCGGGGGCGGCTCAGCGGGTCGACTCCAGACTCTCGCTCGGTGCACGCGCACGAGGCCGTCGTGGTCGACCTCTTCGCCGTCCATCAGGCGGCGGATCACGTCGACGCTCTCCCGCAGCCGTTCGTTGCGGACAGGCTTCGGGGGCCAACCCTCCCCCGTCACGTGCTCGTTGACCGCTTCGCCGCTCCCCATCGCCGCCCAGAAGCGCCCGGGGAACATCTCCTCCAGGGTCGCGAACGCCTGAGCGATCATCACGGGGTGATACCGCTGCCCCGGCGCATTGACCATGCCGATCGAGAAGCGGGTGCGCGCGAGCGCCGCGGCGATCCAGCTCAGTGCGAACCCCGAGTGCCCTTGACCGGGAGTCCACGGCGCGAGGTGATCGGAGCACATCGCGCCGTCGAACCCCGCCTGCTCGGCTCCGACGACGGCATCGAGGAGGCGGCTCGGGGCGATCTGCTCATGCGAAGCGTGAAAACCGATGAAGACCATGCGCCGAGTCTTCCAACGAACGAGGACCCCCGATAGAGGTGGACACCTCGCAGGCGGCCTGCGAAAATACGCGCCGCTCCCGCCACGGGAATCCTGACGACACGGCCTGACAGTCGGCGACGTTCCCGGCAGGATGGAATCATGAGCGCCCATCCCCTCGAATCGCGACCCTGGCTCGACTCGTACGCTGCGGGCGTCCCCGCGGAGATCGACGAACCGACGCAGACCTTGCCGGAGATGCTCTCGGCGAGCGTGAAGGCGTTCGGGCGGCGACCGGCACTCGACTTCTTCGGTGCCGTCACGACGTACCGGGAGCTCGGGGATCAGGTCGAGCGCGCGGCCGAGGGCCTGCGGCGGCTCGGAGTCGGCAAGGGCGACCGGGTCGCCCTGGTGCTGCCCAACTGCCCGCAGCATGTCGTCGCCTTCTACGCGACGCTTCGCCTCGGTGCGATCGTGGTCGAGCACAATCCCCTCTACACGCCGCGCGAGCTGCGACACCAGTTCGAGGATCACGGTGCGCGCGTCGCCATCGTCTGGGACAAGGCCGTCGACATGGTCGCGGGCTTCCCCAGCGACCTCGAGGTCGAGCACATCGTGAGCGTCGACATCACGGCGGCGATGCCGCTCTCGAAGCGCCTCGCGCTGCGCCTGCCGCTGCCCCGGGCGAGGGAGGCGCGAGCGAAGCTGACCGGCACTCCGAAGGCACGGCACCTCGTCTCCTGGAAGAGTCTCATCGACCACCGGCATGTCTCGAGGCGCGTGGCGGGACCCGCGTTGGGCGACACCGCGCTGTTGCAGTACACGAGCGGGACGACGGGCGTCCCGAAGGGCGCGATCCTCACGCACTCGAACCTCCGCGCCAACGCGATGCAGGGACGGGCGTGGGTACCCGGTCTCGTCGACGGACAGGAGACCTTCTACGGCGTGCTGCCGTTGTTCCACGCCTACGGCATGACGCTGTGCCTGACTTTCGCGATGAGCATCGGAGCGCGGCTGGTGCTGTTCCCCGCGTTCGATCTGGGGCTGGTGACGGCGGCGGCGCGCTCGACCCCGCCCACCTTCCTCCCGGCCGTGCCGCCGATCTACGACGCCCTGGCACGCGCCGCCGCGCGTGGGACCATCGATCTCTCGACGGTCCGCTTCGCCATCTCCGGCGCGATGAGCCTTCCGGTCGCGACGGTGCAACGCTGGGAGGAGGCGACCGGCGGCCTCCTCGTCGAGGGCTACGGCATGACCGAGAGCTCACCGGTGGCACTCGGCAACCCGATGGGGCCCACCCGCCGTCCCGGCACGGTCGGCGTGCCGTTCCCGAGCACCGAGATCCGCGTCGTCGATCCGGAAGACACCGACGTCGACATGCCCGCCGGCGAGCGCGGAGAGCTCCTCATCCGCGGCCCGCAGGTGTTCCAGGGCTATTGGGGGCGTCCGGGCGAGACGGCGGATGCACTGCTGGCCGACGGCTGGCTTCGCACCGGGGATATCGCCGAGGTCTCGACCGACGGGTTCGTGAGCATCGTCGACCGTCTCAAGGAGCTCATCATCACGGGTGGATTCAACGTCTCGCCGAGTGAGGTGGAGGACGCGCTCGTCGCGCACCCGGATGTCACCGCAGCCGCCGTCGTCGGACTCCCCCGGCCTCACGGCGGAGAGGATGTCGCCGCCGCGGTGGTGCTGCGCGACGGCGCCGTGCTCGACGTGGATGCGCTGCGCGACTTCTGCCGTACGCGGCTCACCCCCTACAAGGTCCCCCGCCGCATCACCGCCGTCGACGAGCTCCCCCGGTCACTGATCGGCAAGGTGCTGCGACGTCAGGTCCGGGATCAGCTGCTCGAAGGGCGGTGAGCAGCGTCATGACGCTAAGCGATTACCCGGTCAGGCCCTCGATCGGGGTGACCGACATCGAACGGTCGGCAGTGTTCTACGGTTTCGGGCAGGACGATCGTGGGATCGGGCCCCGTGCGGGTGGCGGCCGCATCGCGTGGGTGGAAGACCCCGACGGAAACACCCTCGCCATCGAGACCGACGACTGACCGCCTGAGATGGGCGACCGGGAGCATCGCAAGGCACGACCCGCGGAGCGGGCGGAGCTGGAGCGCCGACTGGCCGACATCCAGGTCGAACTCGAGGCGATCGCGCGCGAACGGCTGCGCGGGACACTCGCCACCTTTCCCCCGGACGACGGCGAGGAGGAACTCGAGGCCGAAGCGGACGCCATCCGCATCCGACTGGGGATTCCTCCCGCGATGGGACGCCCGCCGCGGGAGAGCTGGCTGGGCTGGACCGCGCTGGTCGTGGCGATCGCCGCCATCATCGTCGTGGTGACTCTGCTCCCGCGCTGATGCCGGCGCCGGCCAGGCGCCGCTGAATCGAGCGTTCAGTCGTCGATCGGGCCGTGGAGCACGCCCCACACCCGCCGCGACTCGTCGATCACGGCGGGAACCTCGGAGCCGGGGAACTCATGGGCCGCGTCGGTGCACCGGCGAGCGCTGCACGCGTGCTGCACGATGGACGCGCCCTCGATCGGCAGCCTCAGGTGCAGACGGTAGGTCTCCATGTCGTCCGTGATGTCCTCGGCGAGCAGCACACGCAGGGAGACACGTCGACCGTTCGGCCGCGCCTCGGCCGTCGCCTTCGCGCGCAGGGCCGCGTTGACCCACAGGCTCACGCCGACGAGAAGGATGAACGCGCACCCCAGCAGCGACAGCCCCACCACCCACCACTCCGGCGCCATGCGGAAGCTGAGCACCCCGCCGATGACTCCCCCGAGAGTGAGCACGACCGCCGCCACCCGATGCCCCACCCCGCTGCGTCGACCGATGGGGTCGATCTGCGTCCATCCGGACAGCGGATCGGGGGCAGTCGACATGTCAGAACTCTATCGACCACCCCGCAGCCGCGGGAGAGGCCGAGCGCGCTGAGGAGGAGGCCGAGGACAGGGGACGGCGTCAGGTCGTCAGAGCCGGCTCCGCGGCGAACGGCACCATCCCGAAACCGCGGTAGATCCGCGCCGGGCTCACTGCCCGCCCTTCGGCGACTGTGAGGGCCACGTTGCGGATGTCCCTGATCGACCGCGTCGGGTCGCCGTCCACGAGGATGAAGTCCGCTGCCTTGCCCACCTCGATCGTGCCCCGGTCGGCCTTGCGATGCAGGTGGTCCGCACAAGCGATCGTGGCGATGCGGAGGGTGTCCACCGGGCTGATTCCGGCATCGACGAAGAGCTCCAGCTCGCGGTGCACGGTGACGCCGGTGCCGTCGTCCGTTCCCGGCCACAGCTTCACGCCCTTCTGGTGCAGCCGGACCACGATCTCCTGCAGGCGCCGGAACGCCGTCTCGTAGCTGTCGAGCTCGGCCTGGTCCCGGTAGGGCACGTAGGTCCGTCGGCGATAGCGGCGCACGCCGGCGGGGAAATGCTCGATGACCGGCTCGTGAGCGGGGATCACGGTGCGCGCCCGGCTCAGCATCAGCTGCTCGAGGATGACCAGGGTCACATCGAGGCTCACTCCCCGTTCGACCATCGAGGTGATGGTCCGCTGGACGCGCTCGGAGTCGAGATCCAGGTCCGCGACCCTGGTGAGAGCCGTCAGCCGCAGCGGAGTGCGGGTGTCCTCCTCGGGCTCGAGGACCCAGCCGAGTGCGAGCTGGTTGAGATGGGTGATCTCGTCGTACCCGTCGGCGATGGCCCGGTCGGCATCCATGAACGCCGGCACGTGGCCCTGCACGCGCATCCCGCGTTCGTGGGCGCGGGCGGCGGTCGCGGCGACCCAGTCGGGCGTGAAGGAGTTGTAGATCTTGATCGCGTGGAATCCGCGGTCGGCGTACCAATCGACGGCCGCGAGCGCCTCGTCGAGGCTCTCGACGACGTGGCCCATCCGCATCGCGTGCGCGCTGCGCCCTTCGATGAAACCGGCGGGCACCACGGAAGGACCACGCACCTCCCCCGCGTCGATGGCGGTCATCAGGGCGGCGAGCGCGTCGTTGTCGTTCCCCATGTCGCGGACGCTCGTGACTCCGGCGGCGATGTACAGCAGAGCGGACGACGTGTCGAGGTGCGCATGCATGTCGTGCAGGCCCGGGAGCGCGATACGACCGGCTCCCTCGATGATCGTGGCACCGTCGGGCTCGGCGATGTCGTGACCGATCGCGCTGATCGTTCGCCCGTCGACGACGATCGTCTGCGGATCGCCCACATCACCACTCACCGGGTCGAAGATGCGGACGTCCCGGACGACGAGCGGTCCGCTTTCGTGCATCGTCGCCTCGTGGGAGAGCGCGGCGAATCGCGTTCTGGTCGCACTCTGCAGCGCCGCATCGACCACGGCCGCCGCCCCGACGAGATCCGGATGGAGCAGCAGCTCGCCGTCGGAGATGCCGAGCAGCTCACCGGTGGCGTGGTCTCGCAGCACGTACTGCGGCCGCAGCTGCACGCCGCTGAGCGCGAAGGCGTCGAGGTCGCGACCGCCGACCGCGCCGAGCGGTACGGGAGCGACGGTGATCTCCCCGGCAGGCAGCAGCGGAACGGGGCCACCGGTGGCGAGGGCGCGCTCGACCAGCAGCACCAGTCCGTACGGGCTCGCATCGGCGGGGAGGTAGAAGCCCGGCGCCGTGGTCGCCCCCTCGTCGGCCTGGCTGCTCCAGCGCGCCGCACCGTCCGAGTCGATGGCGAACCTCTCCTGCACCGTGCCGCCCATGAGGGAGGTCCCATCGACCTCCCAGAGCACCGGAAGCCCCGACTCCATCCGAAGCGTCTCGGTGAGCCTGGCGCCGCGACCGTTGTTGTCGACCTCGTAGACGATGCGGGTCAGCCCGTCCGGACCGGTGTCCGTCGAGAGCGATCCGACGGGCTCGCCATTGGACACGAGGATCAGTTGCACCGTCATCGGCGGGTCCCTGCTTTCGAGGTGTGGGTGATGGTTCGACTGATCGCGTCGCGGGCTTCGACGAGAACGGTCTCATCGAGGGAATGCCCGGCGGTCAGCGGATGGATGTCGATGGCGGATGCCGGTGCGCCGGAGTGCTGCACCGCGTGGATCGTGCTGGACAGCGTGGTGGCGAGGTCGAAGTAGCCTCCGAGCACGAGGATGCGCAGACCCGGATGCGCCGTCGCGACCTCGCCGAGGTTGCTCACCACCGAAGTGCGGAAGACCGGTGGCATGGGCTGAGCCGGCCGCCAGTCCCAGGCGAAGTTCAGATCGAGGGAGAGCGACACATAGGGCTCGTCCGCACCGACGGGTGCGCCCACCTCGTCGCGAAGATACCGCGCGATGGCTGCCGAGTGGATGATGTTGCCACGTCCGAGGCCGAGGGCCGGGTCATCGGCGGCCGGGGGGCGACCCTCGGGATGGGGCTCGGGCAGCGCGCCGGTCACGCGCACATCCAGGCGGCCCACGACGAGTCCTTCGGCGGCCCGCAGGCTGCGGAGGAAGTCCTCGCTGCCCACGCGCAGGTCCGCAGCGAGCACGGCATCCGGGGAGAGGCCGAGCATCTCGGCCATCCGCGCCGCGAGGCGCACCCGCTCGACGGGATCGAGGGCAGCTCCCCGGTGCAGCGCCGGGAGCAGCTGTTCGACGGCGAAGCGCTCCGCCACGGCCCACACCTCCGCGACATCGTCGACCCCCGTACCGGCGGCACCGTGGAACCAGGCTGCCACCGCCATCGTGGGCAGCGAGAACACGAGGGCGAGATCGTTCTCGGGCGCCTCGGCTGTCGTCGTCGCGTCGAGCATCGGCGAGATGAGGGTGATGCTCTCCAGTCGCAGATCGGTGAGCTGCGGGGCGACGGCGGCGAGCCGATAGCCCCCGAAGCTCTCGCCGATCAGATGGATCGAGTCGTGCTCGCGGTCGTTCGCGCGGAGCCAGGCGCGGATGAACGTCTCCACGGCATCCGCATCGCCGGGCACCGTGAGCAGTCGTGCGTTCGCCGCGTCCCGGAGCACCCTGCTGAATCCCGTGCCGACCGGATCGACGAAGACGAGGTCGGCCGCGTCGAGCAGCGAGACGGCGTTCTCGACCGCTTCGCCGGATCGGAGGATGCGTGGCCCGAGGGCGTTCAGGTGCAGAGGGGACGACGAGGCGCCGGGGCCGCCGTTCCACAGGAAGGCGACGGGGCGCGCCGTGTCCGATCCCCGGACGTAGCTCGTCGCACTGATGGTCGCATCCGGCTTCCCATCGGGTCCGAGGAGGACGAGCTCGCTCCATCGCGCGACGCAGTCACCGATATCGACGGCGTGCGACGCCCGTCCCCCTCTCGACCTCACCCCTCGACCACCCAGTCGGTGGTGACGATGTCGACGCCTCGGGGCTCGTAGCGCACGGTCACTTCTTCGCCATCGCGGGCGATCACGAGGTCGAGCGGGGTGGACCCGTCCCGCGCTGCACTGTACGAGAAGCGGCGCGTGACGAGTTCGTCGCCTTCGCGGAGTCCCGCCCGCTCTGCCGCGGATCCGGCGATCAGACCGGTGATGCGCCGCGGCTCCTGGAAGGACACGATGTCGAATCCGAGATCGTGCTCGGGGGCGACGGCGGGAACCGGGCGGAGCACTCCCTGGAACAGCTCGGTGGGTCGTTCGATCGGCTCGCCGGCCACCATCGCGTCGTAGTCGGCTCG
>JAQZBG010000327.1 GCA_029239165.1 Microbacterium sp. | reverse complement strand
CGAGGCACTGGAGCAGGCGCTGGTCCGTTTCGAGGGGACGGTGCTGGCTGTCACGCACGACCGCTGGTTCGCGCGGTCGTTCGACCGGTTCCTGGTCTTCGGTTCGGACGGCGACGTGTACGAATCGGGTGAGCCCGTGTGGGACGAGAGCAGGGTGATGCGCGCGCGCTGATGCCCGCTGATCCCTGACCGCCATCAAGTCGCCACGTAAAGGGTGAAATACTACTCAGGTGGTGGATCTTGATTGCAGGACAGACGAACGCGGGACCGACAGGGCGGTTGCGTTCTCGCGCCGGAGCACCCTGGTCGACCGGCCTCGGTTGCGCCGGATGCTCGACGCCTTCGACCGCGAGATCCGGGTCGTGGGCATCTGGGCTCCGGCTGGTTCGGGCAAGTCCACGCTTCTCCGGCAGTGGATGGCGACCGTCGGCGACGCGGTGTGTTTCGCCGATGCGGCGGAGGAGAAGCAGGTGTTCGACGCGGTCGAGCAGAGCAGGTCGACGCCTGCCTCTCCGGTGTACCTCGTGATCGACCAGCTGGATCGCGCGTCGCCGCGGGCTCGTCAGGCCATCGCGGCTGTGGTCGACAGTGGCGATTCCCGCATTCGGACGGTCCTCGCCGGACGATTCGATGCACTTCCCGTGTCGCCGGCCAGATGGGTGCGCACCCGCGAGATCCTCGGTGCGGATCTGGCCTTCACCGCCGAAGAGGCGACAGGACTCCTCGGCGGTGCGACCGACCAGACCGGGAGGCAGCTCCGTGATCTTCTCGCCCGCACCGGCGGGTGGGCGACCGCGCTCATGCTCGCGCGCCGTCTGCGCGAGACGGGCGATGGCTCGGTGATCGATCGGTTCGACGGCGACAGTCGCCCCGTCGCCGACTACCTCGCCACCGAGGTGCTGTCGGCGCTCGGCGCGGAGGAGGAGGATGTGCTGGTGTGGTCGGCTGTCGCGCCGACGGTGTCGGCATCCCTCGCCGTCACCGTGACCGGGAGCCCGGATGCCGGTCGTGTCCTCGAACAGCTCGCCAGGACCAACATGCTCGTGACGCGACAGGAGGGCGATTCCTACGGTTTCCATCCGATCCTCTGGGCGTTCCTCGCGGCGGAGCGGCGGCGACGCGACCTCCCGCGCGCACACAGCGCTCACGCGGCAGCGGCGGGGTGGTTCTCGGCGAGGGGCGAACTGCGCAGCGCGCTCGATCAGACCGTGCGGGCCGCCGACTCGGCCGCGCTCGCCGCGTTCCTCGATCAGCACGGCTATGAGCTGATCTTCCGCGGGGACTCCGGTCCGGTGATGCGCGCAGTCCGTGCGGTCGCGCCGAAGGACCGCGAGAGGCTGGAGGCGGACATGGGGCTCCTGCTCGCGATCCCGCACTTTCCCGATCGTCGAGGGGCAGCGCAGCTTCTCCGTGTGCGCAGTCTCGTCGCAGGGAGGAAAGACCGGACCACGGTGGACGCGATCGTGGACGTCCTCTGGGCGCACGCGAATCGGCGGAAGGGCGACACCCGGGACCTGCCGTCGCTGCCCACCCGCGCGCCCTTCTCCCGTGGCACGGCACTCCTTCTCGAGTATGCGCAGGTGTGGATCACGGGCGCGGTGGACCGTGAGACGACGGAGAACGTGAGCGCGGCGCTCGTGCACCTGGGCTCACCGAGCACCGACACCTCGGAGCTGCGCTGGCTGCGCACGCTGATCCTGGAAAGTGCGCTGTCGATCGTCTCCCGGGCGCCGAGTCGGACCGACATGGAGCCCGTTCTTCTTCAGCTCGAGCGCGACCTCCCGCGCGGCGCCGACGAGCGGGACGCCGTGGCGGCACGCGTCGTATGCCTCAGGGCGACGCGGGCGTACCATCGGGCCGATCCGGCCTCGGCCGCCGCACTGGAGCGCTGGAGTCCGCGCGCCGGAGCAGATGTCGATCACCTGATGCAGACGCTCCTCGCGCTCGACGTGCTCACCCGCCGTGGGGGCGGCGCCGCGCTCGCACGGGTGGTCGCTCTGATCGAGAACGATCTCTCCGACACGGTCTCCAGCCTGGCCTACGCGGTGGTCCCTGCGGTCGGCTCCGCCATCCGCCTGGGTGACGTGCCGCTGGCCGACCGGCTTCTGGCGCGCTGCCGCCGGGTTCTCGGCGAGTACAGCGTGGAAACGGCGACAGCCGCTTTCCTGCGGCATCCGAACCGTGAGGGCGATCGCGTCCTGCGGGCGGTGCTGGCGGACGGCGCACCGCGATCCAGCCCGCTGGCGCTCACCTCCGCCTGGGTTGCTCTCGCTGTCCACGCGCAGCGGCAGAGCCGCGACGCGTCGGCGACCGTGTCGATCCTGAATGCCTTGATGTGCGCGGCTCCGTTGGGGGCGGTGCGGCCATTCCTCCAGGAGGGGAAGGAGCCGGCGGTCGTGCTGCGTACACGGGTCGAGCGGTTGGGGGCCTGGCGGCCGATGGCGGAGGCGGTCCTTGCGCATCCCGACATGGCGATGCCGGAGGAAGCCGAGCCCGTCACGATCGCGAAGCTCACGGCGCGGGAGCAGGAACTGCTGCGCGAGCTGCCCGCGTATCAGAGCATCGCCGAGATCGCGGGGCGACGATACGTGAGTGCCAACACCGTCAAATCGCAACTGCGCAGCATCTACAGCAAGCTGCAGGTCAGCGGGCGGGCCGAGGCGATCGAGGCCGCTCGACGGGTCGGGCTGCTCTGATCGTGTCGGGGCCGAGGGGCTCGCCATTCGGAAAGACGACGAGCCCCGCTCTTCGTGTCAGATCAGCCCGCGAGGGCGCGCGTCTTGATCAGCTCGAACTCGGCAGCAGTGATGGTGCCGGCGTCGAAGAGCGCCCTCGCCTTCGCGATCTCGTCGCTCGGGCTGCTGTCGGCGACGGACTTGATGTACTCGTCGGCGGCCGATCGCGTCGCCTGCGCCTCGCGGGCGCCACGTTCCGCCATCCCGCCGCCGCGGGCGATCAGGTAGATCAGCGCGGTGAGGAACGGGACGAAGATCAGGAAGATCAGCCAAGCCGCCTTCCCCCATCCGTTCAGCGTGCGATCGCGGAACAGGTCGGTGATGATCGCGAACAGCGCGAACAGATAGGCGAACAAGACGAACACCGCCAGGAACCACCAGATGATGTCCCAGAAACTGGCCCACAGGGTCATGAAGTCACCTCTCGTCGAGAACGGGATCCACTCGGACCCCTCGTCTCCAGGCTCTCGGGACCGGCGGATGGCGTCATCCCCTCAGTCGGGTGAAAGGTGTCATGCGAGCTCCTCGGCGTGGCCGAGCGCTCCGAATCCGCGCCCGAGTCGACCTTCACGCCCGGGTAGGCTGGACGGGTGACCATGGAGATCGAGCTCGGCCGAGGAAAGCGCGCACGTCGCGCGTACACGTTCGATGACATCGCGGTGGTGCCGTCTCGGCGCACGCGCAACCCGGAGGATGTGTCGACCGCCTGGACGATCGACGCCTTCGGCTTCGGCATCCCGGTGCTCGGAGCCCCGATGGACTCGGTCGTGAGCCCGCAGACCGCGATCATGCTGGGCCAGCTGGGCGGGCTCGGCGTGCTCGACCTCGAGGGCCTGTGGACCCGGTACGAGAACCCCGAGCCGCTGCTCGCCGAGATCGCCGGTCTCGACGAGGGGGAGGCGACGGTCCGCATGCAGGAGCTGTATGCCGAGCCGATCAAGCCCGAGCTCATCACCAGCCGCCTCGCCGAGATCCGCGAGGCCGGCGTCACGGTGGCCGGCTCCCTGACGCCGCAGCGCACGCAGGAGCTCTACGACACCGTCGCCCGCGCCGGGGTCGACCTGTTCGTCATCCGGGGCACCACGGTCTCCGCCGAGCACGTGTCGAGCGTCGCCGAGCCCCTCAACCTCAAGAA
>JAQZBG010000326.1 GCA_029239165.1 Microbacterium sp. | reverse complement strand
AACTTGCCGACGGCGTAGACCGTGGAGCCGATGGTCGTCTGTGCCCAGACGTAGCCGTTGTCGATCTGGACCGTCGGGATCGGATCCGATGTCACGACGCTGTCGTCACGTTGCAGCAGTGGCGGCGGCGAGGTCTCTGCGGCCGCCGCGGCACCGCCGAAAGAGACCAGACCGGCGGCGACCAGGACACCGACGGCGATGCCGATGGACGTCGTTCGGGCGCGCTTCCGCGCAAGGATATTCCCCATGTTTTGTTCCCCAGTGATCGGCGCCGGCCTTCCGGTCGGCGTGACATCGTCGTGCTCTTCCGACCGAGAGGGCTTCCCGCGAATCCATGCCCGGCCGGTCCGCACACGACGAACCTCTGCCGCGGCCGAGTGGCCGGTGGCAGGTAAAACAATACGTAACGAGTGGCGGCAGCGCCACGGAAACCATCCCTAAATACCGGCTTTCGAGGCCCGCCCCGCGAGGGGCGCGCTGTTACTCGCCGGAACCGCCGGGCTGCCGCCGCCGCGTCGGTCGCAGGTGCCGGAGCTTGACGATCAGGGTCGTCGCGCGCGCGAGCTCGATGCCCAGGATGAGGAGGACGACCAGCGCCGCGACCCAGTACAGCTCGGTCACGTTGCCGACCTCCCCCGACTCGGCGTAGTTGGTCGTGGTGGCCGGTGCCTCCGGCAGCGCGGGTACGGCGTCGGCCGTCCGGTGCGCGTACTCCACGCCGAGCTGGTCGGCGATGGCCTCGAGGTTCGCCTCGTCGATCACGGAGAGGGCATCGGCCCCCTCGTACTGGATGTACTCGGCACCGCCCTCGGAGAGCCCGCCCGTGGTGATGCGCATCGGACCCCCCTCGGCGGTGCCGTAGCCGAACACGGCCCCCGCATCGGTGTACTCCGCGCCCGAGCTGAAGGACTCCGGCTCGCTCTCGACCGTCTGCTCGCCGTCGCCGAAGTAGAACACCATGCGCGATCGGTCGGGTGAGGACTCGGCCGCCGAAGCGAGGGTCTCCGTCAGCAGGGGCGCGGCGATGCCGATCGAACTGCCGCGCGACTGACTCGTCACCTCCGGTCGCAGCACCTCCAGCGACCCCATGAGCGCGGTGGTGTCCGTGGTCAGCGGCATCCGCAGCTCGGCGGCCGCATCCGAGGTGATGAGGGCGAAGCGCGCTCCCGGGTATTCCTCGACGAGCGCGCGCACGTCGTCGCGGATGCCGTCGAGTCGCGGCTCGTCGTCGCCCCAGTCCTCAGCCACGATGCTCGCGGTCGTGTCGACGACGAGCACGATGTCGGTGTCGGTCGCGAGCGTCTGGGTGGCGCCTCCCGGGATGCCGGGGCGGAGCAGCATCGCGACGCAGGCGAGCACCAGCACCAGGCGCATCGCCCACAGCGCGCGGTGTCCGGCGACGGTACGCGTCTCGGCCGGCGCCCCTCCGGCGGATCTGGGCGGTCGGACCAGGACCCAGATCGCGAGGGCGACGACCGGCGCGCACAGCAGCAGGATCAGCAGCGGATTCAGCACGGGCTGGAAGATCACAGTCGCACCCTCCACAGCACCACGACGAGGCCGAGGAGGCAGACCGAGAGCACCGCGATCCAGAGATTCGGGGAGTCCGTCCAGACCACCTGCGCTTCGCCGCGCAGCTCCGTCGCCTCCTGCTCCTGCACCTGCTCGACGATGTCGGAGACCGTCGTCGTGTCGCGCAGGCCGAACGCGGCCCCGCCGGTGGACTCGGCCGCGGCGGAGAGCTCAGCGCTGACGTCGGCGTCCTTGCCCTGCACGGGATTCAGCGCGAACACCCGCACCTCTTTCGAGGCCGCGTAGGCCGCAGCCTCCTCGAGCGTGACGATGGAGGCGCCGTTGACCTCGTTGTCGGTCGCGAAGATCACCGACCGCGAACGGTCGTCGCCCGGGCGGTCGAAGCCCATCGTGCAGGCGGCGAGCCCGTCTCCGATCAGGGAGGCGCCGTCGCCGTTGAGCGTGCCGATCCAGTGCTCCGGGATCTCGTCGACGTAGTCGAAGCTGCGGGTCATGCTCTCCAGGTGCTCCCGGATGAAGTCGTAGTCGTCGGTCAGCGGGAAGATCTGCACCGGCGAACTGTTGAAGATCGTCAAGCCGATCCGCTCACCCTCGAAGCCGTCGAGCAGCTCCTCGAAGACCGTCAGCACCTCGACATCGACCTCCGACATCGAGCCGGAGACGTCGAGGCACAGCATGATGTCGCGGCTCGTGTTGACCGGCTGGATGGTCTGCGCAGACATGGGCCGAGCTGCCACGACGCCGGCGACGATCGCCGTGACCGCGCCCAGGGCGAGGATGCCCGAGAGCGCGAGAGCCCGGCGCGCCAGTGCCCGCCGGAACGTCGGCAGCGCCCGCAGGCGCTCGGCGCGAGCGACGCGCGCCGTGTCATCGCCGCGACCCCGATCATTCCGTCGCAGTCCGAGGACCAGACCGATCGTGACAGCGGCCAGGACGACGGCGACCGCGGCGACGAGCATCCAGACGTTCGCTAATGCCACGACCGCACCACCGTTCGTGCGGCCTCGGCACCCGCGATCGGATCGATGGCCGGCCCCGGGCGGAAGATGCTCGGGTAGTAGTGCCTGCCCAGGGCGTCGATGAGGGCGGGATGCACGCCGCGCGCCACGAGATCGTCGAGTGCGAGCACCGGGGCCTCCAGGCCGGAGTACTCGTTCACGAACGTGCGGACGACGCGGCTCAGTTCGAGATTGGCCTGCCGGGCGGTGAGTCGACGCTCTCGGTAGTCGCTCTCGATCTGCTGGATGCGACCCAGGTACTCGGTGCGCAGCTGCGACAGCACGTCGATGATCAGCGGTGGGTGCCCGGCGGTCTCGTCGACGGGCAGGGTACGCCGAGGGCGCGTGAGCACGATCAGCAACCACGCCCCGAGGACCAGGAGAATCAGGACGCCGATCGCCAGGAGCATCCATCCCCAGCCGTACTGCGCCGGCGGGTAGAGCTCTTCAGAGCCGGGCATTCGACCTCCGATTCAGCAGCTGCAGCAGGTGCGCGACGGCGTCGTCCTGCCCGTCGAGGGAGGAGTGGCTGATCTCGAGGCGGGTGAGGAGTTCATCCCGGTGTGCGGCATCGGCGTCGTGCTGCGCGGTCAGCTCCTGCACGATGGCACGGTCACCCTGCACGAAGTCCGGCACCTGCCAGCGGCTGTCCGCATCGCTGCGGATGCGCCCGGTGGTGTGATCCAGGACGGGGTCGGCATCGCGCAGAGTGAGCCAGAGGACGTCGTGCTGCACGCGCAGGCGGCGCAGCATCCGTTCGGTCTCACTCGTCACGGGAGCCTCGTCGGTGATCACGACCACGATCATCCGCCGGGAGATCGTGCGCGTCACGAACGAGAGCAGGGCATCCCGGTCGCTGGGCGCCGAACTGTCGTCGATCGCCCGGTCGATCGTGCGCAGGGCATGTTCGAGCGCCCCCTCACTGCGGCCGGGTGCGAGGCGCCGCACCTTCGCGGAGTCGCCGTACACGGTGCTGAAATCGTCGCCGTGGCGGAGCGTCAGCACGCCGAGCACACCGGTCGCGAGGATGGCCAGTTCCTTCTTCGACCGCTCGTCGGCGGCGAGGGCGGACATCGAGCGTCCGGTGTCGACCACGAACAGCACGGTGTGCATCCGCGTCGCGCGGGAGCGCTTGACCAACGGCGTGCCCAGCCGCGCGGTGGCGCGCCAGTCGATGTCGCGCACCTGATCGCCGTACTCGTACTTGCGCAGATCTTCGAAGTCGAGGCTGCGCCCATGCAGGAGCGACGCGTAGGCGCCGTCGAGCGCGTGCAGCGACTTGCGCGTCGAGTGGATGAAGAGCTTGCTCTTCACCTGCGTGATCAGGCTGGCCATCGGAGGGGTCAGGGCG
>JAQZBG010000325.1 GCA_029239165.1 Microbacterium sp. | reverse complement strand
TTTCCGGGGAGGGTCAGCGGGGCGGGGCGGTGGAGTTGCGGACCACCAGGGCGGACGCCGCGGTGACGTGCTCGAGTGGAGCGTCCGGCTGGTCCATCCGCTGCATCAGGAGGCGCACCGCCTCGTGTCCCTGCTCGCGAGGCGATTGCCCGATCGTGGTCAGCGCGAACATGTCGGCGTGCTGATGGTCGTCGATACCGACCACGCTGAGTTCCGTCGGAACAGCGATGCCCAGGCGGCGTGCGGCGATGATCGCGCCGATGGCGGCCTCGTCGCACACGCCGACGATCGCGGTCGGTCGTCGCCGCCGGTCACCGAGAAGCCCCGCGGCCGCGGCGTAGCCGCCCGACATGGTGGGAGCCGCCCCCGCCGTGCGAGCGTGTGCCGAAAGCCCCGCGGCCTCCAGTGCACCGTGATAGCCGTCGAGCCGGTGGGCGTCGCCGTAGCTCGGCCCTGCGGCATCCGTCGAGCCGCCGACGAACGCGATGTCGGTGTGACCGAGTTCGATGAGGTGCTCGGTGGCGATGCGAGCGGCCGCGGCATCGTCGAGGGAGACAGCGCTCGATCCTTCGCTGTACGGCCCCACACTCACGAGCGGGCGTCCGGTGCGCTGCAGGCGTTCGAGCTCACGGGCGCTGGGCTGGATGCCCACGGCGATGATCCCGTCGAAGCGTCGTCCGGGGAGGATGCTCTCGAACAGCCGCTCCCGCGTCTGCGAGCCTTCGGGTACCCCGTAGAGCGAGAGGTCGTAGTCCAGTGTCAGCAGCGACTCCTGGATTCCTGCCAGCAGCTCGGCGAAGAACCAACGGTCCACGGGCGGCATCACGATGCCCACGGTCCGGGTCCGACCGGTGGCCAGGCTCGTGGCGGAGGAGTGCGCGACGTACGACAGCTCGCGTGCGGCGTCAGCGACACGGGTGCGGGTGTCTTCCGAGACATAGCCGCGTCCGCTGAGGGCGCGGCTCGCTGTGGCTTTCGACACACCGGCACGGGACGCGACGTCCGCGATCGTGCTCATCGGTCCTCCTCGACCTGATCACGCGGTTGCGTGTGTGCGGCGCGGTGGCCGCGCCGGGTGACAGCGTAGTCTCCGACGCGGCGAAAAGGAACCGGTTCCACACCTCCGGCGAGGGAGCGCTCCCATCCGCCACGTCGGTCTGAGGTGAATGGTTGTGAGCTTGTGACCCTTCCGTGTTGTGCCGGGATATCGATCGCAAGTAGGTTGGCCTGGAATCGGTTCCCTACCGGTGCCGCGGGGTGGCATCGCATCAGGTGGGACCCTGTACTCGAAGAGGAGAATTCACATGGCTCTGTCACAGCGTTCCCGGCGTTATGCGCCGCTCGCCCTGCTGGGGGTCGCGGGCATCGCGCTCGCCGGATGCGGGGCCCCCGGTGGTGCACCGGAAGGCGGCGGCGGTGGTGGCGGCGGAGACAACACCGTCACGATCTACGGCACGATCGTCGAGGGTGAAGCAGACCTCCTCGCGAAGTCCTGGGCGGATTTCGAGAAGGAGAACGACATCAAGATCAAGTACGAGGGCAGCCAGGACTTCGAGACGCAGCTCGGCACGCGCGCACAGGGCGGCAACCCGCCCGACATCGCGATCTTCCCGCAGCCCGGCCTGTTCGCGGACTACGCATCGCGCGACCTGCTGAAGCCGGCGCCGGAGGCTGTGAAGAAGAACGCCGAGGAGTACTGGACTCAGGGCTGGGTCGACTTCGGCACGTACGAGGACACGTTCTACGGCGCGCCGCTGATGGCGAGCGTCAAGGGCTGGGTCTGGTACTCGCCGACCAAGTTCGCCGAGTGGGGCGTCGAAGAGCCGACCAGCTGGGACGAGCTGCTGACCCTGACGCAGACCATCAAGGACAAGAGTGGCGCCGCCCCGTGGTGCGCCGGCTTCGAGTCCGGCGTCGCGACCGGGTGGCCGGGCACCGACTGGATCGAAGACCTCGTGCTTCGCAACGCGGGCCCCGACGTCTACGACCAGTGGGTGAAGAACGAGGTCCCGTTCACGGACCCGCAGATCAAGGAAGCCTTCGACGCGACCGGTGAGCTGCTGCTGAACCCGGAGTACGTCAACGCCGGCTTCGGCGATGTGCGTTCGATCAACTCCACCGCGTTCGGTGACGTCGCCGCGAAGGTCGCCAGCGGCGAGTGCGCGCTGACCCACCAGGCGTCGTTCCTGTCGGGCTTCTATCCCGAGGGCACGAACTTCGCCGAGGACGGCGACGTCTGGGCGTTCCTGACGCCGAGCCCGAACCCGGACGAGACGCTCATCACCGGCGGTGGCGAGATCGTCGGCGCGTTCAGCGATGACGAGGCGACGCAGAAGGTGCTCGAGTACCTGTCCAGCCCCGAGTGGGCCAACAGCCGTCTCGCCCTCGGTGGCGTGACGTCGGCCAACAAGGGAGTCGACCTCGATGTCGTCGAGGACCCGATCCTGCAGGAGTCGATCAAGCTCCTCCAGGACGACTCGGTGACGTTCCGCTTCGACGGTTCGGACCAGATGCCGGGTGCTGTCGGCTCCGGCACCTTCTGGAAGGGCATGGTCGCTTGGATCAACGGGACCTCCACCGATGAGGTGCTGACCCAGATCGAGACCGGCTGGCCTTCCAGCTGATCGGATGAGGAGGGCCGCCCCGCAGAGGGCGGCCCTCCTTCTCACACCCCGGTCAGCGCTCCGTCGCGCCGACCGCTGATCAGCTCCGTCTCATGAAGGGGAATCCATGAACGCGACTGTGTTCTTCCAATGGATCGGGACACTCCCGCCGATCCTCCAGGCCCTCGCCGTGGTCATCGCCTTCGCGGTGGTCGTAGTGGTGATCCTGCTGCTCGTCGACATCGCACCGCGCAAGGGTGCTCTCTACACCGGTATCCGCCTCGCGATGTGCCTGCTCATCCCGCTCGCGTTGATGTGGTTCTTCAACTCGTATTACTGGGCGATGGGAGTGGCGGTCGCCGTCGGTGCATTGTTCTTCTTCCTGGACTACCGGTCCCGCGACGGCGCGGGATATCTGATCCAGCTCGTGGCGTTCATGGCTCCGGCGATGCTGCTGCTCCTCGCCGGGCTCATCCTGCCGTCGATCCAGACCGTCTACGCATCGTTCTGGAATTCGACGGGCAGCGACTTCGTCGGCTTCTCCAACTACCTCTGGATCTTCACCCAGTCCGATGGCGTGACCTCGGTGATCAACACGATCGTCTGGGTGCTGCTCGTCCCGACGCTCTCCACGATGATCGGCCTCGGCTACGCGGTGTTCATCGATCGGACGCGCGGGGAGAAGATCTACAAGCTGCTGGTGTTCATGCCGATGGCGATCTCGTTCGTCGGTGCGAGCATCATCTGGCGCTTCGTGTACGCCTACCGCGGCCCGGAGTTCGAGCAGATCGGTCTGCTCAACCAGATCCTGGTCTGGTTCGGCGGTGAGCCGCAGCAGTTCCTGCTGAACGGTCCGTGGAACAACCTGGCGCTCATCGTGGTGCTCATCTGGGTGCAGACCGGTTTCGCGATGGTCGTGCTCTCGGCATCCATCAAGGGCGTGCCGGCCGAGCTGCTCGAAGCAGCGGAACTCGACGGCGCCAACGCCTGGGAGCGTTTCAAGTCGGTGACGATCCCGTCGATCCGTCCGGCGCTGATCGTCGTGCTGACCACGATCTCGATCGCCTCCCTGAAGGTGTTCGAGCGCTCTCCGTCATCCTGTTCATCCTGGTGCTGCCGATCGTCATCTACAACGCACGCCAGATCAAGAAGCAGCGGGAGATCCGATGACCGACACCGTGAATTCCGAGACTGGATCCAGCACCCGCGCGATCACCACCGCTGGGCGGTTCGAGGCCTCGGCCGGACGGACGCGCAAGCGTCTCAGCCGGCCCTGGGCGAGTGTCGCCGCGATCATCATCGCCGTCATCTGGACCGTACCCACACTGGGGCTGTTCATCTCCTCGTTCCGTGAGCGGGATGCGATCGAGACCACGGGCTGGTGGACGGTCTTCACCAACCCGCAGCTGACGCTCGACAACTATGCCGCGGTGCTGCAGTCCGGCACCACGCAGCTGACCATCCTCGAGTCCTTCTTCAACTCGATCGTCATCACCATCCCGGCCACGCTCATCCCGCTGATGATCGCGGCGATGGCGGCGTATGCGTTCTCGTGGATCGAGTTCAAGGGTCGCAACGCGCTGTTCATCTTCGTGTTCGCGCTGCAGATCGTGCCGATCCAGATGGCCCTGGTGCCGCTGCTGTCGTCGTTCTCCCGCGGCATCAACCTGTTCGGCGTCCAGGCGACACAGGGGCTCGACGTCGCCGGCGGCTATGCGCAGGTGTGGATCGCGCACACGATGTTCGCGCTGCCGCTGGCGATCTACCTGCTGCACAACTTCATGTCGGAGATCCCCGGCGAGATCATCGAGGCCGCGCGTGTCGACGGTGCATCGCGCGGACAGATCTTCTTCCGGGTCGTGCTG
>JAQZBG010000324.1 GCA_029239165.1 Microbacterium sp. | reverse complement strand
TTCGCCTGGACGATCAACCCCTACCGCGGATGCAGTCATGCCTGCGTCTACTGTTTCGCCCGCGGCACGCACGAATACCTCGACCTCGACGGCGGATCGGACTTCGACTCGCAGATCGTGGTCAAGGTGAACGTGGTCGAGGTGCTCGAGAAGGAGCTACGGCGCGGCAGCTGGCAGCACGAGACCGTGGCGCTGGGCACGAACACCGACCCCTATCAGCGGGCAGAGGGGCGCTACAAGCTCATGCCCGGCATCATCGAGACGCTCGCCACATCCGGCACCCCGATGTCGATCCTCACCAAGGGCACGCTCATCCGACGCGACATCCCCCTGCTCGTGAAAGCAGCGCAGCGTGTGCCCGTCGACGTGCAGATGTCGATAGCGATGTACGACGACGAGCTGCAGAAGGCCATCGAACCGGGAGCCCCGACCACGCAGGCCCGGCTCGACACGGTGCGCGCACTGGCGGATGCCGGATTCCCGGTCACGGTGTTCCTGATGCCGATCATGCCGCACATGACCGACTCGCTCGAGGCGATCGACAGTGCCCTCGTGCGCATCAAAGAGGCGGGAGCGCGCACCGTCATCTACGGCGCCCTGCACCTGCGACCGGGCGTGAAACCGTGGTTCTTCGCGTGGCTCGGCGCCCACCGGCCCGACCTCGTGTCGTCGTACCGCGGGCTCTACCCCGGCGCTTCGGCGGAGGCTCCCAAGGGATACCGGCAGTGGCTCGCGAAGCGCGCTCGACCGCTCATCCGGATGCACGGGCTCGACGGCCGCCACGAAGACGACTACCCGCAGCGTGGGTTCCGACCAGGGCAGGGTCATGTGCAGTCGGGAGCGGCGACCGCGGCAGCGGTGCGCTTCACCCCCAGCGCAGCCGCCGCCGCAGCTGCGCAGCCGATGCTGTTCTGATCCACCACCCGTACTCCCCACGACCCGCACGCTAGGTTGGGGGCATGTTCCGTGGATACGTCGCCCTCTTGTTCCTCGGCGGCCTCGCAGCCGCAGTCGTCGGCACGCTGTTGCCGCTCGGCGGGGGCACGACGCTGGCGATGCTCGGAGCCGCGGCGTTCGCCGCATCCCTGGTGCTGATCGGCATCGTCTTCCTGCGCGACCGCGACGAGCAGCGGGACCGGGTGCCGCAGAAGGTCGACACCCAGCGCTGAGTGCCTCCGCCGCTCCCGCCGGTCCCCCCGGTCCGGCACCTGCCTCGTCGCCGCGTAGGCTCGGGGATCATGGCGATCGGTTCGACAGTCCACACATTCGAGGTGCAGCTCGCTGACACCGACCGCGGAATCTACGAGGACTACTCGCTGCGCGTGGCGCGGCATCCGTCCGAGACCGATGCGTACATGCTCACGCGCGTGCTGGCCTACGGGCTGGAGTTCGCCGAGGGCATCGCGTTCGGCGGCAGCATCTCATCGACCGAAGAGCCGGCCGTGCTCGTGCGCGATATGACCGGGCTCATCACCGCCTGGGTCGAGATCGGGGCGCCAGACGCGGAGCGACTGCATTACGGCAGCCGACTGGCCGAACGCACCGTGGTGTACACGCACCGCGACCCTGCGAAGGTGATGGCGCAATGGGCGGACAAGCGCATCCACCGCCGCGAGGACATCCGCGTGTACAGCTTCGATCCCGGGTTCATCGAGTCGGCGGCCGCCCTGATCGAACGCCGCAACACCATGACCCTCACACGGGCCGAGAGCGTGATCTACCTCGACCTCAACGGCACGAGCCTCACCTCCGCCGTGCACGTGCACGAGCCGGCCTGACCCTCACGCCCCCCGCCCCCGCGCCCTCACGCCCCCGCGCTCACGCCCACGCCCCCGCACCCTCGCTGAGGAGTCAGAACACGCCGCATCCCCAGCGCGGGATAAGGCGTGTCGTGACCCCTCAGGTGGAGCGAGGACACCTCCCTCGACTCACCCGCCGAGTGCACGGGTTCGCGGCGAATGCACGGGCAGCGCGGCGCGGGCACGAAAAAGGCCCCGGACCGCGGGAGCGGGACGGGGCCTCTTTCGAGCGAGACTCAGGCGGTGAGGTCGGCCGCGGTCGGCACGCGACCGGCGATCTCCTCGATCACGTCGTCATCGAGGCGCGCGTTCTCGAACGGCGCGTCGATCTCGGCCCGGTCGAGCAGCTCGGTCATGCGACGCTGACGCTGACGCGTGATGAGGGTGACGACACGACCCGAACGACCCGCGCGGCCGGTGCGACCCGAGCGGTGCAGGTACGTCTTGTACTCATCGGGGGCGTCGGCCTGGACGACCAGGTCGATGTCGTCGACGTGGATGCCGCGGGCGGCGACATCCGTGGCGACGAGCACGTTCACGCGACCCGAGGTCAGACGCTCGAGGTTGCGCGTGCGCTTGGCCTGGTTCAGGTCACCGTGCAGGGAGACGGCCGGGATGCCGGCGTCGTCGAACTGCTCGGCGAGCATGTCGGCGTAGGCACGGGTACGGGCGAAGACCAGCGTCTTGCCGGCTCGGTCGACGAGCGACGTGAGGATGTCGGCCTTGTCACGGTGCTCGATCACGAGCACGCGGTGCTCGATCGTGCTGGAATCCTGGTCCTCACCGGCGACCTCGTACACGGCCGGGTCGACGAGGAACTCGTCGACGAGAGCCGCGACCTCACGGTCGAGCGTGGCCGAGAACAGCAGCTTCTGGCTGCCGTCGGCGGTGTGACGCAGGATGCGCTGGACGGGCTCGACGAACCCGAGCTCGCACATGTGGTCAGCCTCGTCGAGCACCGCGATGCGGCAGTCCGAGAGGTCGAGCTTGCCCTGGTTGATCAGGTCCTCGACACGACCGGGGGTGCCGATCACGATGTCGACGCCCTTCTTCAGCGCACCCACCTGGCGGCCCTGCGGGACACCACCGTAGATCTGCGTGGTGAAGAGGCCGACGCTGCGGGCGATCGGCTGGATGGTGCGGTCGATCTGCAGCGCGAGCTCGCGTGTCGGAGCGAGGATGATCGCGCGCGGCGACCGTCCGAACTCACGGCGCTTGCCTGCCTGCGACTGCAGCACGCGCTCGACGAGCGGCGCACCGAAGGCGATGGTCTTGCCGGAGCCGGTGCGACCACGGGCGAGCACGTCGCGCCCCGCGAGGACGGCCGGGATGCTGGCGGCCTGGATCGGGAACGGCGTGGCCGCGCCCATTCCGACCAGGGTGTCGACGATGTTCGAGCCGAGACCGAGGTCGCCGAAGGTCACACCGTCGACCTCGACGGCCGCGACGGACTTCGCCTCGAGGCGCTCGTGCACGACGTCGTCGCCCGGGGTGAACTTGGCCCCGGTGGACTCGGGCCGGCTGGTGGCGTTCCAGTCGTTGCGGCTCGGACGCTCGTTGCGCGCCGGACGCCCGCGGGTGTCGGAGGTCAGCGGGCGCGGACGCTCGGTGCGGTAGGCGCCACCGGTCGACGGACGCGAACGCTCGTCGCGGCCGCCCTCGTACGAGCGCTGCGTGCGGTCGCGGTCGAAGGCACGACGGGCGCGGTCGGCGTCGTAGGAACGCTCGCCACCACGGTCGTTGCTGCGGTCGTTCGTCCGCGCACGGTCGCCGCCGCGGTCATCACGACGCGGACGCTCGCCGCGGTCGTCACGGCGCGGACGCTCGTCACTGTTGAACCGGGGGCGCTCGGCGCCACGGTCGCTGTTGAACCGGGGGCGCTCGCCACCCCGGCGATCGTCCCGGACCGGACGCCCGCCGTCGCGGTGGTCGTTGTCGCGGAAACCCTGACGCTGGGTGCCGGCACCGCGGTCGTCACGACGCGACGGTCGAAGCGGGGGCGGTCGCCGCCGCGCTCGTCGCGATAGGTTCCGGGCCCGGTCGGACGCTGTCCGCCACGGTCGTCCCGACGCGGACGGTCGTCGAAGCGGCCGCCGGCGCTGGGCCGGTCGTTGTAGCGGGGGCGCTCGGAGCGGTCGTCGTTGCGGTGGTGCGGTGCCTCGCGGCGTCCGGACTCGGCGCGGTTGCGGATGCCACGGGCCTCGTCGCGGCCGGCACGCTCGGAGGCGCCCCAACGCTGCTTGGGCGCACCTGACTCGGCTTCGGCCGGGCGGTAACCGCGGTGACCGGCGCTGCGGCTGCCGGGACGACGGTCGTAACCGCCGGCGGCGGGGGCGGAGCGGCGGTCGCCGGCATCCGCGCGTGCACCGCGCTCGTCCCGCGCGCCGTCACGGGAGGGTCCGCCGTTGTGGCGGTCGTGGAAGGAGGTCTTCTTGGCGCCGTAGCGCGGCTCGAAGTTGGCGGCGGGACGCCCGCCGCGGGGCTTCTTGTTCTTGGGCATTGCGTTGTCTTCCTGTGTTCTCGCACGAGAACAGCGCCGCGCAC
This sequence comes from Microbacterium sp., assembly GCA_029239165.1. Taxonomy (GTDB): domain Bacteria; phylum Actinomycetota; class Actinomycetes; order Actinomycetales; family Microbacteriaceae; genus Microbacterium. The sequence continues at coordinate 866 of JAQZBG010000324.1, read as the reverse complement.
AAGCGCGAGCACCCAGCGCGTGGTCGGATGCGACCAGCGGGGTTCCGGACTGTCAGCGGCCGGGGCCATTCATGTGATGGTTGATTAGCGTCGAGCGACGCTCACCATCGGCCCCTGGACTCACACTTCACACACATAAAACGTCCGCGCCAACGCGCGGGTGTCCGAAGCCGACCGCACAAGTGTAGCCGACGCGCCTGAGAGAGTGCCGACGCGGGGGTGGCCGTACGATGTCGAAGTGACTTCCGCATCCCCCACCGGCGCCCAGATCTCCCTCCGACTCGGTGATGCGACCGCCCAGATCGCGCAGGTCGGCGCGTCTCTGCGGTCGCTGCGCATCGGCGTCGCTGCGCATCGGCGGCGTCGACCTCGTCCCCCCGTACCCGCTCGATCAGCCCACTCCGGCCTGTTCCGGCGTGGTCCTCGCCCCGTGGCCGAACCGTGTGCGCGACGGTCGGTGGGATGACGACGGCACCTCGCGGCTGCTCGCGATCACCGAGCCGAAGCTGAACAATGCGAGTCACGGCCTGCTGCGCTTCACGGCGTACGAGGTGTCGCACACCGAGGCCGAGGCGGTGCTGCAGGCGACCATCGTGCCGCAGACCGGCTACCCCTACCTGATCGACACGGCGGTGACCTACACGCTCACGGCCGACGGCATCGAGGTCACGCACACGCTCACCAACCGCTCGGCGACGCCCGCGCCGGTCGCCCTCGGCACGCACCCCTTCGTCACGATCGGCGATGCCGACCCGCATGACCTCGTACTGCGCGTACCCGCGGAGACGGCGTTCACGACCGACGAGCGGATGCTCCCCACCGGCACGCGCCCCGCCGAGGCCGCCCTGCGCGACGGCGTCCGGCTG
>JAQZBG010000323.1 GCA_029239165.1 Microbacterium sp. | reverse complement strand
CCTCCGCTCGTCCGTCGCAGAAGACGAAGCGACCCGGGCGACGTGCAGGTCGATGTCGATCCGGTCGCGGAGCGGACCGGACAATCGGGTCGAATAGCGCCGGATAGCCATAGGCGGGCACACGCACTCGGCACCCCTGACGCCATGATTCCCACACGGGCAAGGATTCATCGCGAGCAGCAACTGGAACCTCGCGGGAAACCGCGCCGTGAATCCCGCTCGATGAACCTCGATGACGCCCGCTTCGAGTGGTTGGCGCAGCGAGTCGAGAGCGACGCGCGAGAACTCCGCAGCCTCGTCGAGGAACAGCACGCCGCAATGTGCGCGTGCGATGGCTCCAGGGCGCGCCGCACGTGACCCCCCTCCGACCAGCGCTGCAACTGATGCGCTGTGGTGCGGGGACTCCAACGGTGGCGTCTGGCCGAGTGCCGCGATGCGGTCGCCGCTGAGCGAGCGTATTGACGCGACTTCGAGCGCCTCCTGCTCCCCGAGCGGCGGCATGATCCCTGGCAGCCGTCGGGCGAGCATCGTCTTACCTGCACCCGGGGGCCCGCTCAGAAGCAGATGGTGACCCCCGGCCGCTGCGACGATGAGCGCTTCGATCGCTTCCTCCTGTCCCACAACGTCAGACAGATCCAGCCCGGGTTGCTCCTCGAGCGCCGCCGACGCGACCTCGACGGCGTCGACCTCGGGCACTTCGACATCTGCGCCGTGCCACACCGCGACCTCGGCGAGGGAGGCGGCCGCCCGCACGTCGATACCAGGGACCAGCCGCGCCTCTGCCTCATTGGCGTAGGGCACGATCACCCTCTCGAACCCGGCGCGCGCGGCAGCGAACACGGCAGGGAGAACGCCCGGTACCGGCCGGATGCGGCCGTCGAGCCCGAGCTCTCCGACGTGCACCGTAGTTGCGATCGAGCGCGGTTCGATCGCTCCGCCGGCAGCCAGGGCTGCCACGGCGATACCGAGGTCGAACCCCGCGCCGTGCTTGGGAAGGCTCGCCGGAGACAGATTCACCGTGAGGCGCCTCCTCGGGAGATCGAGCCCCGCGTTCTTACACGCGTTGTGCACCCGCTGCACCGCCTCCGCGAGCGACTTGTCCGGCAGCCCGATGATCCGGAACTCGGGCGTCTGGTTCGACAGGTCGGCTTCCACTTCGACGAGATGCCCATCGACCCCGGTAAGCGCGACAGCCCAGGTGCGCGCCGTGCTCACGAGATGTCCACGAGATGCTCGAGCGTTCCTCGGGATGCGTCTGCGCCGATGATCCCGATGATCTCGAGCCGCACGCTGCGCCCACGAGCCGCGTCTGGATGGGCGACGACCCACGCCTGGGCGAGCTGCCAAAGCCGACGGCGCTTCCGTCGATCAACGGCCTCGAACGGATGCCCGAACGCCGTTGTGCGCCTCGTCTTCACCTCGATCATCGCCAGGTGGTCGCCTACGCGGGCGACGATGTCTATCTCTCCTTGCGCACACCGCCAGTTTCTGTCGAGCACGGTGTATCCGATGCCCATGAGGTGCTGCGCAGCACGCTCTTCGCCCGCTCTGCCGAGGTCATCTTTCGCTGCCATCCCCCCAGCATCGTGTTCTGACACATAGCCCGTGGGCGTACCTCACACGCTCACGCTGATGTGGGGAGTACTCAGAAGATTGACGTCATGTGCAGGAACGGCACCCTGGCTCTCACGAGGGCCGACATCACTCTCCGTCGAGCGACAGCTCCTGCGGGAGTTCGAACTCGCGACGCTGAAGTTCCTCGACGTTCACGTCCTTGAAAGTGAGTACGCGCACCGCCTTCACGAAACGGTCCGCCCGGTAGATGTCCCACACCCACACGTCACTCATCGAGATCTCGAAGTAGAAATCGTGCTCGGTGTCGCGGCGGACGACGTTGACCTCGTTCGCGAGGTAGAAGCGGCGCTCGGTCTCGACGACGTACTGGAACTGCGACACCACGTCCCGGTACTCCCGGAACAGTGCCAGCTCGAGCTCGCGGTCGTAGTCGTCGAAGGCTTCCTCATCCATGATGACTCCATCCTAGAGTCGCGACGCACGAGGCGCGGCATCGCCGGTCCATGCGAGCCCGTATCAGAACAGCGTGGGCGCGTCGGCGATGGCCCAGGATGCACGGTGGAAGGGAGACAGCCCGTTGCTCCGGATGGCATCGCGGTGCTCTGGGCTCGCATATCCCTTGTTGCGGTTCCACTGGTACGCGGGATGGCTCTCGTGGAGTTCCGCCATGTATCCGTCCCGAGCAACCTTGGCGATGACGGAAGCAGCGGACACGGAGGCGCAGTCACGGTCTGCCTTGATCACCGGACGCACGCGCAACGGCGACGAATGCACACGCGAGACATAGTCGTGGTTGCCGTCGAGCAGGATGAGCGCTTCGTCCATGGCAGCGCCCTGGGCCGCGATCGCCGACACCGCCCGTGATGCGGCGAGTCCGAGCGCGCGCATGATGCCGACTTCGTCGACTTCCGCTGAACTCGCCCAACCCACGGCGGAAGCCTGCACCCACGCCGCTGCTCGTGCGGCGACCTCAGGTCGACGCTTCTCCGTCACGAGCTTGGAATCGCGTAGGCCATCCGGCACACGCCGGCGCACTCCCGTGGCATCCATCAACGCCGCACCGACCGCGACAGGGCCGGCAAGCGCTCCTCGGCCGACCTCGTCCAACGCGATGATCACGCCGCACTCCCCCAGGAGCTTCCGTTCCAAGGTCAATTTCGGAGTGATCACGGTCATTCGGGGTCCGGCACTCCGTTGAAGGTGTCGTGATGGCCATCGATTGGACCCATCCGGTCCAGGGGCCACGTCGTCAGGAACGCTTTTCCGACGATGTTGTCCATCGGCACGAAGCCTCCGCTCGGCAGGTCTTGATGCGCGCGCGCGTCACGCGAACGATCGCGGTTGTCGCCCAGCAACCAGACCGAGCCCTCAGGGACGACGACGTCGAACGGCTCGTTCGACGCCGCGGTGTCACCTTCGGGGAGATTCAGGTAGCTGAGTTCGTCGATCGGCGCGCCGTTGATCGTGATCTGACCGAGGGCGTTGCAGCAAACGACATGATCGCCCGGCAACCCGATCACACGCTTCACCAGGTGATCCTGCGAGTCCGTCGCCGAGATTCCCACGAAGTTCAGCACCCAGTCGACCGCCTGTACGAGCGGGGGCTGGGCCGGAGTCTGCGGCTGCGCATCGAGCCAGCCGCCCGGATCCTTGAAGACGACGACGTCGCCGCGTTCGTAGGCGGTCCATCGAGGGGTCAGCTCGTCGACGAGAATCCGATCCTTCACCAGAAGCGTGCGCTCCATCGACGCCGACGGGATGTAGAACGACCTCACCACGAAGCTCTTGACCACGAAGGACACGAGGGCGGCGATCACGATGATCACCAACACGTCGCGAAGGAACACCAGGAACCCGCGTCGTCGGGAAGTGCGCGCGGCCGGCGAATCAGTCATCAGGTTCCTTCTCGAGTCGTGCACCGCTCTGGCGCGACCGTATCAAGGTTCGCACACCGGGGACAGAAGACAGCACCCCAGGACATCGTGTCCTGGGGTGCTGTGGAGAACCTGCGACTCAGCGGTCGCGCTTCTCCTTGATCTTCGCCTTCTTGCCACGGAGCTGGCGGAGGTAGTAGAGCTTCGCGCGACGCACATCACCGCGGGTGACGACCTCGATGTGGTCGATCACCGGGGAGTGCACCGGGAAGGTGCGCTCGACGCCCACCTGGAAGCTGATCTTGCGGACCGTGAAGGTCTCGCGCACGCTGTCACCCTGACGGCCGATGACGACGCCCTGGAAGACCTGGATACGAGAGCGGCTGCCCTCGGTGATGTTGACGTGAACCTTGACGGTGTCACCGGGGAAGAAGTCCGGG
>JAQZBG010000013.1 GCA_029239165.1 Microbacterium sp. | reverse complement strand
CGTCGCGCCGTCGCGGCGTGCGGCGTTCCCCTGGCGCGTCGTCGACGCCCTGACGCTCGGCGTGCCGGTCATCGCCGCGTCGTCCGCGGTGCACGACGAGGTCGTGTTCGAGGGGGGAGTGCTGGTGCCGTCATCGAGTGTGGCCGAGCTCTCGGAGGGCATGGGAGCAGCGCTCGCGGCCGGGCTGGGATCGACGGCGGCTGCGGAGCGGCTGGGCGTGCTGGCGGGCGACCGGGGTCGCGCGTTCTCGTGGCGCGAGGCCGCGGACAAGGTCTGGATGCTGCACGCCGAGCTCTAGCGATTGAACCTCTGGCCGGGATTTCTGCGGCGAGGCATCCCGAAACCGAGGGGGCGATCCGCCAGACTGACGTCGTGGCTGCACGCAACCGGGGGGTTACGCGCGCTTCGACGCAGAAGAAGATCGGTGTCGTGGCGGCGATGTTGAGTCTTGCAGGGGCGCTGCTGCTGGCACCCGCCGCGACGCGGGCGGAGGTGCCGACCGCGGCGGCTGAAGTCGCCGTCGTGGATGCGGCGGCCCTCCCGGCCACCCGGGTCAAGGCCGCCGATCTCTCGCAGTTCAGGCCCGGAAACATCATCAGCGACGCCAAGTTCTTCGACCGCGGAACGATGAGCGAGGTGCAGATCCAGCAATTCCTTCAGGGGAAGGTGCCGAACTGCCAAGCGGGTCACGTCTGTCTGAAGGACTGGTATGACACTTCTCGCGCCACGGGCGCGGACGCCATGTGCGGCGCGTATCCCGGCGGCTACCGCGAACGCGCGTCGGCGATCATCTACAAGGTCGCACAGGCCTGCGGAATCAACCCGCAGGCGATTCTGGTGATGCTGCAGAAGGAGCAGGGGCTGGTCACCCACACGTGGCCGTCTGATTGGCGCTACACGATCGCCATGGGGCAGGGATGCCCCGACACTGCCGCGTGCGACACGAGGTACTACGGGTTCTTCAACCAGGTGTTCGGCGCGGCGTGGCAGCTCAAGCGCTACGCCAACCCGCCGGGGACGAGTCAGTACTTCACGTGGTACGCACCGGGCAGGACGTGGAACGTACGCTGGCACCCGAACGCCGAATGCGGGTCATCGCCGGTGTACATCGAGAACCAGGCGACGGCTGACCTGTACTACTACACGCCCTACCAGCCGAACGCCGCGGCACTGCGTGCGGGCTATGGCGAGTCGAGCGACCCGTGCTCGTCTTACGGCAACCGCAACTTCTTCCAGTACTTCACCGACTGGTTCGGCTCGACCACGGATGTCTGTGCCCAACCCCCCTTCGCCCAGGTCCGCAGTGCGGCGGGAATCATGACCGCCTCTGGGCCGGCGCCTGGGCGAATGGCACCCAGCGAGGGCTGCAACACGGGGGCACTGTGGCTTCCGCCGGGGCTCGCGGTCAGCGTCCAGGCGGAATGGAACAGCTGGTACTGGGTGAACGTCGGCGGCAACATGCGCTGGATGCTGAAGTCGCATCTCGTCGCGTCCGATCCGTGCGCGCAGCCGCCCTACACACAGGTACGCTCTGCGGCCGGAGTCATGGTGACCTCTGGCGCTGTGACCGCGCGGTCGACGGCGAGCTCGGGTTGTGCGACGGGGTCGGTTCAGCTTGCGGCCGGCGTGCGCGTCGTGGTGGCAGCCGAATGGGCGGAATGGTATTGGGTAGACCATCGCGGAACGATGCTGTGGATTCCCAAGAACCAGCTGACCGACCCGTGCAGCCAGCCGCCCTATGCCGAGGTGCGTAGCGCCGCAGGCACGATGGCGACCTCGACCGCCGTCACCGCACGGGTCTCGGCGAACGTCGCGTGCGCGGCTGGCGCGGTTTCCCTTGCCCAGGGGACGAAGGTGACACTCGCCGCGGAGTGGTCCGATTGGTACTGGGTGAATGCGAACGGCACGATGCTATGGGTGCCGAAATCCCAACTCGTCACCCCGTCGGATCCCTGCGCGCAACCGCCATTCGAACAGGTGCGCAGCGCGTCGGGGGCGATGGTGACCGCCGGCGATGTCAGCGGCAGAGTCGCTCCCGCAGCGTCTTGCAGCCAGGGCGCGAAGGCGCTCATCGAAGGCACGAAGGTCGCAGTTTCGGCCGCATGGTCGGACTGGTACTGGGTCAACGCAGGAGGGTCCATGGTATGGATCCTCAAGTCGGAGCTGAAGCCATATGTGTCCTGCACCCAGCCGCCGTTCGCACAGGTGTCGGGCGCCTCGGGAATTCGGTATGCGGCAAAGACCATCACCGCTCGCCTCGCCCCGGATGACGCCTGCGCGACGGGTTCGGCGCAGCTGTCGACCGGAACGCGCGTCTCGGTGCTTGCGAAGTGGTCGGACTGGTACTGGGTCCAGTACGGAACTGCACACCTGTGGATCCGCGCGTCCGATCTGACGAGTACCGCGCCGTCGAACTGTGTGCAGCCGCGCTACGAGGAGGTCGTCAGCGCTTCGGGCACCGCAACCCTCCGCACGGGAGTGATAGCGCGTCCTGCCCCCTCACCTTCGTGCACCGCCGGGACCACCTCGCCCGCGGCCGGCACTGCTGTGACCCTCCATGCGCGCTGGACCGACTGGTATTGGGTTGGGGTCGCAGGGCAGATGCTCTGGATCACGGCCGACGGGCTGAACCTGCAAACGACCGTCACGACCACAGCTGCCGTGAATCTTCGCGCCTCGGCATCGACCTCCGCACCGGTGATCCTCGTCATTCCATCCGGGACGCAGCTTCAGGTGCGATCGCGGACGGCGGGGTGGTACGAAGTGTCCTATCAGGCTCGCACGGGCTGGGTGAGCAGCGACTACGTGCGCTGACGCGTCAGGAGGAGCGTCAGGACATCGGTACGACGTCGGCGAGCCGGGGGTGGGCGCGGTCCTTGTCGGAGAGTTCAGCCTCGTCAAGCGGGATGGGCCACGGGATCGCGACGGTCTCGTCGGCGAGATTCAGGAAGGTGTACTCGGCTGCGGGCGACCAATGATCGTTCACCAGATAGCTGTACGCCGTGGCATCCTCCAGTGTCTGGAACGCGTTGCCGACCCCGCGAGGCACATAGATGGCCACAGAGGGATCGATGATGGTGGTGTACACGGAACCGAATCCCGGGCCCTTCCGCAGATCCACCCATGCGCCGAAGACACTTCCACTCGCGACGGAGATGTACTTGTCCCAAGGCTCCGCGTGGATTCCACGCGTGGTGCCGGCAGTGCGATTGAACGAGACGTTGTTCTGGACGGGGCCTAGATCGGGCAGTCCGAGTTCCACCATCTTCTCGCGCTGCCAGTTCTCCTTGAACCATCCGCGGTTGTCGCCGTGTACCGGCACATCCCAACGCTGCAGCCCGGCGATGGGGGTCTCCTCGACGGCGAGCGACAATCCGAATCGTATGCTCATTGGCCCACCTTCGCGTACTTGCCTTCGGTCTCGGCCTTCTGGGGCCGCCACCACTCCTCGTTCGCCCGATACCAGGCGATGGTGTCGGCCAAGCCGGCCGCGAAGTCGCGGAACTGCGGCTGCCATCCGAGCTCGTCGCGAAGCTTCGACCAGTCGATCGCGTACCGCTTGTCGTGTCCGGGGCGGTCTGTCACGAGGTCGTATGCGTCGCGGGGCTGGCCCATCTCCTCCAGGATCAGTTCCACGACTTCGCGGTTGGTCTTCTCGCCATCCGCCCCGATGAGGTAGGTGTCACCGATCACGCCGGCGTCCAGGATCCGCAGCACTGCGGAGGAGTGATCGTCCGCATGGATCCAATCGCGGACGTTCAGGCCGTCGCCGTACAGACGTGGGCGAACGCCGTCGATGGCGTTGGTGATCTGTCGGGGAATGAACTTTTCGACATGCTGTCGTGGTCCGTAGTTGTTCGAACAGTTGCTGATGGTCGCGCGGACGCCGAACGAACGCACCCACGCCCTGACCAGCAGATCGGAGCCGGCCTTTGTCGACGAGTAAGGGCTCGAGGGGTTGTACGGAGTCGTCTCGGTGAATCGCTCGGGGTCATCGAATTCCAGGTCGCCGTACACCTCGTCGGTCGAGATGTGGTGGAACCGGATGCCGGTACGCCGGGCGGACTCGAGCAGCGTGAAGGTGCCGACGATGTTGGTCTGGACGAACGGCGCAGGTCCTGCGAGGGAGTTGTCGTTGTGCGACTCGGCCGCGTAATGGACGACGGCATCGTGCTCATCGAAGAGGTGGTCGACGAGTTGCTGGTCGCAGATGTCGCCCTCGATCAAGCGGAAGCGATCGCCGGGGAGGTCACGCAGCGAATCGGTGTTGCCGGCGTAGGTCAGCTTGTCCAGGACGGTGACGGAATCGTCGGTGTGCTCGAGCACGTAGTGGACGAAGTCGGATCCGATGAAGCCGGCACCCCCGGTCACGAGAAGTCTGCGCATCCCTCAAGCCTACTGTGCGCGAAAGATCTGAGTTTGGACCGATCGCTCCCCATAGTCGAGACTAGAGGGCATGCGTGGCATCATCCTGGCTGGCGGCACCGGTTCGCGGCTGCATCCGATCACCCTCGGCGTCTCCAAGCAGCTCGTGCCGGTGTACGACAAGCCGATGATCTACTACCCGCTGACGACGCTGATGCTCGCTGGGATCCGCGACATTCTCATCATCACGACTCCGCACGACGCCGACCAATTCGAGCGGCTCCTCGGCGACGGGTCCCGCTTCGGCATCTCTCTGACCTACGCCCAGCAGTCTTCGCCGGACGGTCTCGCGCAGGCGTTCGTCATCGGCGAGCACCACATCGGGTCCGACTGCGCGGCACTGGTGCTCGGCGACAACATCTTCTATGGCCAGGGCATGGGGACCCGGCTGCGTCGCTACCAGGACCTGGACGGCGCCGCGGTCTTCGGCTATTGGGTCGCGGACCCGAGCGCCTATGGCGTCGTCGAGTTCGACGCGCGGGGTCGTGCGCTCTCGCTGGAGGAGAAGCCGACATCGCCGCGCAGTCACTACGCGATTCCAGGTCTGTACTTCTACGACAACGAAGTGGTCTCGATTGCTAAGGATCTTCGCCCCTCCGCGCGGGGCGAGCTCGAGATCACCGACCTGAATCGGGTGTACCTGGATCGCGGCGCGTTGCAGGTCGAGATGCTGCCTCGCGGCACGGCATGGCTCGACACCGGTACGTTCGATTCCCTGCGGGAGGCGACGGAGTTCATCGCCACCGTGCAGAAACGGCAGGGTCTGTCGATCGGCTGTCCGGAAGAGGTGGCGTGGCGGTTGGGTTTCCTCACCGACGACGAGCTGCGCGCGCGTGCAGAACCGCTCGTCAAGAGCGGGTACGGGCGCTACCTTCTGGAGATCCTGGCTCAAGGCCTGCACAGTTAGGCAGGTACAATCGCACGGGCCTATCCGCAGTACGTGGGCGGGTTCAGGTGCGCACGCGAGATGTGCCTGCCATGTCGAGGAGTAAGTTTTGCAGATCGAGCAGCGCGCTGACGTATTGAGTCCTGCCCCTTTTCCGGCCGGTGGTCGCCGGGTCATCTTCTACTTCGTCTACGACCATCGAGGTGAGATCGACGACTACATCCCGTACAAGCTCGAAGCGCTGCGGGAGCACTCCGATCACATCTTCGTGGTCGTCAACGGCGATCTCACGGACGAGGGGCGAGCACGACTCGAGGCAGTCGCCGACACCGTTTGGCAACGTGAGAACACCGGCTTCGATGTCTGGGCCTATAAGACGGCGATGGAGCAGTTCGGTGAAGGGCGGCTTGCCGAGTACGACGAGCTCGTACTCATGAACTACACCTTCTTCGGCCCTGTTCGTCCGTTCGGCCCCGTCTTCGACCGCATGAACGCGGAGCCGGTCCACTTCTGGGGAATGACGGACTACGGCGAGGAGAAGCCGAACCCTTTCACCAAGGAGGGCGTCCTTCATCGCCACAACCAGTCCCACTGGAACGTCGTGCGTCGAGAGCTCTTCCTCTCCCAGCAGTGGCGAGACTACTGGCGGGACATGCCGACGATCACGACGTACGTCGACTCGATCCTGAACCACGAGTCCCGGTTCACTCATCACTTCGAGGAACTGGGCTTCACCTCGGGGGTAGCCTTCCCGGAAGCCGACTATCCGTCCGGGCACCCCGCGTTGATCAATGCGGATCTGCTCCTCGACGACGGCTGCCCGGTGCTGAAGCGGCGCCCGTTCTTCCACTATCCGCCGTACCTCGATCAGCACGCGGTGATCGGACGCTGGACCATCGAGAAGGCTGAGAGCTATGGCTATCCAGTAGCCATGATCTGGAGCAATCTCGTCCGCAATTCGCCGCCCAAGACGCTGCACGCGGATGCCGCAATGCTCGAAGTGCTTCCGGATGTGGACGTCTCGTATGACGGGGAGAATCCTCTGCGGATCGCTGCGATCGTGCACATCTTCTATGAGGACATGACCGACGAACTGATGGATCGCCTGGTCATGCTCCCCTCCGACTTCGATCTGTTCGTGACCACGACGGACGAAGAGAAGGCCGCCGTCATCTCGGCCACGCTGGAGCGGCGCGCCGATGCTCGCGTCGCCCATACTGAGGTCCGGGTTCTCCCCTCCAACCGTGGCCGCGACCTGAGCGCGTTCTTCATCGGATGTCGTGACGTGCTCGAGGTCGGGCGCTACGACCTCGTGGTGAAGGTGCACTCGAAGAAGACGGTCCAGGACTCCTTCAATGCCGGGCGCTGGTTCAAGCTCCAGCAGCTCGACAACGTCCTGAACTCACCCGGATTCGCCGCGAACGCAGTGGCTCTGTTCCAGCGAGAGCCGGGCCTCGGCCTTGCCTTTCCTCCAATGATCCACATCGGGTATCCGACGATGGGCCGCGGGTGGTACGCGAACAAGGAACCGGCGCAAGAGCTGTGCGACGAGCTCGGCATCAGTGTCCCCTTCGACGAGGTCTCTCCGCTCGCCCCGTTCGGGTGTATGTGGTTCGCTCGACCGGAGGCTCTGAAGATCCTCACTGATCGCGAGTGGCGCTACGAGGAGTACGCGCCCCCGACCCGCCATAGGGACGGGAGCCTCGCACACGTTCAGGAGAGGATCATCGCCTACGCCGCCGCGGAGCGGGGGTATCACACGCGGACCATTGCCAGCCTCGAGCAGATGTCGATCAGTCATACCGCATTGGATTTCAAGCTCGATCAGATGGGCGCCACAATGCCCGGGTATCCCATCGACCAGATCCAGTTCCTCCATCGAGCGGGTTGGCTGGGGCATGGCGGAATCGTGGCGCTCACCCGCGTGTACCTCAAGCTGAATCACCCCCGCATCGCCCGCCTGCTCAAGCCTCTCGACCGCCCGGCCCGCGTCCTCCACCACTGGTTGTGGCGCATGCGGCATCCAGGTGAATGGCGGGAGATCGAGCGTCGCGAGCGAGAGGACGCGGCGGAAGAGGCGTTGGATGGCGTTGCTCAGACCGGAGTCGGCTCGGATCGGCGCGCGATCCCACCCGGTGAGCGGCATCCGTAGCGGCGACACCGATAGCCGCGTGGGGGCGCAGGAACTGCTCATCGCGGGGGCGGTGGGTGTGCTCGTGCTCGGCATCGTTCTGCTCCGCGTGCCCAGCGGCGAATTCGACGTACCGTGGGCCGAGGACGGGTTCCTGTTCCTCCCGGAGTTCCTGCGGCTCGGGCCGGCCTCACTCGTCGAAGGCTACGCCGGGTACCAGCATCTGCTTCCGCGCTCGATGACCGCGCTCATCGTCTCGTCCGTGCCCCTCGAGCACTATGCGGTGACCGTCTTCGTCGCGTGCGCAGCGCTCACAGCGGCGATCGCGTCCGCGGTCTATCTCCTCGCACGTGCCACCGTTCCGTTCCCTCCGGCTCGTCTCGCGATCGCGCTCATCACCGCACTGGTTCCGCTCGCCGGCCAGGAGGTGCTCGGCAACATGGCTGACGTCCACACCTACGCGATGTGGCTCGGGTTGTGGTTGCTGTTGGCGCGTCCCCGGACGTGGTGGAGCAGTGCGTTGCTCGCGGGTGGCATGTTCGTGATGGCGGCCACTGAGGTGCAACTCGCTCTGTATATCCTGATCGCGCCGCTCCTCGTCCTGCGCGACCGGCGCCGTCTTCCTCTTGCCGGGGCATTGCTGGCGGGGGTCATCTGGCAAGTCATCACCTTCCTCACGGTTCCGCGAGCCGGGTCCGGGTTCGAGTGGATCGGGTTCGCATCGCTCGTCAAGGGCTGGCTGCTCAACGTCATGCTGCCGATGGTCGTCCCTCACCTCGTGACGCAACGGGAAGTCGTAGCGACGACGGGCGTCCTCGTGCCGCTTCTCGCACTCATCCCGTTCGTCGCAGCGATCATCTACGCCGCGATCAAGGGCACGACGGACCAGCGGATCCTGCTCGGCTTGCTTCTGCTCACAACCGTCGCTGTCTACAGCGCAGGAGCCATCGTGGACGGAACCGATGCGTTCCGGTACGCCGAGGGATCGATCGGTCTGGATGAGCGCGCCCAGAACGCCCGATACGGCGTCCTTCCGCAGATGGCCATGCTCACCACGATCCCGCTCGCTGTCGCGGTGTGGGTGCAGGCCCGCCGGGCGCGCGGTCGATCCGCGCTTGCGACCGCGATCGCCTCGACGGTGGTGCTGGCGGCCCTGATCGTCGCCATGGCCGTAGCGTCGGCTTCGACTGTGTCCATCCGCGGTTGGACCGCGTCGCAGTGGTCGTACGGGGTGACCGCCGCGTTGGATGCGTGCCGAGAGCTCGACGACTCGGCCATGCAGGCGATCCCTATCGCTCCTTTTCGCACCGCCGAGGTGTCGTGCGGTGACCTGCGTGCCCGGACGGCCCGCTGACGTCTGCCGCGCTCACCCGGTGAGCGCGTAGATGTAGTGCTCCGAGCCCGACCACTCAAAGGTGCCGGCAGGCTCGAGACACGACAGATCGAGCAGATGCGTCGAGCTGATGTAGGCGAGTTCGGGAATGCGCTCGGCGACGGTGCACGGCGATGCCGACATCACGAGCACATCGAGGTTCGGGTTCGTGAAGTCGATTCCCGGTTCTTCCCGCCAGTCGAACCGGTAGTACATGCCACCGCGATTCCACGCGTGCTCGTTCTCGCCGCTCGGGTCCAGCCGCAGCCATTGCTCGGTGTCGGGGCCCATCTGCTGCCGAGCCGACAGTGCCGGCGTGCCGGTGGCGGTCATCATCGCGTCGACGAAGCTGTCATCGCTGGCCCAGAGTGTGCCGGTCGCCCGTGCGTCATCGCCGTATGCGAGGAACTGACGCGCAGTGTCGCTCGCGCGCAGATCTCCGAGACCGAAGAGGATCGGCACGACCGTGACCGTCATTGCAGCCGCCGCCAGGCCCGCCGTCGCCATGGACCAGGCCTTTCCTGGCCAGTACAGCAGCGCGAACACCACTGCGCCGGTGACCAGGGCGCTCAGGGCGACGATCCAGTTGGGCAACGCGGGCAGGTACCCCAGCTGAAGCGACGCGCCGGCGTATGCGGAGAGGAATGCGGCCATGGACGCGATCACAACCGGAACGGCGCGCCGGGTCGGGCGCTTCCAGGTCGTCATATACAGACAGAAGGCGATGGTCGCGATGAATCCGGTCGCGTTCGTGGCGCGATAGGAGGGAACGCGGTTGGCCAGGGGGATCAGCTCGCCGATCGCACCCCAATTGACGGTGCACCAGCCTAGCCAGAAGACCCCGAGGGCTACCAGCGGGACCAACGCGGCGGCGGTGGCGCGTCCTGCGTTCCATCGCTGCGCAACGAACGCCATCGCAAGCACGACGAGCAAGACAGTGAAGGAGCTCGCGATCTCGGTCTGGTTTGTGTCGACCGCCTCTGCGCCGATCCTCTCCAGTCCTCCCATGTTGGTCGCACCGAACACGCGCCCGACCGTGTGCGACTCGCCGGTCGAACGCCGGTCACCGGGGTAGACCGTCCCGAAGGTCGCCTGGAGGGACTGCCAGTTCTCCATGAGCAGCAGGCCGGTCCACAGTGCGCCCGAGACGGCCAGCGGCACCAGGGCGACGAGGCGGTCGCGCCAATTCGTGTACCGGAAGAGCAGGTAGCCGGCCGTGGCGAGCACGACCGGTGTTCCGACGATGAGGGCCAGCGGCTGATAGTACGTCGGGAAGCGGGCGAGCAGGACGCCGGCGCCCAAGATCGCGACCACACCGAGTGCATATCTGCGCTCGACCAGCTTCGCGGCACCGAAGATGCCGAGCGCACAGCCTGCCGCGATGAATCCGATCGTGTTCACCGGGCGTCCCGACCACCACATGGACGAGGGGGCGAGGAACACCAGGACCGCAGCGAGATATCCCCAGCGCAGTGATCCGGTGATCTGGCGGAACCAGACCGGGAGTCCGATGAAGAGCAGCAGCGTCGGCAGCCACCACTTCATCGCGAAGAGCATGCTGTGGGGGATCACCTGCCCGAGCATGAGCAGGGTCCCGTCGAGGAAGACGATCCCCGAGATAGGGCCGACCGGAAGCTGAGCGAAGAACCCGGGAAAGACGCTCAGCGGGTCGGTCAGATGACCGAATCCGACCGCCATCTGACCCAACCACAGTGCTGACTCGGTGTTGTATTCGTCCGAGCGAATCGCCTGGGACGCGCCGAACTGGAAGCCGAGCGGAGCCGTCGGATCCTGTCGCAGGAAGTCGACGCCGATGCTCGATGTGGTGACGCCGAGCAGGATCAGGACGAGGTATATCGCGGTAGGTGCGATGAACACCGCATTGCGGGTCGCCCAGGTCCACATGCGTGCAACCGGAGCTGCTCTCGTGATGCCGGCGGTCGACGCGGAGCTCATGCGCGATCGGCCCTCAGGATCTCTTGGATGCGCTGCGCATCACCCCATGTGGCGGGGGAGTCGTAGGGCCGGTCGGGAAAAGCCCCGTACTCGAGCGTGATCGGGAGGGCGTTCTCGGCGATGAACTCCTCGACCTTGGCCGCGAGTGAGACAGGCTCACCGGAGCTGCAATTGACGATGCCGCTCACATGCTCGGCATCGGTGAGCGCCGCAATCTGCCGACCCAGATCTTCGACGCGGATGAAGTCGTACTTGTTCTTCCCTGTGGTGAACGGGAAGGTCGTCTGGCCCTCGTCGACAGCGTTCAGGAGCCGGGCGAAGATCGAGCGATTGCGGCGATCGTCTCCGTAGATGTAGAAGCACCGTGCCCAGGCAAGGCTGGTCGTCTCGGGCAGAGCGAGAGGCAGCGACTTGCGCAGTGCATCTTTGGCGATGCCGTACAGGGAGAGCGGGGTGGTGGGGGTCTCGGCGTCGACAGCGCCCTCCCAGTACCCGATTTCGTGCATCGTGCCCAGCGCGACGATTCGGCTGACCCCACGAGCGGCCAATGCGTTCAGCAGAACGTAGTGCGCGGACAGTTGCGACATGTGCGCGGGCGAGTTGTGGGTGAACCCGTCCTTCCAGGCAAGGTGGACGACCACGGTTCCCGCGTCGGAGAGCACCGCAGGGTCGAAGTCGTGCGCCAGGATGTCGGCTTCGAGACGGACGGCGCGGGGATCGATCACCGTCTCGTTCCCGGGCCTCACCACCGCTACCACGTTCCGGCCACGATCGAGCAGTCCGCGGACGACGTGTGGCCCGATGTAGCCGCCGGCACCGGTGACCACGACAGTGGGTCGTGCGCTCATCAATTGACTCCTGCATTCGATTGCTTGCGCTGCGTAAGCCCGGTAGTTCTCGAATCAACAGGGCGTCGGTGCTCCGGATGGCCGGAGCGGGGCGCTCCCAGAGCCTATCGCGAGGCTGTCCCTGAACATGAAGGCGGGGAGGGGACGGGTATAGTGAGGAAGTTGACCGCAACGTAAGTGGAGCCTCTTGGACACGACTGCCCGATTCACCCGTCTTGAGGCGACCCCCTTCACGACGACGGACGCGCGCGGCCTGATTGGGCCCGCTCGCGGTGGGAAGATCGGCGAGATATTCGCTCGTCGTGATCTGCTCATGCTGCTGATCCGGCGGGATCTGCAAGCGCGCTACCGCGACAGCGTGCTCGGGTTCCTGTGGACCCTGATCCGTCCGATCGTCCAGTTCCTCATGTACTACCTCGTCCTCGGCCAGTTCCTACGCGCCGCAGAGGGCGTTCCGCAGTTCGCGATCTACCTGTTCTCGGGCCTGACGCTCTACGCTTTCTTCTCCGACATGGTGTTCGGGGCAACATCGTCCATCCTCACCAATGCCGGGCTCGTCAAGAAGATCTACCTTCCGCGGGAGGTCTTCCCCCTCGCGAGTATCGGTGCTGCGGGATTCATGTTCTTGGTCCAGACCACGGTGCTCCTCATCGGGGCGATCCTGTTCCAGGCACTGCCGAGTCCCGAGCAGATGCTCTGGTTCTTCCCGTCGGTCCTGCTGATCCTCGTCTACGGCCTCGCGCTCGGCCTGGCCCTGGCCGCGTTGAACGTCTACCTCCGCGACATCCAATACATCATCGACGTCGTGATGATGCTTGCCATGTGGGGCTCTCCCATCGTGTACACGTGGACAATGGTGACCCAGACGTTCCAGCAGTTCGGACTCCCGGCCTGGGTTCTCGAGATCTATACGAACAACCCGGTCACGCTGGGGGTTCTCGGCTTCCACAAGGCTTTCTGGGGCGCCGGAACAGCCGCGGACTACCCGCCGGACCTGTTGATGCGGATGGGAATCGCCGGGGTCATCGGGCTGATTCTCGTCGTCATCGCGCACCGTGTCTTCAGCCGCCTTCAGGGCAATTTCGCACAGGAGTTGTGATGGTCGTCACGTCACGCATCGGTCCCGACGTCGTCCGGATCCAGAACGTCACAAAGCACTTCGTGGTGCGCAAGGACAACTCGCTGAAGGAACGCGTCGTCCACTTCGGGAGGAGAGGTCGCGCGCACCGCGAGCAGTTCACGGCAGTCTCCGACGTGGACTTGGTGATCAAGGCCGGCACGACCGTGGGATTACTCGGTCCCAACGGGTCGGGCAAGAGCACGCTGCTCAAGCTCATCGGGGGCATCGTTTCCCCGTCCTCGGGCGAGGTACTCACCCGAGGCCGCATGGCCGCACTACTCGAGCTCGGCGCGGGCTTCCACCCCGATCTGAGTGGGCGCGAGAACGTGTATCTGAACGCGTCGATCATGGGGATGTCCCGCGCGGACACTGACAGACGCTTCACGGAGATCGTCGAATTCAGTGGTATCGGTGACTTCATCGACACCCAGGTCAAGTTCTATTCATCGGGGATGTTCGTCCGGCTCGCCTTCGCCGTCGCCGTCCACACCGATCCTGACGTCCTCCTCGTGGACGAGGTGCTCGCCGTCGGTGACGAGGCTTTCCAGCGCAAGTGCATGGAGCGCATCGCGCGGTTCCGTCAAGAGGGAAGGACCATCATCCTGGTCTCGCACTCCGCCGCACAGGTCGCCGAGCTCTGCGAGCGCGGCATCGTCCTGAAGGATGGTGCGGTCATCTTCGACGGCGAGACGAACGACGCGATCGGCGCCCTGCGTGATGTCCTCGAGGGTCGCAGAGTCGGCGAGAAGCCGCTTGAGGACGCAGACAAGCCGATTCAGCTCCAGCGCATCCAGCTCCTCGACGACCACGGAAGCCCCGTCACCATCGTCGAGACGGGCAAGCCCCTGACGATTCGCCTGCACGTGCGCGCGCACCAGGATCTGCCGACGTGGGCGGCCGGCTTCAGCATCGATACGCCGACCGGCCAGATGGTGCTCGCGTCGAACACGGAGCGCCTGTCCACGTCAATGCCCGCCATCACCACGGGCGACGGGCACGTGGATTTCACGATCTCGAGCGCGGGATTCGGCGCGGGCCAGTACTTCGTCAACGGCAACGTCTCCGAGGTCATCGATATCGACTCGCACATCCTTTGGCAGGGCGCACGTTTCACCGTGAAGTCCCACGAAGAGAACCTCGGGACCGTCGCCGCGGCGATCAGCGTCTCCTGAACCGATCGGAGCCCGCCGGTCATCCGGCGGGCTCCGTTCGGTTCACATCGTGGGCGCGGCGTAGGTCAGATAGTTCAGCCTGCTCAGCTCACGCCGTGCTTTGAGCACGCCGTCCAGCACGAGGCCGATCATCCACGACAGGAACGCGAGGATCGTGATGCCGAGGGCGAGAACCGCGGTGGGCAGTCGTGGCACGAGTCCCGTCTCGACGAACTCCACGACGACCGGCAGGCCGATCACGATGCCGATGATCGCGAGCAGCGCGCCGATCAGGCCGTAGAACAGCATCGGCCGCTCGTGTCGGATCAGTCCGACGATCAATGACAGGATGCGGAATCCGTCGTGGTAAGTGCGCAGCTTGCTCTCGCTGCCTGCCGGACGATCCTTGAAGCCGACAGGGACCTCGATCTGGGGCACACGTAGGCTCATCGCGTGGACGGTGAGCTCGGTCTCGATCTCGAACTCGCGCGAGAGCGCCGGAAAACTCTTCACGAACCGTCGGGAGAACACGCGATAGCCGCTGAGCATGTCGTTGACGGGAGAGTTGAAGACGCTGCTGACGAACCAGTTGAATCCGCGGTTGCCGAGCTCGTGTCCCGGGCGGTATGCGCCATCCGTCGTCTGCCGGCGGACACCGAGCACATGGTCGTACGGGCCTGACAGCAGCGCCTCGATCATGGCGGGCAGATCCGCGGCGGCGTATGTGTCGTCTCCGTCGATGAGGACGTAGACATCCGCATCCACGTCCGCGAAAGCGCGCCGAACGACGTTCCCCTTGCCCTTGATGGACTCACGGCGTACGACGGCGCCGGCCTCTGCGGCGATTCGTGCCGTCTCGTCCGAGCTGTTGTTGTCGTACACGAAGATCGTCATCTCGGGCACCGCGCCACGAAGGTCTGCGATTACCTGGCCGATCGCGGTCTCTTCGTTGTAGCAGGGCACGATCGCCGCAATTTTCGGCGGTGAGCTGGTCAAGCACTTCTCCTCGGTTGTCGGTGCCGGAAACCGGCAGAAGCGGCATCCAAGCTATCATGGGCGGTCGGCGCGCCGACTCCCGCGGGCCAAGGAGGAGTGCCATGACCGAGCCGACCCGTCTGGGGGCGTTTCTGCGCAAGAGCGGAGCGTTCCTCGCCGTAGGCGGGGTTGCCTTCGTGGTCGACGCCGTCGCGTTCAACGTGCTGGTCTTCGGGTTCAGCGGCAACGGGCCGATGTATGATCAGCCGGTTCTCGCGAAGACCATCGCCATCGTGGTCGCCACCGTCGTCACTTATGTCGGCAACCGGTACTGGACGTTCGGCACTCGCACTCTGCAGCGTCGGTTCTCACGCTACGTGATCTTCATCGCGCTCAATCTCGCGGCGATCCTCATACAGCTCGGGTGCCTCGCTTTCTCCCGTTACGTCCTCGGCTTCGAGGGGATCGTCGCGGACAACATCGCCGGCACGCTCGTCGGCCAAGCCCTCGCGACGATCTTCCGGTTCTTCACGTACGACCGCTGGGTGTTCCCCGACGACCAGGCGCAGGCGGCCCGGACAGCTCTCGAGTCGGCCTGACGCGCGCAACGAGCCGGCTCAGCCCCGGCGCACCACTCTCCGCAGGCTGCGGCCGACACGCTGGAAGCCCCAGACCGTGACCCGCCACATCGCCTCGACCACGATCCCGCTGCTCATCTTCGAATGTCCGAGTTCGCGCTCGCGAAACTCGATCGGGACCTCGACGATTTCGAGGCCCGCAGCGTGGACGCGACGCGTCATGTCGATCTGGAAGCAGTAACCGCGCGACTCGATGCTGTCCAGGGCAAGGCCGGCCAGCACAGAGGTCGGATAGACGCGGAAGCCCGCAGTGACGTCATGCACGGGAACTCCTAGCATGACGCGCGCGTATATGCTCCCGGCGCGGCTGATGAAGCGGCGGTGTGCAGGCCAGTTGACCACGCTCCCGCCCTTGACCCACCGCGATCCCACGACGCAGCCGAGGCGCGGCGGCTCGCCGTCGAATTGCGCGATCATAGCCCCGAGACGCTCCGGGGGGTGGGACCCGTCGGCGTCCATCTCGACAGCGAGCGCGTATCCACGCTCTTTTGCGTAGGCGAATCCTGCGATGTAGGCGGCACCCAGGCCCTGCTTGCCGGAGCGTCGCAACAGCGCGATCCTGGCATCGTCGTGAGCCATCCGATCGACGATTTCGGCGGTGCCGTCCGGACTCCCGTCGTCGACGACGAGCACGTCCACCGCTGCCGCGTCCAGGGCCCGCTGGACGATGGACGCGATGTTCTCTCGTTCGTCGTACGTGGGGATGATCACGAGTGTGCGGTTCATCGGGGCTCCAAGGCGATACGGGCAGTGACGCGGCGAAGTGGGCCGCTGATCCACGGCAGTGTTGTGACGAAGTGCGCGTACTGTGCGGCTGCGAGGAGCAGGACGAAGCTCAACGACACTGCGCGAAGCCGACTGGAGCCCGGGAAGACCCTCCAGAAGAGCGCGAACCCGGTCAGGAGGAGGATGATCGTGGGTACGAAGACGACCCGAGGGCCGGACGCGTACATGGATGGCGACAGACCGATCGCCCCGAGACTCGCGTAGCCGCCTAGGACCAGCAGCGTGATCGCCCCCCCGAGTCGGCTGCGCAGGGCGACGAGCGGAGCCAAAGCGGTCGCCAGCAGCAACACGATCCACAGCAGCAGAGTCAGCACGGGCACGGGCTCCATCGGCACGCCCTTCCACACCGCGTGGAGATTGAAGAAGACGGCGCCCGACTCGAGAGGCCGGACCAACGTGAGAGACAGCCCGACGAGTGCCGTGCCGGCAGCGGCGATGGTGTAGCCATCCCACGACTTTGCTCGCATCACGAGGACGAGGACGAGCGCCCAGATCAGCGGCAGAGCCAACCCCGTATGGTTCACCAGTCCGTCTACGACGAACCTCACCGTATAGCCGAGCCGTTCACCTCCAGGCGTCGTGTAGAAGTCGGGCAGCCAGTTCTCGGCATCGTGGACGGGGCGTTTCGCGTTCCCCGGAGCCAGCATGAGCACCAGGAACGCCAGGACGCTCACGAGCGAGACTGACGCGAGGTAGATCAGGGGGCGGGGCGACGACTGAGCGTGACGCGCAGCGAACCAACGCTCTGCCGTGACGACCGTCGTCAGCACCATCAGAACAGCGCCGAGTTGCTCGGAGGAGCTCGCGGCGACCAGTGCGGCGGGCACGGCTATCACGCACACCCAGGCACGAGGGAGGCGGCCGCGGACACCGTAGTGCGCGAACGGATAGAACGCGACAATCGCGAACGGCACCAGCCAGAAGTAGTTCATGCTCCCCGTGACCCACGTAAACCCCCCGCGCAGAACGGGCTCCTCAATCAGGAACAACAGGGCACCGGCCAGAAGGGTTGCTCCGGCATCGGCAATCACGCTCTGCTCTGAGCGCAGTAGGCGTGCGTACGCAACGAGCGTGACGACGAAGACGGCGATCAGCAGGAGTGTGGTCAGCCGCCACGCGTTAAGAGGCGCGGTGGTGTAGAAGTACAGCCACACCTCCGGAAAGATGCGTCCACTCCACGTGTCGTATCGGTGCGCGACCCATTCCCATACGGTGTCGAACGGCTTGATGTTCTTGGCGAAATGGAAGTCATCGGTGCCGACGACTCTCTGCACGTTGCGGATCAGGTGGGTATAAACGCCTGTGACGATGAGCGCCGCAATGATCAGCGGCGCCTGTGACCGCACGAAGCGGGAGGTTGTATGCACGTGGGGGATGTTCTCCGGTCGGTGGGCCTGCGGCATGAGGGGGGTGGCTGCGGGCACAGCTCGACGTCTGCGCCCACCACGCGAGGCCGCGCTTATCCTAGCCGAGCGTTCGGCGCCCGCCCGCGGTATCCGGCTGTCAGGCGTCCGTCAGGTCGGAGTACTCCGTCGTACGCACATCCTGCGCATGCAGGCGCCGGTGCATGACGGTCGCCGCCAGCGCCGCAGCGCCTGCCATGAGCAGATCACCCGCCGTGAACATGCCTCGCGACACCAGCGAGATGGCGGATGCCTCGGCCACCGACATGACGGTGCCGAACAGCCCGATGAGCACCGCCTCGCGGACGCCGACGCCAGACGGAAGGACGAAGGCGAGCAGGCCCGCTGTGAAGCCGAGGCCGATGGCTGCGGCCATGAGGAGCACACTCGTCAACGGCACTTCCGGCCCGCTCAGTAGCCAGAGGTGCACACCGTAGGTGGCGTACGAGGCAAGGCACCACAGCACCGCCACGGCGATGGTGCGCAGCTGGACGCGGTGATCGAGAGGCGGGCGCCGGAATACCCGGAGGGCGAGGTTTGCCATCCAGGTCATCACCGCGGGATGGAGGCAGACGAGCCCGACCGGCAGGAGGGCGAACAGCCAGAGGAGCTCAGGGTGCCCCATCGAAATCTGAGGCAGGGCCAGTGCTCCGAGAATCAGCGAGCACACCACGCCGATCCCTGCGGCGTACAGCGAGGTCACGAGCACGCGGGCGCGCGCGACCCCGTACTGGCGCCCGAGTTCCATCTGGGCGAGGTACGCCCACACGGATCCGGGGATGTACTTGCCCAGTTGTCCGACCAGCATGATCTGGGCGCCGCGGACGATGGGGACAGGGTGGCCGAGCCCGCGGAGAATCGTCGTCCAGCTGAGGACGTTCAGTGCCAGTCCGACGAGCAGTGCGGCGAACGACAGGCTGACACGCCACGGCTCCATCTCGAGGAGCGCAGTCTGCACGTCGTCCCACATCCGGACGAAGTACCAGACCGCGAACGCGACGACGGCGATGATCAACAGCCATCGGATCGCGACCAAGGCGATCGACACAGCTCGCCGGCGTGGCGAGACCTCGGTCGTCGTCGACGAGGGAGATCTCACGACCTCGGTCGATTGGGGCTCGTCGGCGTCCGCTGGCATCGGTAAAGTCTACGCGTCGTGCTCAGGCGCTTTCGAAGCCGCCGCCTGAGTCGTGTCCGCCGCGCTGACCAGGGTGCGGGCGCGCGCATCGAAGGAGTCGCGCTCCCGGACCACCGCAGCAATCCTCGCCACGGCGGCTGTGGGCGGGAAGTGTCGGTCAAGGTCTCCTTGGAGCAACGACACCAGGTCTTCGGGTTTCTGGAAGGTCTGCACTGCGCCGCCGAAGATCTCGTCGATGCCGTCCACGTCGTCTGAGATCGCGCGCCCGCCGGCCGCGACGACGTCGTAGAGGCGGTTCGACACGAAGCCCTCGCGCCTCATCGCGGGCCAATGATCGTTGAGGACCACCCCGGCGCCTTCATACAACTTGGGCAGTTGCGAATTGGCGATCCCGGTCGCGGCGATCGCCGTGGCCGGAATGTATCCGCGCCAATCCGGGCCGTAGACGCGGATCGGAATGCCGGCGCG
>JAQZBG010000322.1 GCA_029239165.1 Microbacterium sp. | reverse complement strand
ACGGCCCCGAGAGCCTCACCCGGGCGTAACCGAAGCAGGCTCAGCCACCCGAAGGCGAGCCGCGGGGGAAACGTGTCCGAAATCGCTCTCGAAGCGCGCAATCTGTACAAGGTTTTCGGTAAGAATCCGAGCACCGCCGTCCGCCGTCTGAAAGCCGGTGAGAGTCGCACGGCCGTCGCCGATGCGGGTACCGCGGCGGTCATCGACGCCAGCTTCACCGTGAACCGCGGTGAGATCTTCGTCATCATGGGCCTGTCCGGGTCGGGCAAGTCCACCATCATCCGCATGCTCAACGGGCTGCACGACGTCACCTCCGGGACCGTCACGGTGAACGGCGACCCCATCACCGGCATCCCGGCCTCGAGGCTTCGCGAGATCCGTCGCGACCGCATCTCGATGGTGTTCCAGCACTTCGCCCTGCTCCCCCACCGCACGGTCGCCGCGAACGTCGCCTACCCGCTCGAGCTCAAGGGCACCCCGAAGGCCGAGCGCCTGGCGAAGGCCGAGGAGATCCTCTCGCTGGTGGGTCTCGAGGGTCAGGGCGAGAAGCTTCCCTCCGAACTTTCCGGCGGAATGCAGCAGCGCGTGGGCATCGCCCGTGCGCTCGCCGCCGACAGCGACATCCTGCTGATGGACGAGGCGTTCAGCGCGCTCGACCCGCTCATCCGCCGCGAGATGCAGGAGCAGTTGCTCGAACTGCAGCAGAAGCTGCAGAAGACGATCGTCTTCATCACGCACGACCTGAACGAGGCCATGTTCCTCGGCGACCGGATCGCCGTGATGCGCGACGGCCGCATCGTGCAGATCGGCACGCCGGAGGACATCCTCATGGACCCGGCCAACGACTACGTCGAGCAGTTCGTGCAGGACGTCGACCGTGCCCGCGTGCTCACCGCGGCGAACGTGATGGAGCGTCCGCGCCCCGTCGTGCCGCACACCGCCGGTCCTCGCACGGCTCTCCGCCAGATGCGCGACGCCTACATGTCGGCCACCTACGTGGTCGGTCGTGACCGGCAGCTCGTGGGTGTCGTCACGGACCGTGATGCGGTCAAGCTCGTCCGTCAGGGAGCGACCACGCTCGACTCGATCATCAAGCCCGTGCCGCAGAGCGTGCGGGAGGACGAGGTGCTGATGAACCTGTTCGTCCCCGCCGTCGAGTCTCCGCTGCCGCTCGCCGTGACGGATGCCGAGAACCGCCTCGTCGGCGTGATCCCGCGCGTGACGCTGCTCGCCGCCCTGGGCCCCGGCCCCGGCGCGACCGAGGAGATCACCCTGCCGATGATGCCCATGCCGCAGGCCGAGATCGATGCGGTGCTCGATGACGGGTGGACCGCTGACCCGGTCGAGACCCCGACCACGGAGGAGGTGCGCTGATGGACGGCTTCCGCATCCCCGTGGGGACCTGGATCGAATCCGGCGTCGACTGGATCAAGGACAACCTCGACGGTCTGCTCGACGTGATCTCGTTCGTGATGAGCTTCCTCGTCGACGGACTCACCAGCATCCTGCTCACCCCGAGCTTCGCGGTCATCATCGTGATCGCCGCGCTCATCGCCTGGGTCGTGCGGTCGTGGCAGCTCGCGATCGGGACCATCGTGTCGTTCGGGCTGATCGTGGGGATGGACCTCTGGGTCCCCGCGATGCAGACCCTCGCGCTCGTGCTCGTCGCCGCCATCATCGCCGTGCTGATCGCGGTGCCGCTCGGCATCTGGTCTGCGCGCAACGCCACCGTGCGGGCTGTGCTGAAGCCCGTGCTCGACTTCATGCAGACCATGCCGGCGTTCGTGTACCTGATCCCGGCGATCGTGTTCTTCGGCATCGGCGTGGTCCCCGGACTCGTCGCCACCGTGATCTTCGCGCTGCCTCCCGGCGTGCGCCTGACCGAGCTCGGCATCCGCGGCGTGGACTCCGAGACGGTCGAGGCCGGACACGCGTTCGGCGCCAAGCCGGGCCAGATCCTGCGCGGCATCCAGCTTCCGCTCGCGATGCCGACCATCATGGCCGGCGTCAACCAGGTCATCATGCTCGCGCTGTCGATGGCGGTCATCGCCGGAATGGCGGGTGCCGACGGGCTCGGGAAGATGGTGGTCGAGGCGATCTCGACGATCAACATCCCGAAGGGCGTCGAGGCCGGTCTCGGTGTCGTGCTGATCGCCGTCTTCCTCGACCGGGTCACCGCCGCACTGGGCGCACCGGGCGAGAACCGCTCCTCGCTGCTCGGCATGATCGCGCGGCGTCGGAAGCCGCACGGCGGCGCTGGGGGAGCAGCATCCACCCCTGCCGCTGAGGCTCCCGCGACGAAGGCTGCGCAGGACCCGGCGCTCGTGCACTGACTTTTCACCCCTACGGAACAACACCCATACGGAACGCAAGAGAGAGAAATCACATGAAGAAGAAGATCCTGGCACTCACCGCACTCGGCGCCGCAGCGGCGCTCACCCTCGCCGGTTGCAGCAGCGACGGCGCCGGCGGCACGGGCGGCGGCGACAGCAGCGCCGACGACAAGGGCACGATCAAGCTGGGGTTCCTGCCCTCCTGGACCGACGGCCTGAGCACCGCGTACCTCCTGCAGGACCAGCTCGAGAAGATCGGCTACAAGGTCGAGATGAAGACGCTCACCGAGGCGGGGCCGCTGTACACCGGTCTCGCCCAGGGCGACGTCGACATGTACCCGTCGGCCTGGCCGGAGCTCACGCACGCCGAATACATGGAGGAGTACGGCGACGACATCGAAGACATCGGCAAGTACTACGAGAACGCCAAGCTCACCCTCGCAGTGCCGGAGTACTCGAAGCTCACCTCGATCGAGGACCTCAAGGGCAAGGGCACCGACTTCGACGGCAAGATCTACGGCATCGAGCCGGGTGCCGGACTCACGAAGCAGACGCAGAAGATGCTGCCCGAGTACGGACTCGACAGCGAATACGAGCTCGTCACCTCGTCGACCGCGGCCATGCTCACCGAGCTGAAGACCGCGACCGACAAGCAGGAGGACATCGTCGTCACGCTCTGGCGTCCGTTCTGGGCCAACGAGGCCTTCCCCGTGAAGGACCTCGAAGACCCGAAGGGCGCGATGGGCGAGGCCGAGGGCCTGCACTTCCTGGGTACCAAGGGCTTCGCCGAGAAGTTCCCCGAGGCGGCGGAGCTGATCGAGCAGATCAAGCTCGACGACGAGCAGTACGGCGCACTCGAAGACCTCGTGGTCAACGAGTACGGCGAGGACAAGGAAGCGGAGGCCGTCGACGCCTGGCTCGAGGAGTACGGCGACCAGTTCGACTGGGTCGCCACCAGCTGACCTGAGCTCGCTGCCTGCGTTCTCGCGTGCACCGCGACGGGCGGAGTTCTCTCCGATGGGCGGAGGATTGTTCACGGATCCTCCGCCCATCGCGGTTTTCTCCGCCGGAACCACGGCCAGGCTGGGCACCGCAACCCCCTGATCCGGCCGCAGCCCTCGGCGTAGCCTGTGGCCGTGGACGGATTCGCGGCGGTCGATTTCGGGTTCGCGCGCGAGGTGCTGCAGAGGGGCATCGCGGCGCTTTACCTCGTCGCGTTCCTGTCGAGCCTGAACCAGTTCCGGCCGCTGCTCGGCGAGCACGGGCTGCTCCCGGCGCCGGCCCTCCTCGAGTGGGTCGGGCAGAAGCAGGAACGGCGGCGGCTGCTGCATCCGACCCTGTTCTCGCGCATCCGCTACTCCGATCGCCGGCTGGTCATCCTGTGTGCGGCCGGGATGGTCGTCGCGGCTCTTCTCGTCATCGGAATCCCGCAGTGGGGGCCGCCGTGGGTGCCGATTCTGTGCTTCCTCGCACTGTGGCTCGGCTACATGTCGATCGTCAGCATCGGGCAGACCTTCTACTCGTTCGGATGGGAGATGCTGCTGCTGGAGGCCGGGTTCCTCGCAGCGTTCCTCGG
>JAQZBG010000321.1 GCA_029239165.1 Microbacterium sp. | reverse complement strand
TCGAGGTCGAGGTTGTCCAGCAGCGGCACCCCGAGCGCGGTCAACGCGAGGATGTGCACGGGCGAGTGGATGCCGGGAGTCGGCGAGGGACGCACGTCGCTGTCGCCGTCGGAGCCGAGCAGGGCGATGCCCCGGTCCGCGAGCAGCGGCATGGCCGTCGCGTGCAAGCCCGCGCTGAGATCCGAGGAGTCCCAGGGGCCGAGAGCGGAGCGTCGGGCCTTATGGCCTGTGCGCAGGAGCACGGCGTCGGCCTCGCCGATCGAAACGCCGAGCACCTCCTCCGCCGTGCGTAGGTCGTCTTCGTAAACGGCTTCCCCGGGCTCCAGCCACGAGACGCCCTTCACGACGGGCATGTCGATGAGCACGCCGCGCCCGACGAAGGAGCCGAGCTTGGCGACGGAGCCGTAGCCCGCGCCGGTGGCGTTCACCACGTCGCGGCTGCGCGCGCCGCCGAACAACTCACCGCGGTAGGCGATGTGCGAGAGCGCGTCGAGGTGGGTCGTCGACTTGCCGTGGTATTCGATGCCGATGAAGTCTTTGTTGGTCGACGGCTCGGGAGCCTCACGGTCGCCGAGATCGAGCATCATGTGCATCGCCGGACGCCGGTTGTCGATCTCCGGCTCCGTCGGCCACGGGAGCGTCGTCTGCACCACGCGGCCGGAGCGCACGGTGGCCGCCGCCGCCGCCGCGTGCGCCGGCGTGAGTCGGTTCCACGCTCCCCGTTCACGGTCGCTCCAGGTGTCCCACTGCTTGAGACGTTCGTAGAGTTCGTCGAAGCCGGCCTGGTCGATCGGTTCGGTGACGCGGATCTCGCGCGCTTCGGAGGTGTCGGTCATGACGGAATGCCCTTTCTCGGGGGTGGCGGGGCGGACGATCGTCCGCCCCGCCGGAAGGGGTGTTACTTGCCCCAGACCTTCTTGTAGATGTCGCGGTAACCGCTGGCCGGGTCGTACGTGTCACCGGTGGGGACGTTCTGCTTCGTGATCAGGGCGGGAGCGGCGACGAAGCCCGACCACTCCTCGCCCGCGAGGGCGCGGTTGGCTTCGTCGATGAGCTGCCAGCCCTGCAGCAGCAGGGGCTCGGCGACGGTCGCCGCCTGGTAGTCGACCGAACGGATGCGCTGGAACTCAGCGGCGTCCCCGTCACCCGCGGCGACGGACTTCGGCGTGCCGGCGGGGTCCTTGCCGGCGGCGCGGAGAGCCTGCTGCGCCCCGCCGAAGTAGTTGCCGTTGATGGCCATCAGGTAGGTGAGCTTGTCGCCGTTCTCCTGCAGCAGGTTCGAGATCAGGCCGGGCATGCGCTGGTCGGCCTCGGCGATGGGCGAGTCCTGGTACGACAGCACCGAGCAACCGCTGCACGCCTCGATGTACGCCTTCATGGCATCCGCTTTGAGCACGGCGATGTCGTACTGGCCGTCGGTGAAGATGGCTGCTCCCGCGGTGCCGTTCGAGTCGGCGACGGCGTAGGCGCCGGCGAGCTGCGACACGGTCAGGGGGTCGGTGGTGACGTTGGTGAACAGACCGTTGCCGGGGCCGGTCGCGGGACCGGCGTGCCAGCCGATGACGGGGATGCCGGCACTTTCGGCCGAGGCGATGGTGGCTGCCTGCTCGGTCGGGTCGAACCCTCCGAGGATGATCGCGGCGGGCTGGGCGGCGATCGCCTGGTTCAGGGCGTCGGAGCGGCCTTGCGCCGAGGCCTTGCCGTCGTACGAGTCCACGGACCAGCCGATGGCCGCGGCCGCCTCGGTGACGCCCTCGCCGACGGTGTTGATCCCGCCGTTGGTGAGGTCGCTGCCGACGTAGGCGATGCGGGCGCCGGGCTTCTGCGCCGTCGGTCCGGTGCCGGGCGGGGTGAAGCCCTCGCTGGCGGTGAGGCTCTTCTCGACGAGTTCCTTCGAGAACTCGACGGCGTCGCCGGTGGGGAGGATCGAGGAGAAGTCCTGCTCCGGGGCTGCCGAGGCGGCGTCGCCGCCGCTGCCGCTCGCGTTGCCGACGGAGCCGCTGGAGCAGGCGGTGAGACTCAGGGTCAGGGCGACGGGCAGCGCCAGTGCTGCCAGCAGTACGCGCCGCTTCGTGGTGATGGTCATGAGATGTCCTTTCGTGCTGTGGTGGTGCGGGTAGTGCTCTCGGACGGGGTGACGTCGGAGGTTTCGGGGACGGTGCCGGGTGAGCCGGTGCCGGATGTTGTGGAACCGTCGGTCCGCGGGGCGGCATCCGCTCTCGTGGTGCGCCGGCGCGTGGCGAGGGAGGCGATCGTGATCGCCGCGACCAGGGTGAGGCCGTTGAAGAGCGGCTCGAGGTAGAACTGCCCGGGGAAGAGCTGCTGGAGGCCGGAGATTCCGATCGTCGCGATGGTCACGCCGAGGATCGTGCCGAGCCCGTTCACGCGACCCGGACGGATGGTGGTCGAGCCGAGGAAGGCGGCCGCCAACGCGGGCAGAAGGTACTCGGGTCCGATGTTGGCCTGGGCCACGCCCGCTTGACGGGATGCGAGCAAGATGCCGGCGACGCCGGTGAGCATGCCCGACGCGACCATCGCGCCCACGACGTACTTGCGGCGTGCGATGCCGGTCAGCGTTGCGGCCGCGGGGTTGGCGCCGACGGCGTACAGGTAACGTCCGACGGGGAAGTAATCGAGAACGATCCAGACGACGAGCGCCAGCACGATGGCGATGACGAACGGGCCGGGGATCGGGCCGAGACTCCAGCGCGAGAGCTCGTCGAAGGCGACGGCGCGCGCACCGTCGGAGTCCGTGACCTGGCGTCCGCCGGTGTACCAGTAGGTGACAGCGAAGATGACCTGGCCGGTGGCGAGCGTCGCGATGAACGCGTCGACCTGGGCGAGTTCGACGAGGAGAGCGTTCAGGAGGCCGATGACCCCGCCTCCGACGATGACGAGAACGATGACGAGTCGGTAGTCGAGGCCCTCGATCTGCCAGGAAAGGGCCATCACCTGCCAGAGGCCCACACCGTAACCGATGCTGAGGTCGATCTTGCCGGTCACCATCGGGATGGTGACGGCGATCGCCAGGATGAGCAGAACGGCCTTGCTCGACGCGAGCAGCTGGAAGTTCAGCAGCGAGGCGAACGTGTCGGGTCGCAGCGCTGCGAACAGGACGAAGAGGCCGATGGTGAGCAGCACCATCCCGTAGTTGCTGGTGAGCTTGTTCCAGAAGCTCGCACCCCTCCCGGGCTCCAGCGCCGTCGATTTGACGGACGTGTTCATGGTCATGCTGCACTCTCCTGGGATGAGGGGTCGGCGTAGGAGACGCGTCCGAGATCGGAGGCCGCCGAGATGAGGTTGGGGATGGTGACGTCGTCACCGGTGAGTTCCGCGACGACGCGGCCGCGTCCGAGCACGATCGCGCGGTGGGCGATCTTGGCGACTTCCTCCATGTCGGTGGAGACGACGATCGCGCCGGTGCCTTGTTCGACCACGCGGCCGAGGAGTTCGTAGATCTCGGCCTTGGCTCCGACGTCGACGCCCATGGTGGGTTCCTCGAGGATGACGACGGCGCGTCCACGCCCGAAACAGCGGGCAAGGATTACCTTCTGCTGGTTGCCGCCCGAGAACGTGTCGAGGGGAAGCTCCGGGTCATCGGGACGGATCTGATACGGGGCGAGGATCGCGGATGCCTCGACGGACTCGGTCCGAGCCGTGCGGGGTTGCCACGCACGACGCCCCCAGACCGCCGGGTTGAGGAAGAGGTTCTCGCTGACCGACAGACCCGCACCCACGGACTCCGACTCACGGTTGGAGGTAGCGAAGGCAACGCCCGCATCGACGGCGTCGCGCGGTGTGCGCGGGCGGAACGGCGCTCCGTCGAGGGTCATCGTGCCCGCCTGCGGGCGGGTGGCGCCCGCGATGGCTCGGCCGAGCGCCTCCTGCCCCGCGCCGCGCAGACCGCAGATCGCGAGG
>JAQZBG010000320.1 GCA_029239165.1 Microbacterium sp. | reverse complement strand
GGCGCGAAGATCAGGTTGCCGCCGATGTCTCCGACGCCGTACGCGAGCCGTTCGCGGACCTTCAGCTTCTGACCGCTCGGGTCGCCGACCGTCTCGCCGACCGCGACGGCGGCCAGCGATGCTGTCACCGATTCCTCTGCGCTCACGGCTACGGCGGCGCGCTGCTGCTCCGCCGAGGTCCGGGTCGAATCCTTCGCCATGGCTGACTCCTTCGTCATGAATGGGACCGGTCACAGTGACCGCTGGTGTCACGTGTCAGTGACACGCGACACCACGGTAGATGCACCAGGTGTCACGTGTCAATAGCGATGTGCCAGACTGGGGCCATGACGGTGGATGTGCAGCCTGCTCGACGAGCCACGAGCAAAGACGTGGCCGCGAGTGCGGGAGTGTCCCGATCGACCGTGAGCCAGATCCTCAACGGCGATGAGCGGTTTCCCGAAGAGACCCGCGCACGCGTGCGGGCTGCCGCCGAAGCGCTGAACTACCGCCCGTCGCGGGCAGGGCGAGCGCTGGTCACCGGCCTCAGCGACATCGTCGTGGTCGTCGTCCCCCACGCGACCTTCGGCCCTCACCTGCAGGACTCGGTGGACCGGATCACGGGCGCCAGTGCGACCGCCGGCATGAGCGTCGTCGTGCGGTTCGCGAGAATGCAGGACGAGACGACGCTGACGTCCGTGCTCGATCTGCGGCCGGCTGCCGTCGTCGATTTCGGGGTCTTCACCCCGCAGCAGCGCGAGCGGATCCAGGCATCGGGGACGTTCATCGTTCCCCGGCGGGCATACGTCGCCGACGGCGCCGATCCCGACCCGATCGACATCGAGATCGGGCGGATCCAGGTCCGCGAACTGCTGCGTGGCGGCCCCCGACGCCTGGTCTACGCGGCGCTCGAGGACAAGCGACTCGATCCGTTCGGGCCACCGCGCCTGGAGGGCATCCGGCGAGAGGCGCGGGAGCGCGGCCTCGACGCGCCGCTCACCCCCCGCATCCCGCTCGACGTCGAGGGCGCCACGAAGGCGCTGAAGGGGGCGCGCGACGAGGCGGGTCCTGTTCCTCTCGGCGTCTGCGCCTACAACGACGATGTCGCGATCGCGGTCGTCGCCGCCAGTCGGGAGCTCGGGCTGCGGATCCCCGAGGATGTCGCCGTCATCGGCGTCGACAAGACGGCCGTCGGTCAACTCGTCAGCCCGAGGCTCAGCACGGTGGCCATCGACCAGCCTCTCCTCATGGACGCGTTCGTGCACGACCTGGCCGCCTTGGCTGCGCGCCGCGCAGACGCGGATCCGGAGCGATACGAGTTCGACCTCGACCGCGTGCTCGAGCTGGTGCGCGGGGAGACGACGTAGCGGGGCCCGGCATTCGGTGCCGGGAGCGCGACGAAGCGGATCTTCCGCTGGCCGTCAGACCAGTTCGCTCACCAGCTGCTCGATGCGGGCACGGATCTCGTCGCGGATCGGCCGCACCGCGTCGATGCCCTGGCCGGCCGGGTCGTCGAGCTTCCAGTCCTCGTAGCGCTTGCCGGGGAAGAACGGGCACGCGTCACCGCATCCCATCGTGATCACGACGTCTGATGCCTGCACGGCCTCGGTGGTCAGCACCTTGGGCTGCTCGGCGGTGATGTCGATACCGAGCTCGCCCATCGCCGCGACGGCCGTGGGGTTGATCTGGTCGGCGGGCATGGAACCGGCGGAGCGGACCTCGATGCGGTCGCCGGCGATATCGCGCAGGAATCCGGCCGCCATCTGCGAGCGTCCGGCGTTGTGCACGCAGACGAAGAGCACGGAGGGCTTGGTGTTGGTGTCGGTCATGGCTGCTCCTGGGAAGAGATGTGGTCAGGGGAGAAGGTCGTCGACGAGCGCGCGCACGCGTCCGGCGATGTCGTCGCGGATGGCTTCGACGCCTTCGCGCGAGGCGAGGGCGGGATCGCCCACGGCCCAGTCGTCGTAGCGGACGCCGGGAATGATGGGGCAGACGTCGCCGCAGCCCATCGTGATGACGACGTCGGCGGCGCGGACGGCGTCGTCGGTGAGCGGCTTCGGGAAGCGCTCGGCGGCCGCATCGCCCTCGATCTCGGCGAGCAGCGAGCGGACGTGCGGGTGGATGACGTCACCGGGTGCGGACCCGGCCGAGCGTGCGACGACCTTGCCCGCGGCGAGCTGGTTCACGAGGGCGGCGGCGAGCTGAGATCGTCCGGCGTTGGCGACGCAGACGAACAGCACCTGCGGCACCGACGCATCGCGGTCGCGGGTGAGGTCGGCGAGGCGCTGGCGTGCGAAGCGCTCGGTGAGCGGCACGAGCGACGACGTCACCCTGGCACTCCGAGCGAGCGCGGTGTAGGACTCACGGACGGTCGTGAGCACGACGTCGGGATCCAGCTCGGGAACCTCCGCTGCGAGCTCCTCGGCGAGACGGGTCACCCTGGCGTCGAAGTCGGGACGACGCCCCTCGTCGTCGGCGGGAGCGCTCCAGGGCGCGACCGACGCCGGTGCGAACGAATCCAGCAGGGCTGTGACGGCGCTGCGCCGGGTCGCGTTGATGCGGTACCAGACCCACGTTCCCCGGCGCTCCGAGGTGAGGACATCGACGTCCTTCAGCACCTTGAGGTGGTGGGAGACCGTGGGCTGGGAGACGTCGGCCAGCTCGGCCAGATCGCAGACGCACGACTCTCCGCGCGGGTCGGAGGCGATGGCGGACAGCATCCGCAGGCGCAGCGGATCCGACAGCGCCTTCAGGGTTGCCGCGACCGACGAGGCCGCTTCCAACCCGATGGCGTGGGTGGCGACGGGACTGCAGGTATCGTCTGCGGTCGTCAGTGTGACGTTCATGACGGCATCCTCTCGGCAGTGTACGGATCGGTGTGGAACCAGCGACGGGCTGCCCAGAGTGAGACATAGACGAGCCCGACGAGAACGGGCACCTCGATCAGCGGACCGACGACCCCGGCGAGCGCCTGGCCGGATGTCGCGCCGAACGTGCCGATGGCGACCGCGATGGCGAGCTCGAAGTTGTTGCCCGCGGCGGTGAACGCCAGCGTCGTCGAGCGGGCGTATCCGAGCCCCAGAGCCTTGCCGGTGAAGAGTCCGATGAACCACATGATCGCGAAGTACGCGAGCAACGGCAGTGCGATCCGGGCTACGTCCCACGGGCGGCTCGTGACCTGCTCGCCCTGCAGGGCGAACAGCAGTGCGATCGTGAACAGCAGACCGTAGAGCGCCCAGGGGCCGATCTTCGGCAGGAAGCTCTCCTCGTACCAGTCGCGTCCCTTCGTGCGCTCCCCGAGGAAGCGAGAGGCGAAGCCGGCGACGAGGGGGATGCCGAGGAAGATCAGGACGTTCAGGGCGATCTGCCCGATCGACACGTCCAGACCCTGCGAGTCGAGACCGAGCCAGCCGGGGAGGACCGTGAGGTAGAACCAGCCGAGCAGCGAGAAGGCGATGACCTGGAAGACCGAGTTGATGGCGACGAGCACGGCCGCCGCCTCACGGTCCCCGCAGGCGAGGTCGTTCCAGATGACGACCATGGCGATGCAGCGCGCGAGCCCCACGATGATCAGGCCCGTGCGGTACTCGGGCAGGTCGGGAAGGAACGTCCACGCGAGGACGAACATGAGCGCCGGGCCGACGAGCCAGTTGAGCACCAGGGAGGAGACGAGCAGCCTCTTGTCGCCGGTGACGGCGGCGACCCTGTCGTAGCGGACCTTCGCGAGCACGGGATACATCATCACCAGGAGCCCCAATGCGATGGGAATCGAGATTCCGCCGATCTCGAGCCCGGCCAGCAGGTCGGAGACGCCGGGGATGAACCGGCCGATGACGATGCCGCCGACCATGGCCAGGCCGATCCAGAGCGGCAGCCACCGATCGAGGGTCGACAGGCGACGCGCGGCCGGGATGACGGTGGGTGCGGTCGCGGTGCTCAT
>JAQZBG010000319.1 GCA_029239165.1 Microbacterium sp. | reverse complement strand
CCCCTCGTCTTCCTCATCCTCCCGCTGTCGGTGCTGTTCGCCGTCTACCCGGGACTCTTCATCCTCCGACTCGGCATCGGCTGATCGGCAAAGAAAGGACAGCAATGACTGCACCATCACACGACGCCCCTCACGGATACAGGTCACGGCGAGGTTCGTGGCGTTCTGCCGCCAGCCGTCTCGACGCGTTCGCTCGCGACGAGACCGGCGATGTTCCCGGCTGGGTCCTAGTTACACTGATGACCGCCGGTCTGGTCGTCCTGATCTGGGCTGTCGCGGGTCCCGCGCTGACCGCCCTGTTCGAGCAGGCGATCCAGCGGGTCTCCGGACTCTGACATGCTCATCACGCGATCAGTCGCCGACGACCGGGGGTCCAGCCCTGTCGAGTTCCTGCTGGTCGGGACCCTCCTGACCGCGCTGACGCTCGGAGTGCTCCAGCTCGCGCTCGCCGTGTATGTGCGCAACGTCGTCCATGACGCGGCGGTGGAGGGCGCTTATCACGCGGCCCTCGCTGACACGACGCAGGAGGAAGGTGCGCAGCGAACCAGGGAGGTCGTCACCCGCGCGGTCGGCGCATCGTATGCCGAGGACATACGGATCGGCACGTCGGGTGTTCGGGGCCAGGAGACCGTCGACGTACGAGTGCGTTCGACCTTCCCACTGCTCGGGCTGATCGGAGTGCCCTTCGCCATGGAGGTGGAGGCACATGCACCGGTGGAGGCGTTCGGGGATCGATGACGCCGGTTCCGCCGCGCTCGAGTTCATCGCCGTCGGCGTGATCCTGTTGGTGCCGTTGATCTATCTCGTCGTCGCGCTCGGGACGATCCAGGAGCAGATGCTCGGCGCGGAAGCGGCATCTCGCCACATCGCCCGCGCCATCGCGCAGGCTCCGGATGCCGCGTCGGCTGCGGCGCGAGGGGAGGTGGTGCTCGCAGAGGTGATAGAGGAGTACCGGCTCGATGCCGACGATGTCGAGCTCTCGCTCTCCTGTCGCCCGACGGGCGTGGAATGCCCGTCGGCCGGAGCGACAATCGTCGTCACCGTCCAGACCCGTGCGCGTCTGCCCCTGGTGCCGGAGGTCCTCGCCCTGGATCGATCCACCGCGGTGCCGGTGCGGGCGCAGTCCGTGCAGAAGATCTCAAGGCTGTGGGGCGCGGAGTGAGCAGCAGCCATGCGTCCGCACCGCGGGCGACCGGCGTGGAGGAGGAGGGCAGCACGCTTCCCCTGATCCTCGGCTACGTGCTCCTCGCGCTGGTGGTGATCTTCGTGTGCGTCTGCGCCACGGATCTGTATCTTGCGCAGAAGCGACTGGATGCTCTCGCCGACTCGGCCGCGCTCGCAGGGGCGGACGGATTCACGGTGCTGGCGATGGATGGTGAGGTTCGCGCCGAACTCACGGATGCCGGGGTGGCGGAGCAGGCGACGGCGGTGGTGGATGTGCTGTCAGGCGAAGCATCGATCGTCGCCGCGGGAACACCCGACGGGGTCTCCGCCCGGGTCACCGTCGCGGCATCGTGGCGCCCACCGCTGTTGTCGCCGTTCGTACCCGACGGCGTCCCCCTGGAGTCGACGGCGACGAGTCGCACAGCTCTGCGCTGAGGAGGCGGCGGTGCGGTCCCGGTCCCCGGGGATGGGCACTAGCCTGAGCGCATGGACACAGGGGTGGTCTTCTACTTTCTCGCGATCGGTCCTGCAGCTCTGCTCATGTTCGGACTGGGCTTGGGAGTGAACGCGCTCGTCGGGTCTATCGTCTCAGCGCGTTCCGCACGCGGATCCGGTCAGAGTGCCGCGAAGCGTCACGACGGCATCAACCCTGACGCGGGATGACGGTTCGAATCCGAGCTGTCCCCGTTCGCGCCTGACGGCGTCCCCGCGGGACGGCGAGGAGTCGCACTGCACGGCGGTGACACGGGACCGGATCAGCGTGGGTCCCGCAGCCGGGCAAGCAACCCATCGAGCCGGGGGACGAGCTGCGGCGGCACCGCGGCCGGGAGTGCGTCCACCGGCCACCAGCGCACGTCCTCGGACTCCTCGCTGACGGTGAGCGCGGCTTCGGGGTCGACCAGGACGGCGATCCCGATGTCGAGGTGCGAAGCGCATGCGCCGAAGCGGGACGAGAGGCCATGGTGATCGAGGTCGTACGCGAGGGCAGCGGCCTCCGGCTCGGCCAGGATGCCGGTCTCTTCGCGCAGCTCCCGCAGCGCGGCCGTCAGCACTGAAGCATCCCCGTCTTCGATATGGCCTCCCGGCTGCACCCAGAACTGTCCTTTGCGGTGGAAGACGAGCAGTGTGTGCTGGAGCGAGCCGTCGAACACGACGCACGACGCGGTGAGGTGATCGGGCCCCGACTCACGATGGACCGGACCACCGTCTTCTCCGAAGAACGAAGCGAAGTCGGCGTGCGCGGCACGGTCCCGATCCGAGCGGGGCACGAAGGTCGAGACCAGGCGGTGCGCATCGGCTTCCAGGGTCGAGATCATTCTTGTTCCTTCTCGGAGGATTCGTCGCCGGAATCCGGTCGCTCCCGCGGTACGAACTGCGGGATCCAGCGTAGGAACCCGGCCGCTCCGATGAGGCCGATCATGCCCATCGCCGCGGCGGCGAAAGGCAGCGCGGCGACCGCGGCTATCGCCGAGACCAGCAGGGGTGCGATAGCGCCGCCGGCATCCGTCAGTGTCCGCCAGGATCCGAGGAAGGCGGCCGGCTCGCGCTTCGGGGCGACGTCTGCGCCCAGGGTCAGCAGGATGCCACTGGACAGACCGTTTCCGACGCCCAGCACCGCCGCGAACATCCCGAACCACAGCACCGCCGCATCAAGGTCGTGGGTGAAGGAGAGGGCGAGGAACCCGGCACCCATCAGGACCATTGCGGGCATGGCCGCCCACAGCCGTCCGAAGCGGTCCATCACCTGACCACTCGCATAGAAGAGCGCGAAGTCGATCGCTCCGGAGACACCGACCACGAGGGCGATCGTCGATGCGTCCAGCCCGAGCGAAAGCCCCCACAGCGGGAGCACGACCTGCCGTGCCGATCGCACGGCGGAGAGGGAAGCTGCGGCGAGCCCGAGACGCCCGAGCACCGCGCGCTGGCGCCACATCGTCTGGAAGATGCCGGCGCGCTCGAACGTGGGAATCGATCCGCTCACGGCTTCGCCGGAGTCCTCCGGGTATCCATCGTGAGTGGTGTTCGGCACCGGAGGGGCCATCTTCTCCGGATCGGGACCGAACAGGACCAGGACGACCATGACCACGAGGCAGCCCAGGAAGAACCAGATCGCTGCGCTCTCGTTGCCGAAGAGCTGCAGGAGCCCGGCTGCCACGAAGGGTCCGATGAAGATGCCGAGTCGGAAGCTGCCGCCCAGAAGCGACAGGGAGCGCGCGCGGAAGGCGATCGGCACGCGCGTGGTCATGAAGGCATGACGGGCGAGCCCGAAGGCCGCCGCGCAGATGCCGAGCAGGAAGACCGACGCCGCCAGCACACCCAGCGTCGGGGCGAAGACCATCCCGACCGCCGCGATGATCGCGATCACCCCGGCGATGACCATGGTGGACCGCTCTCCGATCCTGCCCACCGCCCAACCGGCGGGAAGGTTGCCGCACAGCTGGCCGATCACCAGCGCCGATGCCACGAGAGCGGCGAACGCCACGTCGGCACCCATGGACGCCGCGAGTATCGGGATGAGTGGGATCACGGCCCCCTCTCCGAGGGAGCGTTAGGCTGAGGTGTCATGCTCGAACTAGATCTCTCCGCCGAAATCCAGGCGCTCAGGCACACCTTCGGCGACATCAGCGAGGTCGTCGATGTCTCCCACCTCCGCGACGAAA
Source organism: Microbacterium sp. (assembly GCA_029239165.1). Classification (GTDB taxonomy): domain Bacteria; phylum Actinomycetota; class Actinomycetes; order Actinomycetales; family Microbacteriaceae; genus Microbacterium. The sequence continues at coordinate 3,417 of JAQZBG010000319.1, read as the reverse complement.
TCGCGCGTCTCAGCGAGGAGGCCGGCGCCCCCGACCTCTGGGACGACACCGAGAACGCGCAGAAGGTGACCAGCGCGCTCAGCCACCGTCAGTCCGAGCTCGCCCGCATCACGGGTATTGCACAGCGTCTCGATGACCTCGAGGTGCTCGTCGGTCTCGCGAATGAGATGGGAGACGAAGACTCCGCGCAGGAGGCTCGTGCGGAGCTCGCGTCTCTCACCGACCTGATCAACCAGCTGGAGGTGCAGACGCTCCTCGACGGCGAGTACGACGAGCGGAGCGCGATCATCACCATCCGCTCCGGCGCGGGCGGCGACGACGCCACCGACTTCGCCGAGATGCTGATGCGCATGTACCTGCGCTGGGCCGAGCGGCACAAATACCCGGTGAAGGTCATGGACACCTCGTACGCCGAGGGCGCGGGCATCAAGTCGGCGACGTTCGAGATCGACGCGCCGTATGCGTTCGGCACCATCTCGGTCGAGGCCGGCACACATCGCCTCGCGCGCATCAGCCCGTTCGGCTCCGCCGACAAGCGCCAGACGTCCTTCGCCGCGGTCGAGGTCATCCCGCTGATGGAGGAGGCGACCGAGGTCGACATCCCCGAGAACGACATCCGCGTCGACGTGTTCCGCTCCTCCGGCCCGGGCGGTCAGTCCGTCAACACGACCGACTCGGCCGTGCGGCTGACGCACCTTCCGACGGGCATCGTCGTGTCGATGCAGAACGAGAAGTCGCAGATCCAGAACCGTGCCGCCGCCATGCGCGTGCTCCAGACTCGACTGCTGCTGCTGCAGAAGGAACAGGAAGCAGCGAAGAAGAAGGAGCTCGCCGGCAACATCACCGCGAGTTGGGGCGACCAGATGCGCTCATACTTCCTCTACGGCCAGCAGTTGGTGAAGGACCTGCGCACCGGCCAGGAATCGGGCAACCCGGCTGCCGTGTTCGACGGCGACCTGGATGACTTCATCTCCGCGGGCATCCGTTGGCGCAAGCGCAAGATCGAGGATTGACTCGCTGAAGAAGGCCCGGATCACTCCGGGGCCTTCTTCATGTCATGCGACGTCTCAGTACTTCGCGCCCTCGAGAGTGCCCGTCACATCGTCATAGCTGAACAGGATGCATTGGACCGTACGGTCGTCCGCGCGCGCCCAGGACGTCTCCGTCGGCTGATAGCTGTAGAAGTCGAGTTCCGAGTCTTCATAGGCGATGCCGACGTAGGTATCGAACTGCGCCGCGCAGCCATCCCATGCCGAATCGCCGAGAGCGTCCTCGCCGGGGAACTCCTCGTCGTCGACCTCGAAGATGAAGTACACCTCATCCGTGTGCGGCTGATCGCAGGAGACGACGGGCAGCTCGTAGATCTGCTCCGTATCCCCGTAGTCGACGAACGGCAGGCAATCGCCGACTTCGAGCTCGGCGAAGGGAACCATCTCCGCACCCTCGATCGAGGAGGGATCCGTACCCTCTTCGGTGTCGACCCCGTCGTCGTCCGGCGGTCGTTCGCCCGGGATGGAGAGGGGTGAGCCGGTGCTCTCCACGGTGGAGGTGGTCGCGAGCAGCACCAGCGACACGGCGAAGGCGAGGAGCGCTCCGACCGCGGCGATCGCGAGACCGGTGATCCCCGGCCACTTCCGGCCGCCCAGGAACAGGGAGACGAGCGACAGCACGAACCCGACGCCGAGCAGCGCCCAGCCGACGACCGAGGTCGCCGGGATGCAGGCGCACACGACGCCGACGACCACGACCGCGAGGCCGATGACCCCGAGCACGGAAACGCCAGGCGCCGGCGGCTGTACCAGCGGTGCCCCGACCGCCCATGCCGTCTCAGGTGAACCGACGGGATGGGGCGCGATCGCCCGTTCGGTCGATGCTCCCGAAGATGGCAGCGTGTAGGGCGGGGTGAACGGCGTGGCCTCGGGAGACTGAGCCACCGGGACGGCCGGTTCGACCGAAGGCTGTTCGGTGACCATCGGGGCTCCGTCAGTGGTCCGCACATGTGCGGACCACTGCGCCCCATCCCACCACCGCAGGCTGCCTGAGCCGTCGTCGTACCAGCCGGCCGGCGTCGTCATCAGCAGGTTCCGCTCGTCAGCCGGATCAGGGGACGAAGCACGCGGAGATGGCCTCCGTGTCGCCCAAGACCTCGGCGAAACCGTAGGCGGCGTCGACATCGGTCAGCGTGCCGTCGCTCTCGGCGATCGCGCGCAGCGTCGAGTTGTCGAGGTCGGATTCGACGAGCAGATCCGAGAGGCAGGTGATCTGCGGCTCGGTGTAGGCCTCGGTGCCCTCGGAGGCCAGGATCGCGGTCAGGCCGACCGCGACCTCGGCCGAGGTCGGGCGTGTGCCTTCGTCGGCGCCGTCGGGCTCACTCGGCTCGGTGGCCTCGATCGACGGAGAGGAGCTGGGTAGGGAGTCCATCTCGTCGCTCACGCCCTGCGCGATGGCGAGGAGGTACACGAACGACATCACGACGCCGACGATCGTTCCCACGACGGCCAGGACGAGCCCGGCGATGCCCGGCCACTTCTTGCCCTTCAGGAAGAGCGAGATGAGGGAGACGATGAACGCGGCCGCGAGAAGGATGAACCCGACGACGCCGACCACCGGGATGAACACCAGGATCGTTCCGAGGACGGCGAGTCCCAATCCGACCAGTCCCGGGACCGAGAGCTTCTTGGGTTCTTCCGCTCCGGTCTGCACGTAAGGTCCTGCTGCCGGATAGCCGGACGGTGCGCCCGCTCCGGGGTAGGCCGGCGCAGTGCCGGGGTAGTCCGACCCCGACTGGTCGGAGGCGGGCTGTTCGGTGGCGGCGACCGGAAGGACCGGCGCGGCCGCTGCGGAGTGGTCGGGGAGGTCATCACCGAGCGGTGTGGTCGCTGCCGTCGGCGTCCCAGCCTCATCGGTGGACGGGGTCTCGTCGACGGCGGGAGTTTCGGTGGCCGGTGTCTCGAGGTCTTCGCCGGCGGCCTGTGCCTCCGGCTCCGTCGAATCGGCTGGTTCCGGAGCATAGTGCTCCGTCCACTGCTGACCGTCCCACCAGCGCTGGCGTCCGGTGCCGTCGTCGTACCAACCTGCAGGTGTCGTGCTCATGGGTCCCCCTCGAAGACAATTCGGCCGCTCCTTGGTGCGACCGCACCCTTATGTATAGCAGTGGGCGGTGACATCGCAGGGGGTTCGGGATGGGGAGGAGTCCCCATCCTCTCCCGACGCGGACGCGCCGGTGCGGGGTGTCGCTCGCGGCAGGTCGGAGGGGCGCGCTTAGGCTCGAAGCGTCATGATTCGGTTCGAGAACGTCACGAAACGCTACCGCGGGACGTCGAAGCCCGCCCTCTCCGGTGTCGACTTCGAAGTGCAGCGCGGGGAGTTCGTCTTCCTCGTCGGCGCCTCCGGCTCCGGCAAGTCCTCCTGTCTGCG
>JAQZBG010000001.1 GCA_029239165.1 Microbacterium sp. | reverse complement strand
GAGCGGCCGAAGGTGCAACACTCGAAATGTTGTGTAGGTTCACCCCTACCGTGGGTTCAAATCCCACCGTCACCGCCAGCGTCGAAGCCCCGCGAACCCCTGTAAATACAGGGATCGCGGGGCTTCTTTGTTGCCCAGAGGACCGCCGTGGGAAAGAAATGAGAAAAACCGTGATCAGCGGTCGGGGGCGCAGCTAGGTTCGCAATCGCCTGTCGTCGCCGAAAACGCGCTTCCGCTCTCGACTCCTCGTCGGCAGTGCCAGCAGTGGCCGTTCAGTTGCAGTCGTACAAGCGTCACCATCAAGGGGGTTTCGGAGCCGCCCGTGCCAGCGAGTCACCAACTCGCGCGACAACGTTCCTCGTGACCCAGAGAGTGCGCATCAGACGCGCGAGTGAGACTGCAGTCGTGAAGAAAACGATCCAGGCAAGTACATCGGCGACGGGCGTCCCCCCACGAACGATGAGTGCTCCGAGGGCGACGATCATCGCTAACGCGCTCGAGCGAATCCCGGCGAGGTATACCCGAAACAGATTGGGGAGTTGGCCAGCTTCACGAAGAAGTCGGAGTTGTGGGCTGTTGGCGTACCCCATGATGATGGTTAAGGCGGCGAGCACGAACCCGAGGAGTGCGCCGTGGAGACCAACTAGAGCGCCAAACAGTCCGCCAACGTCCGTGGTGAGGAATTGCAGGAACGCCGGTGATGCGGCGTTCAAGCTGAACCACGCGGCCAAGGCGGCGGCTACGGACGCCCAATCGGGCCAGACGCCGTCGATCCGAGAGGCGCGGGCGCGAGGCGTCTCGGTTGTCGAGTTCACGGTTTGGTGCTCAGCCCGGTAGCCCGAATCAACTCCGACTCCAGCTCACCGTACGCTTCGTCGATTGCATCGAACGTGGCCTGCGGATCCACAGCTCGGCTTCTCGCACCCATTGTGACGATCTTTCGTTTCGTTACGAGCTGATCCTCCAATAGGTCGATGGCCTCCACCCGCCCGGACTCGGTCACTCCTTTGGCTTTGAAACGGTGGACGTTGTCCGGCATGTCAGCTCGGCCGGCCACCTTCTTGATGCCCTTCAAGATTTTCGATCCCAGCGGAGTCCTCTGGTTGGGCTCTGGGCGAAGTGTGAGGCCGAGCACTTCAGCTTTTGACAGTCCGTTCATGGCCTCAAAGGCGTTGCCGAGTGATTTGCTAGCGCGGTGCACTTGGTCGATGTACGACGGGCGGAGGTAGAGCTCTACCACTCTGAGCTCATCGACATGATTGAGCCGCTCTGCGCTGTCCTGCCGCAATAGCGCTTCGGCAGCAAATTGCGGAGCTCGTTCCCCGAGGGCGTGTTGCAGGTACGGGGCCAGCCGCGATATGCGGGGCCCGTAGAAATTCGATTCGACACCGAGCAGGTTGTGTCCATAGATGCGCACGTGGATGGGTTCGTGCAAGCCAGCGGCAGCACCCAGCGCTAGGTCTGTCAGGGTTCCTCCGGACTCGCTGCGGGGCAAGTTTGCGCGTCGGACCGCGGCGAGGCTAAACCTGTCGCCTTTGCCGTGCGTCCACAGAGCAATGTCATCGCCGCCCTTCTGCCCCCAGTATCGGCGTGACTCGGACGTGAAGGGAAGGTCGTCGATCGCTTCCAACGCAGGGCCAAGGTCGACCGGTTTCGCAGTCCCGTCGCCGTTTGAACCTGCGTCAAGCCGGAAGAAATAGATTCTCCGTTCGATCTGCTTCGACCGCGGCGTTGTTGAAGGGGTCTGGCTCATTGCTAGATCATGGCAGGAAGCCCTGACAGGTGAACGTTCGGCGCACCGGTCCTTTCCGTGTCGAACGCGCTGGTCAGGGTGAGAAAGCGGTCTCGGCTGTCAAACTCCGTGAGCAAATCCGCGTCCGATTCGCTGCGAACGGATCACGTACCGAATGTCGCGCTACAGAGGTGGTTGCCCTCTTAGCGCCGAAGCTGTCGGTCAGGATCTGCTTCTGCTTCGACTAGCAGGCTCGCGCCCGAGAGTGCGGATTCGACTACCTGGACGACGGTGGCATCACGAGCGCGACTGAGAGCATCGGCGACATACTCGAGATCGTCGTCGAATAGATCCGCGTAGGTGTCGAGTGTCATCGCGGCGGACGCGTGACCGAGCATGCGCTGCACGGCTTTGACGTTGGCACCCGCGCTGATCGCAAGGCTGGCGGCTGTATGGCGCAGGTCGTGCATGGTGATGCGCGGGAAGCCGGGGTCTGCGGTCATGCAGCGGCGGACGGCGCCGGCGAACCACCCGTCCTGGGAGTTGGGAAGCGCAAGATGAGCGTCACCGTCGCCGAAGAGGATCTGACGGCGCGGTTTGCGTCCGACCTGGTGCCGCATCAGTGCGTCAAGGAAATCAGGGTAAGGCACGGATCGTGCCGCGTGGGTCTTGGGTGTGCCGACGTGGATGGTGCCGTTGACCATGACGGCGTTCTCCTGCACGTGCACTCGGCGTCGTGCGAGATTGATGTCGTCGACGCGTAGCCCGGTGGCTTCGCCCCAGCGAAGGCCCGTGTAGGCAAGGAAGTAGATGAGGGTCGGTTGCATTGATTGCAGGGCCAGGGCATGTACCTGTTGGTGGGTGAGATACACGCGCCGCTTGGGCTGCTTCCGGGGTAGCTTGATGCCGCGCGCTGCATTCTCGGCAATGCGGCGATCGCGGACGGCTATGTCCAGGATGGCAGCGAGGACTCCGTAGGAGCGGATCGTTGTGGTCGCGCCCCGTTTCGATGCGATCTCGGTGACCCAGGCGCGAACGTCGCTGTAACGCACCTGCCCGACGGGCACACTCCCCCAGCGGGGCTTTACGTGGATGCGCCATGCCGACTCGAGGGACCTCATCGAGGAGGGCTTCAAGACGGCCGCTTGATCTTGCAGCCAGGTGTCAGCCAACTCCGCGATACGGATCTCACCGTCCGTCGGATCGACGTACTGATTCGCGGAAATCGATACGGAGACAGTCGCGAGGTAGTCCTGTGCGGCGAACTTCGTGCGGAACCCGCGCTTTGCGGCCTGTACTCCGTCGGGCTTCTTGTATCGCACCAGGTACCTGGTGCCCGCTTTCGTCTTGTACTTGTGGACGCTACCCATCCGCCTGTCGGCCGACGTGATAGTTCATGCCGCTCAGGCGTCCTGCGATGCGTGCCTTCTTTATCCAGTCCGCGGCGGTGCGGTGGGGGACGTTCAGTTCCATCTGCACGGCTTTCACAGGAGGTAGCCCCGCGAGCGCGGATGCGCCGTAGAGAATTTCGATGACATCCATGCGGGCGTCATTCGATCCCCGTTTCGTCGCTTCGGTTGCGATCCAGTCTGGGATGAGGCGTCCTTCTACCGCGCTGATGTCCGCGACAGTCGTCCACGGCTTATCCGGACCTTCGCCGGCGAGCTGCAGAGCGATGCAATGTGGCACGGCGACCTGGATGATCGCCTGGGTGGGGGCGCGCCGCAGCCCGCTCTCTCGAACGTCCGGCTCTAACGCACGAGCGCGGATCTCGCGGATGACGTAGCGGCCCTCGTCAGGGACGTACTCGCCTTCGACGGACACGCGAATCCCGGGCGTCGAGTCGTCTGACGACGCGACGAACGCGGGCGCGATGCGCAGCGCGGATCCGACGGGCACCGTCGCTGCGTCTGCAGTCATCGTCTTGCCGTCGAGAGTTCTCACGTCGACCTTCACCTCCTCAGTGTGTCTGACCGCGCCACGCATTCCGAAATTGACTCTTGACTAAGTGTACGGCTTAACACGACACTCGTGTCAAACGCTAGTTGGGAAATGCAGATCGGAGTGAAGTGTGGTCAAGACAACAGCCCCAGATCCGTTGCTCGCCCCGGGGGAGTACCTCACGCCGGAGGAGGTCACACGTATACTCCCGGGTCTCACGGAGAACGCGCTCGCGGTTCGTCGGCATCGACACCAGGACCCGCCGTTCTGCCGGCTCGGACGCACCGTCCTGTACCCACTCCGCGATCTTCAGGCGTGGATCGCAGCTTCCACTGTCCGGGGGACGCGACATGGACACTGAGCGTTTGGTTCCGGCTCGCATCGTCGCGGTGGCAAACCAAAAGGGTGGCGTCGGGAAGACGACGGTCACGATGCAGATCGCGGCCGCACTGTCGCGGCGGCTCCGTGTTCTCGTCGTTGACGTCGACCCCCAGCAGTCCACGGCTTGGTGGGCGGAGAACGCCGGCGCAGCGCTCCCGTTCGATTACGCGGCGCTACCCGCGCTGGCCGACGTGGCCCGACTGTCGGAACTCGGCGACCGCTACGACCTGACCATCGTTGACACACCGGGCAGTCTCGAAGACGTCCGCACATTGGAGACCGTTCTGGATCTCGCGGACTTTGCGATCGTGCCGCTTCCGCCGGAGCCGCTGGCCGTGAACCCGACCGTTCGGACCATCTCCAGACTGATCGAGCCCCGTCACGTGCCGCACGCCGTGCTTCTCAACCGCATCGACTCGCGGATCTCCTCGCAGCTGCGCGACTGGGAACACCTGCTCGACACGACCCTCGGCGTACCGCGCTTCGCGGGCTACCTGCGTCAGTACCGGGTCCACTCCAACGCGCCGCTCACCGGCGACGTGATCACCGCCACCCCAGACACCCGTCGCACCGCGGCCGCGATCTGGGACGCGATGAGCGTCGGGTTCGAGCTCGCGGGTCGACTCGCGCAACTTCGGAAGGCCGGTTGACCGATGGTCCGCATCGACCTCTCCACCCAGCTCGCCGACGCCCGCCTCCGCGTGGAAACCGAATCCTCGGGTGACGGAGCCGACAGGTCGGCGCCGATGTACGCACGCCTTACACGCAAGGAGACCCGAGTTCGGGAAGACCAGTACGCCGCGCTCGGGGCGGTCGCGCGGGCATTGATGCGGCGCCGACAGGTCCGCACCGAACGGATTACCGAAAACACCCTCATCCGCGTCGCGATCGACGCGCTTCTCGCCCGGAAGGACTCACTGCATGGGTCCACAGAAGCCGAACTTCGGGAGTCTGTCCTCTCCGCACTTACAGACTCCGGAACTCCCGGCGTCCCGCACTCCCACACTCCCGAACCCCCGGACCCCGGCTCTCCGACAGAGCTGAAGCCGGAAACGGCAGAGAATCCGGCGCCCACTTTTCGAAGACTCGACGGGCGCGCGGCGGAAGCGGCGCAGCAGACGACGCGGGACCCCTCGTGAATGCCGTCACGGTCTACTCCACGGGGCCTTCATGTCACAGCTGCCGGCTCACGTGCTTCGTGCTCACCGCTCGAGACATCCCCTTCCGCATCGCCGACATCACCGCCCCGGATCTGAGCGAGGTTCCGGAGTTCCTGACTTCCGAACTCGGGTACTCCGAAGCGCCCGTCGTCATCATCGACGACGAACCGCAACACCCCTCGAGCGGCTTCCGGCCGGATCTCGTCGACCGGCTCGCTCGGCATCAAAGTCAGAGAACAGTCCCGGGCCAAGGTGCGGTCTCGATCCACAACGCGCGGGAAGGAAGGTCATGGACGAGCGCGACCCGATGAGCCCCGGTCTCAACGAGTTCGCTGGACGAGCCGAGCGTCCCGACTCGCGGCCGTCAACGACCGAAGACCGGCAACGGGATGACGAGAGCCGACGCGAGTATGCGCGGCGGTACCGAGAAGCAAACAAAGACAAGATCGCGGACTACCGCCGCCGGTACAAAACCGAACGCCGTGAGCACTACCTGAAGCTCCATCGAGAACAAAGCGCCCGCGCTGCCGAGCGCCGCCGGCAAGCAGCGCAACGCAGCCAGCGCAAGCACCACTACTACGTCGAACACCGCGACGCCATCCTGCCTAAACACCGAGAACGAGCCCGCGCATACATCGAACGCAAGATGACCGAAGATCCGGTCGCCTTCCGGGCTCACCGCGCTGAACTCGCGCGGCAGTGGCGCGCCCGCAATCAGGACCGCCTCAGCGACCAGGCGCGCGAACGTCGCAGAGCCGATCCGGAAAAGTACCGCGAGGCCGCTCGCCGGTACCGGGCAGACAATCCCGACAAAGTGAAAGCCGCAAACCGCAGATACTACGAAGCGAACCGCGACAAGGTACTCGCGGCCAACCGTCAGTGGAAAGAACGCGAGCAGCGACGCCGCGACGCCGGACTTCCGCCCCGCCGCATCCACAAGATCAATACTGCGGAACGCCGTGCGAACCGCGATGCATCCGACGCGTTCTTCACTGGAGCATGGTCGAACGAACGCCTCGCCGCGCTCCGGGACGAGCGCGTCACGAAGGCCGAGATCAACGCGCTCCGCCGCGACAACGAACGCGCACGCGCCATCGCCTACGCCGCGGAACACCCGGAGATGATCGACCGCCTCCGACGAGCCGACCAACCGCGCGCTGCGCAACTCGCGCGGCAGAAGGCCGAAGAAGCGCGCATGGACGACATTGCCAGGCGAGTCAACGACCAACTCCGCACCCACCCCCGAACGCAACGGCCGGATCCGGCGGCGCCACACCAAGCCCTCAACAATCCACAGTTAGAAGGACCCCGCAGATGAACCCGCAGCCTCCAGTACCCTCAGGCCAAGGAGCCGAAATGCCGGACATCGATCGAAACGAAGCCGAGGCGGTCCTGTACCGCGTCGCGACCGTCGCTTTCAGTCACGAAGCCGTCGTCGGCACACTGGACCGTGACGCTCTTCACGCAGAGGTCGCTTGGTGTCTTGAGCCGCTCGAGGGGATCTCTGCGGACAATCTGACTTGGCTGCGAGCCGCAATCGCCGCCGCCATCGTCGACCCGACGTCCCACCGGCAGCGCCTGAGGTCTGCCCTGGGTGGGACTCGTATCCGCTAACGAAACGGGTGGCAAATGCACTGCGGCTAGTCGACGAAGCTAGAGGCCGCGGCTTCCTCCGCTCGTCGGCGGCTGCACGCTGGGTCTCGCGCGCTCCGATGTGTCGAACCGGTGGTCCTGCGCCAAGCGATCGCGCTGCTTCAACAGGCTCGCCAGCTGAGCAGCAGCTACTGGCCCGTCACGGCGAATCGGTAATTGTGGCAGAACCTGATGCAGGGCCATTTCGTGCAGGCGGATGAGTGCTTCGCGAATGGATGTCGAGGGTCGACTCGGTACGCCTGAGACGGCGTACGCCGCCAACCGGCGCAGCTCTCCAAGCCATGCGACCGACTGCAGGTTGGACATCGGTAGCAGTCGCGCCTCGTCAAATGCGCGCACGGCGCCCTCGCCCGAACCGTCGAACGGGATGTTTCCGTCCCCGTCCATCACGGTCACTCGATAGGCATCCGCATCGGCCTGGGTGCTCCTGACGAACGAGCGTGAGCTCGACCAGTCCTCATCGAAGGATTCGACTGTGCCCAAGGCCTCAATTTCTGCCTCCCGCAGCTGCGCCGATACCACCGAGAGGAGGCTCTCTGTCTGTCTCGCCGATACGGACACGATGCGCGTGGTGAATTCAGCGTCAGCGAAGGAAGCGAGCATCTCCGCCGGTATGTCGGGTGTCGACGAGCACATCACTAGCGAACGGCGAGAACTAAGCGCGAACTGAACACATTGCGCTGCAATGTCCGCGCTGCCCGACAGAGCAGCCAGCTGGTTATTGTCGATCACGGCGACCGGATCGTCGTACTCGGCCCGTAGGCGCGCGATAGCTCGCGCGGGAGCGCTTCCCGGGCCACCCGTCAATATGACAATGGACGGCTCGGGAGAGGGTGTTACGTCTCGGAATAACTCATCCACCAACCGGCGGTGGTCGAGGTGCTGTCCGGCCCCGTGTCCCGTCATTCGGCTAGCACCGCCTGCAGCAGAGCGGCCAGCTCGCGCGAACGCTCATCGATGGAGGCACGGTCGAATCCATCCACGAGTAAAGTCTGTCGACGCACCTCGAATGCGCGCGTGGGGTCGTCAACAATGAGGCGCGATGTGAGCATCGCCGAAAGTTGGCGCATCTGTTCGAAGGCGACAGCATCGCCGACTCGCCACCCGGTCACCGTTCTCCCGCCACTTTTTCACCTTTGGCGAATCTTAGCCCGACGGATACTCGGCCGCGCTCTGGCTCCTTCACAACTCAATTCGGCGAACTACCGTCGTCTTGGGCTGTTCGCGTCCCTTCTGTGTGCGTTCCAGAGTGAGGATTAGATCGAGTGGACCAAGGAGACCCGTAGCGTCCGCCAACCCGTCCGGAGTCAGAGTCACAACACACCCTTCTGAGACCGCATCATCAAACATCTTGCTGTGGCGGCCCCAGGTTCCGTTGGTCCAGATGCTCGTTGCTGCTGCGGGTCGGTCAGTGGCGGTACGCCAATCCCCAATCGAACCCGGCGCGAGCCTCCATCCCAGGAGGTTAGCGAGCCGTGGGTGGAACGCCAACCAATCGGCGCGACGCTCCATGAAAGCATTGCTGTGGTTTTTCAGCAGCAGAGGCATATCATCAGGATCCGTCAGCGCGTTCGATACGTCGGCAAGGTCCGAGATCAGCATGCTTACCTTCAGCTCGGTGCGCATCCTTTTCTCGCCGCGCCGCGCAAGATCGCACGAGTAACTTTCCTCGAGATGTGGCCAGTTCAAGATGGCCAGCTCGCTCCGCGCGCCCACGATCCGGTCGGAGCCTGCCAGGTTCGCGCGGACGTATTCATCCATCCGAGCCTCGGCCCCGGCTGCCCAAGTTTCGGGCGTCTGGTCATGTCCGGCAGGGGGATGCGAAGGAATCAAGTCGGGCATTCGGTCGTTTGTCCGCCCCACCATGGCGACGTCTCCGGTTCGGAGATGACGTTCCACGCGCGCCGGCAAGGGGCCGATCTGTCCAGAATCGAATAGATCCCCCAGCACATGCCCAAACGCGGTGCGGGAGGACAGGATGAGGGATGAAGGATTCGACAGCGTCATCGCCGCGTCGCGCAGCGCGCTCATGGCGTCCTCGGTGTCCGGCAGGGTCGCCAGTGCGTCGGTGGCGTAACGACCCGCTACTGCGAGGACAGTGCTGAAATCCAGGCCCGAGACTCTGGACAGCAGCGCGTACGAGTCCTCGAAAGGAGCGAGGAAGGGAGCCTCCGCGCCGAAGATGGTGTCCGGCACCTGTGCGGGATCCTCAGGGAGTTGGAGACGGTAGATGGCGGGCAAGGGTCGCGCGATCCTCAGGTTGTGAAGAGTCATGCCGGGTGCTGAGAGCCGCCTGATAAGCAAGTTTCGGTGCGTCGCGATCACGTCGCGCACGGAGTCGAGCGAGGCGGCCCCCGTGGATCCTGCCGCCGCGATGCAGCCTGCTACGGACTCCAGCACATCGTCTGTGGGTGCCGTGTCGACCAGTCGCGCCAAGGCACATGCAACATTTTCCGAACCGCGCCTCAACGCCGAGACGACTATCTGCGCTGCTCCCTCCCGCACGGCCCAGGCGGGATGTGTCAGATGCATCGCGGCCAACTCCGCGACGGCCTGGGCAGGCGTCAGTGCAGAAGCGGACCGTCGACCGGGAAGCGCGACGTTGATCCACCACCTAAGCGTCGGCTGTTCGGGATGAGGCGCTGGCAGCGCGAGGTTTTCGGACAGGCCGGCGAGGTACTCGCGAACGGTCTCCCAATACCCGGGGACGGAAATGTCCGCACCGAGCGCGTCGAAGATGTCGTTAATATCCGTGCTTAGCATGGAGCTATACCAACGCTCCTCCGTCACAAAGCGGACGAAGTCTTGCGCGGCGTCGGTGGCTGTCATGGCGCCTGTGGCTACCAGCAGCCGGACGGCGTCGCGGCGCACGGCGTCGCGGATGCTCGACCAGGAACTGAGTGTGGACAGGCTCAGCGCGCGATGAGCAAAGCGCTGAGACGCGGGTGCCCGCCCCTGGTCGAATTCGCGCTGGGCCGCCCACGCGAGCACCCGTGCCTCATGAGCGGATCCCGCAAAGACTTCCGCAGTTGCTTCAGCGTCCACCTCGCTGAAATTTCTGTCCAGCACGGGCAGCCAGTTGAAATGCGACGAAGCCGTTTCCTCGTCGACCAGCTCACGCAGCGAGGAGATGTCACGCGCGCGGGCGCTGACGTCCACGGGTGAGAGTCGCTCTCCGCCTCGCAGCTCGAGCCGGCCGTACTCGCCGCCGTCGCCCACCGGCGGCCTATCCGGCGCGGGCGTGGGGGCAAGGGGCCGAACCCAAGCCGTCCGTGTGGTTGGGAGAGCTGTCTTGCCAAGCTCCGCTTCGAGATTGTCAAGCAGGCTGCGGTCCGCACTGTGTGCCAGCGTTTCGACTAGCTCTGGTTGGGGTTTGTTGCCGGCCGCGGCGATTATCCCGGTTGTTATTTCCGAGGCAAGCAAAATCGTCTCTCGGTCGTGACCGCCAGCCCGGATAAGCGCGGCGAGCAGGTTCGCCATCGCATCGGTGTGCGAGACCGCACCGCGGGCAACGAGGCTCTCGAATACACTGAGCGCGAGCCTCGGGGACGTGGGCGCCAGGGCCTCCGCCAGGTGTTCGGCGCCGATTGCTTGGTCGGTGAGTGGCTCGGCAGCGACGAGCACTCGAGTTAGCCACGCAGCCTCATCGTCCAGATTCGCGAGGCGCGGAGCGGCGCGGCCAAGCCACTGAACCCAGCGCGCTAATTGGTAGTCGTTTTGCGAACCCAGCCCGAACGCTGTCCGCCAAAGCTGCATGCACACACGTTCGGCCTCCTCGGTCATTCCCAGGTCGGCGTACGCGTCGACCAGAGCCACCAGGTCGACGAGGGCTCCGTTGACTCCCTGCTCGGTCGCCTGCGACTCGAATGACTTGAGAGACTCGGTCAACCAAGGAGAGGCGACTCCGACGGTCGTCAACCGGATGCCGAGCGAGACCTGCAGGGACACATGCCATTCCTCAGGCTGAACGACAAATCGTCGGCTGACGGCCTGTCCATAGCGACTGACTAAACGAGGGCTGATCGTGTTGAGTACTTCGATTGCGATGTGATGCAGCTCTGGGCGCTTACTCCGCAGTGAATGTAAGGAATGCCCCGGCTGTCTCCGCGCTGTGGGCGGAAACAGGTTGATTACGACACTGATCGCTTCCCAAGCCTCGTCCTCGCCGACCTCAATTCCATTTGAGATGAGTGCGTGAGCAAACGCCATATGGCGTACAAGGCTGTCGATTCGGTCCGCTAGCTCAATCGCCTCGGTGTCGCGATGCAGAGGGGCGCTACTGGCCACGTCATTCCCGGCCGGCGTGGCTGCTGCCGCGGGCGTGGACGAGATTGGACCCGCTCCAAAGTAAGAGGGCCAAACCCCAAGGCCAATCTCTAGCTCGTGGCGAAGGCGCCAGTACTCGTAGTGGTTTGCGATTGCGTCGTCGGCTCCAGACGCCCCCAGTTCGGAGAGCGTGAGAGCGCGGTCAAAGCTTGTGCGCATCAGGGTCGTAAGTGCACGGTCGGCAGAGCCGTACTCAGCCTCGAGGATGGCTATGTCGAGAAGCGTCGTTTGGCCGGCGGGCAGACCCTTGAGTGATTCGCGGAAGTGCTTGAACGACGCGACGCGATCCTCAAATGATCCTTGTTCGAGGAGGGAGACAGCATGGACGTGAACGCGCATGCTGACCAGTAGAGCGGTCAGACGGGACAATGACTGCTCGGGCACGGCTTTACGCGCCAGTAGCCGGACCTCCTCCAGCAACGCCGTGTCGATGGTGGACACATTCGCTGGTGACGTCACGCCGAGTTCATCGACGTACGCGGTCAGTAGCTCACCGAACAGCGCGTATGACCGCGAGAACTCCCAATCTCGCTCTCCTATAACAGTTGGGAGGACAGTCCTCATCCGAGATAGGGCGGTGTCTATCGGCAGGAAGTGTGCGGCGCAGCGAGCCCAGCCTTCTGCTATATCGGAGTCGGTGCGCACGCCCCGCGCACCGCCAGGCTGTTCGAGCCCGAAGTGATTGAACAGAGCAAAGATGCGTTCGCCCGCCGCGTTGTTCTGGGTCGCCAGGTCAGCGGCGAGGTTGTAAGCCTGCGACAGGGGAACTCGGAGGGCCTGTTCGTCGCCGACGTAGTCGATTGCGTCCTCGATACGCCCGGCACGTACGAGGACTCTGCAGACATCCACGTCCTCGATCTCGGACGACTTGTCAGAGATCTCGGACAGTATCAGCAGCCCGCGAAGTAGTCCGACGAGATCGCCAGTCTGCGCTGCTGCCGTCATCACCAGCTTCGCATCATCGGCGATCGCGGTCGCAGCACGCAGCTCGCGGAACTGGCGCCGAAACAGTTCTTGTGTACCGAGCCTCAGCACTCCGTCAAGGTCGCCCGCTTGAAAGCGGTGAAAAATCGCCTGGGTGACGAACACGGGGTTCGCGCTCGATTCGCAAATCGCCGCGACCTCCGCATGCGCCTCACGGTCGACCGTGTCGTCAGGCGCCCGATCATCGCCGATCGATGTCCGTTCGCGAGCAAACTGCCGGAATGAATCGTGAAAGAACCGCCACCGGCCCCGTTCTATCCGGAACAAGTATCGAAGCTGAGTTCTAAATAGCCTGGTGGTCGAATCAGTTGTCCACGTGCGCATCCAGTCGAGGTCAAAACCAGTCCGCAATCGGCTGCAGATCCTAAGCACGCGTTCGAGCTCTCCGTCGGCGTCCAAGGCGTCCCAGGCCGCGCGATAGAGCATGGCGATGTCGCCGTCATACTGCGGCACGGATGCGACGAAACCGACAGGGTCATCCCCCACGTAGTCACCGACGCGGGCGAGAAGATAGACGAGCGCAAGCGGATGGCCGGCACTGCGATTCGCTATGAGTTCATGGACAGACCGCGGCAAAGTTCGCGTCGCTTCAAACCTCTCGCAGACCTGGACGACCGCGCTTTTCTGAAGCCGCTGTTTCTCGAGGTTCACCTCGGTCCCGGCATCCTCGATGTACTGTCTGGCCTCGCTCCGTAAGGGGCTCAAGTCCCGCGTCCCTA
The DNA here is from genome assembly GCA_029239165.1 of Microbacterium sp. GTDB lineage: Bacteria > Actinomycetota > Actinomycetes > Actinomycetales > Microbacteriaceae > Microbacterium. Next base: position 86,996 of record JAQZBG010000001.1, on the reverse strand, counting down.
CGATGAAGATCAGCCCAGGAGGCAGCTCGGCCGGACTGGGCAGCTCGGCCGTGAGCGCATCATTTCCGGAGTAATCGCGATGCACGTGGTCCAGGCCATCCACTACGACGATCGTTCGGCGCCCGTTCGCCAAATAGTCCTCGGACGCGGCATCGAATTGCTCGTGAATTGACTGTCGAAGGTCGTGGACGGTCCGCGAAGTCAACCTCTTCTGTGCGGTGTGGAGCCCTGAGTCACGGAGCATCGTGCTGAGGTCGTGAAGGAACCACTCAGCGGAGAGCCTATTCCTAGCGTTCCCGCCGCCTCCCGGGACGAACGCGTAGTAGCGCACGACTCGATCAGTGAGTCCCGAGAGTGACTGGGAGAGGAGAGTTGACTTACCGGCGCCCGGCGCACCGGTAACGGCAAGGTAGCCAGAGACGGCATTGTCGAGCTCCCGGTGCAGCAGCGCGACCGCGCCGGTCAACGGAGAGTATGTAGCACCGTTGACAGGGAACTCGTGGACGCTGCGGAACGACGTTCGGTTGCTCCAATTGACTAGGGCAAGTACCTCATCTCTGGTCAGCTCAACAGGTCCGCTTGCATGGCTCACTTCCCGGAGTAAAGCATCAGAAAGGCTGCGCAGATCGTCGCTTCGGCTTCCATCAGCACCGTCTAGGGCTTCGCTCAGTCCCAACTCGAGGCGAACTGACGGAAGGAACCGCGTGAACTCGTCCTTCGACAATCGGGATGCGTCAAGCAGTCGTTGAAGCGGAACGCTCCACTCCGGGAGGTCGTCAAACGTCTTGGTGCCCGCCATGAGCGGCTCGAGGGCCCTCGCCGCAAAAGCTCGGAAGTGGTCGGGGGAGGGGCGGTTTGGTCCTTCCGTCGAATGGTCCGCTGTGGAGTATGTGGCGGCCATAGACAGATGCACGGTCAACGGTCGGTCATCGCCGGGTGAAAGCCGCAGCCAGGCGGTGGCAAGCGCCCGCCAGAGGGAGTCAGTCGGGTGCCCCGCAGGGGTCTTGCCGGAGCGGACAAGCTCGCTCAACGAAATCGTCGCCCGGCTCACGCCGCCCTTGAACTGATACGCCGCTCGCCGACCCCTCAGGAACAGGAGTAGATCGTCGAGTTGCCCTGCATCGGTCGAAGCCAGCACCAGCCGGTCGAAATCGCCATCGACAATCGCGTCGTACACCAACCGCGACGCGTGGTCGTACTGCCAGCGGTACCCGCGCAGTGCGCTCTGTTCGCCCGGAAGTGGCACTTGTGTCATGTGCGAGTTCCCCCTAAGGACCCTGTCCGCTATTCCACCAGCCAGCGCTCCCGATCACGCTATCTGCTCAGAGTCCTGGGGCTCGTGGTGGGGCACCGCGCGGAGCTTTCGCGGTCGGTGTTGTCGGCGTCCTCTGTCGCAGGTGACCCAGAGTCGCGATGTCGAGTCACCGCACGCGTCCGACAGTATAGGAATGGGAGTGAGGGGGAACGGAAGATGGCAAGGATTCGAGTACACGAACTTGCGTTGGATCTTGAGATCGATGTCCGACTGGTGCTGGCGCGACTTCGGGAGCTGGGGGAGTTCGTCAAGGGGCCAACGTCTACGGTCGAGGCGCCCGTTGCCGCGAAGGTGCGATCCTCCTTTGGAGTCGCGGCCGCCACCCCACCGCGTCGGCCGTCCGCAACACGACGCGATCACGTCGATCCCTACATCGACAGCCCCAGTTTCGACCCCACAGCTCCGTCGCTGCGCCAGCATGGCTGGCGCTCCGCGCCGGTGCGCGCGCCGCAGCATCCCGATCTGTTGGCGAACATCGACCGTGTCCGATTCAAATATCCGATCCTTCGCGAACACATGGACGCGCTTCGAAGCCTGGGGTCCCAAGTTGTTTACGCGGGATTCAGCCGTGCGGAGGGGTTTCGCGACTGCGCCATCGTTCATGTGCGTTTCAGTGGAGCGATCGAAGCCGGATTCGGGTTCACTCGCGAAGTCATGATCTTTTACAGTCCGCACGACGATCTGCAAGGTCGAACGTTTGAGGCCGCGGCGCGAGAAGTAGCGAACGCCGGCCGCTCCGTCACGCCTGACACGTTCTTCATGTGGTCCCCCGACCGTCGATTGCGCGTGAAGCTCAACGACTGGTCCCGTCCCTCCAAGCTCGCGATTCCGTTCTTGGTCGACGATGAAGATGAGTTGTCCCTCATCACGTTGCTCCGGGATCACATCTACACGCGGGATCTCTTCTACATGACCACCCCGGTGCACGGGGCGAGCTTCTTCGGTCGCCGGACCCTCCTGCAGTCCCTTCGCGACGATGTGTTCAACCAACGCGTGACAGGAGTATTCGGACTACGCAAATCCGGCAAGACAAGCATTTTGATGCAGCTGAAGGACGAATTAGGCGAAGACCAGGTTGTGACGGTTCTGATGGACCTCGAGGCATTTCCATCTCCTCCCGAAGATCCCAGCGACGATATCGTCGCCGACCTCCGGCGCCGACTCATCGACGAACTCAAAGCGCGCCGGCTGCGGACACAGGAGCTGTCTCAACTTGCCGACCGGCCAACCATCCTGGAGCTGAAGTACGCACTTCAAGCCGTTCTCAAACATCTGCACAAGAGCGGCCACCGGGTCCTGCTGCTCCTCGATGAGATCGAGTACCTGACTCCAGCCGATCGGATCGATATTGCCGAAGGCGATATGCCCCGGGTGGCGCAGTTGTTATCCGCGCTTCGAAGCGTCGTCCAGGAATCCGACAACTTCACTTTCGTGCTGTCGGGACTCACGAGCGCAATCATCGAGGGCGGACGGCTTTACGGTCGTCCTAACCCACTCTTCTCCTGGGCCAAGGCGGTGTACGTGAAGCCGCTCGAGCGTGAAGAGGCTGATGACTTGGCGAGCACTGTCGGCGGGAAAATGGGAATACAGATTGAGCCAGGCGCCCTCGAAGCGCTGCATCAGGCGTCCGGGGGCCATGCATACCTCTACCGCAATCTCAGCTCCGCGGTTGTCGATCACCTCCCGACGGACGTGTTTCAGCGGACGATGACTCGTTCGTCGGTGTTGACGGAACTGGCTGATTGGAAAAGTCGGGTTCAGGGGAACATAGAGGAGATCGTCCAGCACGTTAAGCGCTACTACGCCACAGAGGCCATCATGCTCGAGCTCCTGATCGACAGTCCAGAGGACTTTAAGGAGCTGGCGTCTGCCGAGCACGTGGCTGTCAGACGTCTCACGGACCTCGGACTGATACACCAGCGCGACGGCGACTATGAAGTAAGCGTCCTCCTGGAGCTCGTGTGACCGAGTACGACTATGAAGAGTGGGTCGCCAGTATCCGTCGAAAAGCTGAGCAGCTCCGAATCGTGTTCCTTCAGCTTGGACACAGTAACGAACCAGCTCGACGTGCCTTGACGTCGACGCTCACCGAGAGCAAGGAGATTTCTGAATACCTCCAGTCGGAGGAGCCCCCAGCTCGCCGTCTGATCGTGATCGACGGCCTTGAGTCGCTAGCGGGGCCTGCTGCGCGCGGGCAGTTCGGTCCGCTTCGAGAGAGGGTCTTCGCTGAGGTCGAGGCGGGCGGTCACGTCATTCTGCTTTCAAGGGCGCCACGAATTGCCTTTCCTCGGGTCGTAGGGAGTTCGCTACTCGATGATGCGAGCTTCGCCCATGCGCCAACCGTTCCGGTCGGGGGACACGCACACTGGCCGACCTGCGCCGTCGACGAGGTAGCCCCCGCCGAAGCGCTGTGTCGCGCACTCGCCGAACTCGGTCCCGAGCTGTGTGCTGCGCTGGATCGGGTTATCTACGAGAACCTTATAACGGGCGAAGTCGCCTTGAGCTTGTTGAGTGCACGAGAAGTCGAAGCCCTTGACGCTTCGGGTATCACCCGACGCACCAAGGATTCGCGCGCGTGGAACTTCCCTAAGCACCTCGCACCACTTAAGAGCGCGCTGGATGATGTGCTTGCCGGTGAACTGGATGCTCCACAACAGCTCTTCGATGTGAGCGCGGGATTGTGGAGGATCGAGCGCACGATACGCCGGGAGATCCGCAAGCGCGCCAAGTCAGCGTGGTCGACATCATGGCGACAGCAATGCCTAAACGGCGACCTGCCCTCGAAGGTTCTCGAGCGCGCGACTGAAGCTGCCTATCTCGGAGCGACCTCGATCAAGCAGCTCCGCGATCCGCTCGAATGGCTCTCGCTTGGCGAACTGTTGCAGCTGAAGGATCGTTCAGAGATCGGCGACCTCGGCATGACCGCGGCTCTGTGGCGCCAGTTCAGCGCTCAGATCATGCCCATCCGAAATCGACTCGCCCATATGCGAACGCTTCGGCCAGAGGACGCAGCGGAGGTAATTAAGTGGCGGCAAGTAATCGAGGTGCGCATTGGCGCGCGCTAGCGAGGTGTCCAGGCCAGGCGCTCATCGACGCATCGCGGCGAGTCGCCCATGAATAGCCGAAACTGCAATGCACGCAGGCACTTACTGTGAAACGCTGGTGCGGATGCACATAACCGCGTAGCCTGCTGACATGCGCGGAGGGCTCGAGCGGTGGAAACGGGGCGTTGATTCTCGCGGAGTGAAGCAAGCCCTGGCGTACGCGCTCGAAGGATCCTGTGACGCGCATCTTCGAACGTCTGTCGGCGTTGCTGCGCTGACGCAGTACGGACGCGGCGACAGCCCAACGGTGAGTCGGTTCGTCGTTGAAGACGGAACGATCACCGCTGACACGTTCGACGAAAACGCGCTGACGAAGTGGGTCGACGGACGCGATCCGGAAACGGGGGCGCCGCGCGGCCGTGTTCTCGCTAGTCCCGACGCGGACCTCGTCCTCGACGGCACGATCAACGTGCCGAAGTCAATTAGCGTTGCGACGCTTCTGCATCCGGAGTTGGCGCTCGAGTTCGAAGCGCTCCAGGACCGTCTTCGCGATCGGGTGATCCTCTCGTGGGCGACGGAGTTGAATGCGCGGCGGGGCGCGGGGGGTCGTGTGCGAGAGGGGCTGTCGCGAATCGAGGTGGTGGAGCTCCGCCACCGTCGATCGAGGTCTCTGGACCCGCACATCCACCGTCACCTGTGGCTGGGCGCAAAAGTACGTGGTGTCGACGGTGCGTGGTCGAACGTTGACTCCCGTGTGGCCATGCGCTTCCACACGGTCGTCAACGCAGAGGGTGATCTCGCGGCCCGCACCGACCCTGACTGGCTGGCCGCTCTCGCGCGGCACGGCTACACCTTGAACGCTGACGGCGAGATCGCGGAACTCGTTCACGTGGTGAAGCCCATGTCGCGACGGTCAAATCAGATCGAAGCCAACCGCGCGCAGCTCCTCGAACAGTGGGCTCGCGAGCAACCAGGGCGCCGTCCGTCCGCCGACGATCTCCGGTCCATAGATCGCCGCGCGTGGGCGCTTGAACGCCCCAACAAGCCAAGCCGGCTGGACGAGGACGACTGGGAGGACAACGTCAGAGACGAGCTCCGCGGTATCGACCCAACAATTTGCCTAAGGCGCGCCTCGAAGTTCATTTCTGGGATCTACGCCACCCCGGGCGTCGCGGTGCTGGCCGCGCGGGCAGTGGTCGACGCGGACCAGCGGTCAACCGGATGTGGCGGACGGTTCAGCATGTTCGACCTCCGCGCCGGGGCCCTGCGCGCCGTCGCGGCCTCCGGCGTCATCGCTGATCGCCGCAAACTGCAACCACTGATCGATCAGATAGTGCAGCTGGCGGCGCAAGAACTCGTCGACTTCCTCGTTCACCAAGACACCGTCCCGGCGCACGTCAAGGGGTTTATGGCGACAACGACGGCCATGCTGAAGAGCGACCTCACCGTGAAGCTCGAGCGTCTCGCGGAGCCGGGCATCCGTCCCGCAGCAGAAGCGATCGAGCGCATAGCGCGTCGGGTACTCCAGTCAGGAATGTCCTTGGGGCGACGGCAAGTGGATGCCGCGGCGGCGATTGCCGGCACGGACCGTTTGGTTTCGGTGACGGGACCCGCCGGCTCCGGAAAGACATCGATGCTTCGAGTCGCCCGTGCCGCGCTGATGATGCAACGTCGTCGCTTGCTGATCGTTGCGCCGACAAAGAAGGCGGCGTCCGTTGCGGCCCGCGAGGTCGGGGCCGAAACGTCTAGCCTTCACGCGCTACTGCGCGATCACGGCTGGCGGTGGACTCGAGACAATGCCGGCGCCGAAGTGTGGACTCGACTGCGGGAAGGAGATACCGACCCTGATACAAGGGGCATTTACCGAGGTCCACGCCGGTACCCCATGCGGGCCTTGGACCGCATCGTCGTCGATGAAGCCGGCATGGTTGATCTGCATTCGGCCAACGCCCTCCTCGACGTCGTCGCTGAAGCGGGGGCCAGCGTTGCGATGGTAGGAGACCCCCTGCAGGCAATGCCGGTTGGGCACGCCGGAGCCATGGCGCTCCTCACCCGACGGGCCACCGCAACCGTTGAACTCGACACGGTCCACCGGTTCCGGCAACCGGACTACGCGGCTCTCACCCTCCGCATGCGCGACGCCACGACCGATGAGGACGCCGCAGGCGTCGCAGAATCTCTGCACGCCGGCGGGCATATCCTGCGCGTCGCGGACCAGCAGAACGCGCAAACACGCATGGTTGACGCTTACTTCGCCGCGCAACACCGCAGGAAGACCATCGCGCTCGTGACCGGCACGAACGACGAGGCGGACGCCATCAATGAAGCAATCCAACAGCAACGAGTGGAACGGGGTGAACTCCGTGGCGGGGTGATGATCGCAGGCGTGGGCGGGCAGCGAATCTTGGAAGGAGACGTTGTGCAAACCCGCCGCAACGACGGTATCGCCGGCGTCGAGAATCGAGCCCGTTGGACCGTCGCTAGCATCGAGCGAGAGCGGATCCGGCTAGTGAGCATGAGCGATCCGCATGACGCCCGCACTGTGTCGACCGACTATGCGGCCGACGCAATGCACCTCTCCTACGCCAGCACCGTCCATGGCATCCAGGGCGAGACGACTGACACCTCTATCGTCGGCCCCGGGGTTGACGCAGCCGGGCTCTACGTCGGCATGACGCGAGGCCGGGTGGAGAACCTGGCTCTAGTCGTCGCAGGAACGGACACTGCTGCTCGAGCTGTCGTCGCCCAATGCTTGCGTCGTGGTCGACCAGAAGCGACCATCGACGAGTCGCGCCGTGCCGCTGCGGCAGAGCTATTTCGCGCCGCGCGCCCGCGCGAAACACACACTGTGCGGTTGTCGCCTGCGGGCTCGCGAACTTTGTAGTCGGGCGCGTGCCGGTCGCATAACGTAGCGGCGTGCCGACGCGCCGGCTCACTCACCGCTTGAAGCTTCGAGGCGCTTGAACTACGTGCGAAGTTACGGAAGCCGGATCCACGCCGCGGCGGCCGTGGATCTCAGGCTTCGCAGGCGGCGGCCCTTTGGCCTCTAGGAATCCGGGCGAGATCACACACGCAGGACCGCTCCGGAACGCTCAGCCTAGCGCGCGGCTACTCGTCGGAATCATGCTTGCGCGGCTCGTCCGCCGGGATCGTAAACGGTCTCCACCGCTCCCTCGCCTTCTTCGTGTTCATCAGTACAAGAGTGGCGACGCCCAGAAGGACCGTGATGATGCTGGGAGTGAGGACACCCCACGCAACGGATGTGTCCGCTCCTGCTTGAAGCAGAGTCGTGCCATACCACAGCAGGAGCAGCCCCACGGACAACAGGGCCAGCGGCAGAACGAGCCGCAGGGCTACCTCCGTAGCTTTGAGCAACCACCAGGCCAACGATCGTCTCCTTCCGGACGGCTGCGGCCTAGCCGCCGAGCACAGCGGTGACTGTGGCTCCCACCGCGGTGCAGGACGGGGCCAACTGCAATTCCTCTTGCCGGGCCGGGCGGGCGATTCGGCGCTAGCCGATGCTCACTTGGTGGGGTGACGTCTTATGCGCTCAAGAAAGCTACGGCCGCGGGCGCGTATAAGTTGGCTGCGAGAAGCCGGAGGCTGTGGTTGGACTGGAGTCGCATGAGGGTCGATCTGTGCGAGTACGCGGAACTTGAACATTTCGTCCACAACGCTCAAGAGGGCCGCACCGATGAAGGAGGCGAACAACCCTGCCAGGACGCCTGCGAAGAAGACCTGCGAACTGCTGTTAGATTCAGCGACGGTGTCTGAATAGCGCGCGTTTATAGCTTCTGCAAGCTTCCAGCTCTGGCTGCCGGAAGATGAGTAACCATTTGAGCTTTCCGTGAAGGAATCTGATTCTTGGTCTCTTGTTGAGGGCGCTGGGTATCCCTCCTGGTAGAAGAGCTGTGCGCCCCGTTCGACAGAGAGAGTTGAGAAAAGCCGGGTGTCGCTCGTCTGACCGGGCATTCCGGCGTTTGGGACCGACGCAGTCACTCCCACCGCGGGCATCTCCACGTCCCAGTAGGACCCCGACACATGATTCCAGAGTGTCGGACTGGACAGGAGGCAATTGATTTGAACTATCTTGCTCCCTGCACCCGGCTCGAAATTCTCGCTAAAGGAAATCTGCTGGAACTCGAACCGAGCCGCCTGCTCCGCAAGCACCAATTCGGAGGTCGACGGGTCGCCCGCAGTGTCTCGCATGAGGCGGTAAGTCAGCTGCTTGTCCGCTTCGACAAACTCGTTGAAGTCCTTCGACTCAGCTTGACCCTGGTCGCATGCAGTAAAAGCTGCCGCGAGGCGCCCTTGTATGAAGATCGTTCCAGTGGCGGAGGAAAGCTCCGAAGAGTCGTCGAACTGAAGCGTAATCTGCAACTGAGAAGTGGACTCCTCAGTAGGAGCGCTCGCCTCTAATGTGACCCACGTCGAAGGCATCGCGCCGGCTGATTCCGCGAGCGAGACGCCGACGAGATCGCCGCTAGCTTGCAGCGGCGGGCGCGGTTCATTCGCGCCCTGGTACATCGGATTGACGATGAACGTAAGTCCAACGACGCCGAAACCCGTTAGAAGCAGGGCTCGTCCAACGATCGCAAACCATCGGTTCTCGAGTATATTCGTGAAGCTCAAGCGCATCCCCCAGGTGTTGCAGCCGACCTTACCGCTTACGGAATCTCAACTCGTGCCGCAAGGCCACACAAGTGCGCATCGATCGCGACTCCGGCACGGGCAGCCCAATCGAGCGAAGACCGGCGCGGAGCCAGGGGGCCAGTCAAATCGCGAACCGCGGTCAATCAGAACACAGCCGCTGGGCGGCACGAATCCTGCCCCGCCAGACAGAAGCGGGCGGGAGTACGATGACTCCCGCCCGCTTCTGTTGGTTCAGTCAGCGTGCGAATCCTGCTCCGGCGTGCGATGCCGGTGTGGCGGACGGCCCCGTGGCGGTTGCTGCGGGGCCGTCAGCTTTTGGGGCGTGGTCGATTTCGATGTTGGTGAACTTGAGCGAGGCTCCGACGTTGTCGGCGATCACGTCGCGGGTCTCGCGTGTGGTGCCGCTGTCGGGGTCCGTGTATGTCCCGAACCTGAGGTCGCCGGCGACGAGGACGGCGTCGCCCTTGTGAAGAGAGTCGGCGACGTGGCGGGCTTGCCGGTCGAAGACAACGACGCGGTGGTAGACGGTGCCGGCGTCTTCCCACTGATTCGTCGCTTGATTGAGTCGGCGGTCGTTTACGGCGACGGTGAAGCGGGCGTAGGGGTTGCCGCTGTCGGCGATCCCGTGGTCCGGGTCGGCGGTGAGGTTCCCTTCGAGGGTCACCGGGATTCTGGTGGTCATGGGTTCTGTCCTTCTTTCTGAGTGTGAGCACTTGCGGTGCTCGGGTGGGCGTGGGCCTGTCTGGTCCACGCGGTCCATGCGGTCTCGTCGGTGACGTCGTCCCAGGTGCGAGGTTTGGTGGGGCGGTGTCCGTTGGTGCAGCCGCCGCCGTATGCACGGCTGAGACGGGGGAGCGCAATGCTGAGGCGTTCGTGCCAGCCGATCGGTCCGAAGCCGGTGTCGGAAGGGTCGAAGGCCGCGTTGTGTGCGGCGTGCAGGGCAGAAAGTTCTTCGACGAGTTGTCCGTGTTGCCACCAGCAGTCGGGGACGGTGGAGACAGGGACGCTGTAGCGGGTGGTGAACCACTCGACCCATTCACGTAGTGCCTCCCATACCGCCGCTGCGTCTGCCGAGGTGAGGGTGCGCCAGTTGATGGTGTCGCCGCCGATGATGTCGGACGGGGTGTGGCGGTCAAAGGGGTCGAACCCAAGTTGTTCGGCGAGGAGTCGTTCCACTTCTTCGGAACCGATGTCGGGCTGATCGGTCATGGCTGCCGTCCGGGCGGGAGTGCTGCGCGGAGTCGCTGAAGTGCGAGATGGCTGGCGGTGGAGCGTGTTCGAGAGCGGGCGAGGACGAGGTCGCGGTCGAGGAGTCGGTGGAGGAGTTCGTGGCATCCGGGGTGGAGCGGGATGAGTTCGTCGTCGTGCTCGGTGGCGAGCCATCGTCCGTCGAGGGTGCGGACGCCGCGGTAGGTGAGGTGGTGAAGCTCGAGGGTGCGTCGGGTCCCGGGGCTTCCACAGGCGGCGCACGCGACTGGCCCGCGGCGTTCGGCGCGGCTGAACCAGTGGTCGCGGCGGCGGAACCAGGCGGGTGACCGGAGGTAGCCGGTGCGGTAGGTGTTTCGGACGCGTCCGCGGCGCCGGTTACTCATGACGCGTCTCCTTCCGTGCGGGCACGAGCGGCGAAGGTCGAGGTTTGTTCCTGCTCCGTGACGCTCTTGCTGGCGCGGATGCGCCCGGCGTCGGCTCGTTCGTCCCAGCCGGCGAGGTCCAGGAGGACGCCGCGGCGGTTGCGGTACGCGAGGAGTCCGGTGGTGGGCGGCATGCGTCGGATCTCGTCGACGGACATGAGGGGGATGCGTTCGTGGTGCTCGCTGGTGTTGTGGCCGAAGTCGTTGGTGGACCAAGAGCGCTGGGTGCGGCGCTTCTCCCGGTTGCCGAGGAGGGCTTCGATGTCGCGGAGGTGGTCGACGTGTGAGGCGCCGCCGAGGAGGATCTTCGCGGTCGCGGCGGCCCAGATTGTGTCGGCTTCGGCTTTCGACCAGGAGGTTTCTGCTTGGGACAGGGCTTGGAGGACGACGAAGGTGCAGATGCCGCGGCCGCCGCCGTCGGCCATCGTGCGGGGGAGGTTGCCCCATCGGAACATGTTGGCGATCTCGTCCAGGATCAGGCCGAGGGGCTGGTGGAGACGTGACCCGGGGGAGGCGAGGGCTTTCTTGCGGGCGACGTCGACGATGTCGTCGAGCAGGGCGCCGAGAAATCCGCCCATCGCTGATGCGCCAGACGCGGACCCGATCAGGTACAGGGTGTTCTCGCCCTGGAGGAACTCGCTGGGGTCGAAGGTGCGGTCGGCGCGAGTCGGGGTGAGGGCTTCCCGTATTTGAGGGACGGCGAGGGGTGCGACGGCGCCCTGGACGCCGAACCAGATGGAGGAGACGAGTTTCTCGTCGCCGGCGATGATGGCCTCGAGGCTGTCTCCCCATCCGGGTGTGCCGTCGGAGCGGAGGATGTCGACGGCGTTGCGGGCGAGGCTGGGGCTCGAGCCCCAGTCGTAGAGGTCGCCGATGTCGCGGCCGCCGACTGCGGCGGCGTGGAGGAGCCGGCTCAGGACGGTCCCGGATGCTTGTGCCCATTCGCCGTTGGTGGCGGAGGCGCCGAGGGCGGTGCCGGTGATGATCGCGTCGCCGCGTTGGATCGCAACGAGCGGGTCCTCGCACCCGGTGACGGGGGAGACCCGGAGTGGGTGTGGGATGCCGGTGAGGCCCTGCGGGTCGAAGACGTGCACGTCGCCGCGGGTTTGCCGCATCCGGTGGGTGGCGGTGAGGTTGTCGTTCGTGGTGGAGGTCGTGATGAGGGGTCCGGACCAGTCGAGGATCGCGGAGATCAGCACCCGGTAACCCTTACCGGACCGGGGCGGGCCTTCGAGGGCGACGGAGTCTTCGATCGACACGAACACGTCCATCCCGCGGGACCGGCCGACCCGCCACCCGACATCCGTCGCCTTCGGTCCAGCAAGAGACGGCCGGAGCTGGGTGGCTCGTTTGAGGACGGCGCGGGCGGAGAGGTGCGCTTTGATCTCGGAGGCGGCCGCGAATCCAGGGCGGGTGCGAAGGTCGTCGACGAACGCCCGGTCAGACTGCCGATAGCGGCGCACCGTCACAGCGGCGACGACGGCCGCAACGACCAGGACCGTGAACGAGGCAAAGTCCGCGGCGCGGATCAGTCCGATCGGCAGAGCGCACCCAACCGGAGCGACGTAGGCGGTGTCGGATCCGGTAAGCGCGAGAGACAGGCCGGAAAAGATCCCTGTGGCGTCGGGGGCTGTGCCGCAGGTGGCCGTCGTCAGGAGCGTGGCGATCGCATGGCAGCCGGCGCTGATCGTGACCAGGACCGCGAAGCCGATCGCGGCAGCTTTTCCTAGGGACGCGTTCCGCATGGCGATTGGCCCGTGTCAGAGGACTTCTGCGGCGGCCGCGGCTGCGGTGACCCATGCGTCGCGGGTGCGGGGACGGAGGTGGTCGAAGCGGACTGGGCCGGCTTTGAGGGCGGGGTCGTAGGGGATGGTGACGACGGAGCGCACGTGCGGCTGGAAGCCGGCGGCGATCCGGGCAAGCGCGGCGTGTAAGCCGGCTTCGGACGCAGTGACGATGACGACGGCGTTGCGGGCGAGGGTGGCGGAGCGGTGGTCGCGGTTTCGGAGGGCGTCGAGGAGGAGTGCCGCGGATTCGGCGGATTCCGGGGTGGTGAGTGTGGGGATGACGAGTTGGTAGGAGGAGTCGATCATCCGCAGCCACCGGTCCGCGGACTCGTCGTTTCCGGAGTCGAAGATGACGAGCCGGAAGTAGCGGGCGGCGATCCGCATGAGCGTGTCGAACTCGCGCAGGGTGACGCGTTGGTCGGCGGCGAGGAGTTCCGGGTTGGAGCGGAGGACGTCGTACCGGTCGGCGCTCTGGTGGTGCACGAACCGGGTGATGTCCGAGATCGCTGAACTGGGGCCGAGGAGACGGTCCGCGGCGGGGAGCAGGTCGCGGATGGTGGTGTCGTACAGGCCGCTTTCGGTGCGCCAGCCGAGGGTGCCGCGGGTGTCGTTGTTGTCCCACGCGAGGACGTTCCCGCCGCCGCGGCGTCCGTAGACGGCGGCGAGCATCGCGGTGGTGACGGTTTTCCCGACCCCGCCCTTGCCGTTGACCACGGCGATGGTTCGGCATCCGGCCCAGTGCCGTGACACGATCCGATCGCGATTCTGACGAGCCGTCTCGGCGGGTGACGGCTTCACCTGTACGCCGAGTGCAGCGACCGCTCGTCTCCACGACGAATCGGCGCTCACAGTGGCGCGTGGTGTGGCGATGAATGATGCGCGTTCCGCCGGCTCGGCGTCGGGACGTGAGATGGGCTGTTCGGTCGCCGGATGCAACGCGGGCGCTGCTGCCTCAGCTGCGCGTACTGATCGCTGCGTGCTCTTCTCGAGGCCGTCGGTGGTCTCGTCCATGTTGGGTTCTGGGGCGGTGGTGAGTGTGCCGTCGGGGAGGACGAGGAGGCGGTGCTCACCGCGGTCTCCTCGGGTGACGAGTTCGATGGCGCTGCCGTTTCGGCGTGCTTCGTCGGTGGCGCGACGGATGACGGTTTGGCGGATGTCGATGCCCGGCTCGTTCGGGGTGAGATGTTCGGTGTGCCCGTCGGCGGCGGTGAAGCGGGCGGTGGTTCCCGTGACGGTTGCGAAGGTGCGTGGGAGAGCGGCGAGTGTCATGACGTCTCCTTGAGGGTGGTCAGCCAACCGTCCAGGCCAGCATCCGAGGGGGTGAGAGGTTCTGGCCACACGGCGTCTAGATCTGCTGTGGTGAAGGGGCTGGCGTAGGGGTCTTCGTGGTCGGTGGGTTGGATGGCGTCGTCGGTCTTGAAGAGCTCGAATTCCCAGTCGGTGGAGGTGGAGAAGCAGTCCACGAGGTAGGAGTACTGGCCGACGTACGCGAGGAACTCGCCCTTCCGCAGTTGCCGGGCTATGTCGACGTGTGGTGCCGGGAGGTTGAGGCGGGTCTGCAGGCTGGTCTGTTCCTGGTGGTTGACGCGGAAGATGAACTTGTTTTCGATGTCGCCGACGATCGAGTACGCGAGGTTTCGTTCGTGCGAGTCCGCGTCGCCGACCGCGTCAAGGTCGCCCATCTTGTGCAGGATGACGATGTTGCTGATCCCGTAGTGGCGGGAGAGTTTCAACCACTGCTGATACATCTGCAGCGACGCCAGCGACGTCATGTCCCGCCAGCCCTCCTCCCTGATCACATAACGGGTGCGCTTCGCTGATCGGTCGGACACGACCGCCTGGATCCAGGCCGTCGCGCACACCTGCGTGAGCTGAGCGACCAGGTCCCCTCGCGCGAAGAGCTCGCTTGTGTCGACGACGACGATGGGTGCGTTCTCGTCGAACGACACGGTTGATTCGTCCTCGAATAGGCCCGACAGGTCGCCGTCCACGAAGCGGCGCAGCACGAACCTCGGCTGCACCGCACCCTCCGCCACACGTGGGTCACCGTCGCGGTCCGCAACCATGTGCCCGAGTTGCTCGTAAACTCCGCGGAGCGTGGGACGGTCGCCGGTGGCGGCGATGCATTGTTCGAGGGCGTCGTGGATGCTGGCGTGCTCCACAGCGGTGAGCCGGGCGCCTGTGAGCGCCATCTCGACGAGGGAGATGAGCGTGGCGATGCGGCGTTGTCGCACCATCTGCTCATGCTGCTCGTCCGTCGAGCTGGTTCGCCGGGGGCCTCGGTCGAGGGGGTTCAGTCGGGTAGTCCGGCCGCCGCCGAGGCGAATGACCGTGCCGCCGGGTATGGCGTCGGCGATTACCACCCATTCGCCCTTGGCGTCGGACGGCACGACCGCCTGGTGTCCGAACGCGAGCGACCGGGTAACGAGCGTTTTCACGACGGCAGACTTGCCGGCACGGTAGGCGCCGAGCACGAGGATGTTGGTGGAGAACGCGCCGCGGTCGGTGCTGTCGGCATAGGACTCCCACGGGGAGAAGTGCCAGAGCGCGTCCGCGTTCAGATCGACGCCGACAATCGGGCCGCGATGCCCAAGGCCGGCGTCGGCGACAAACGGATAGATGCCCGCGATGTGCTGCGACGTCGCCTGATGCGCCGGAATCTCCGGCGCGGCCAGGTTCCAGTACCCGCCTTCGGCAAGACCCGGTCCGAACGGGCCCGGCACCGCCGCATCGGGAAGGGCCCGATCCTTCCGCCGGCTCGGCGCGGGTCGTTCGCTGCGCGCGGCGTCGGCGATGGCGCGGCGCAGTTCGCGTTTTTGTTCGCGCGTGGCGGTGGCGGGTGCGAAGACGACCGTGCGGCGGGGCACTACTTCATCCCCAATCCGACCGGCAACGCGTTCACCATCAGCGCCTCCGCCTGCTGGCAGTACAAAATCTGCGCCTCCATCCCGGCGCGGGACAGGGCGTTCCGCATCCCGGCAATCGCCTGATCGAGCCGTTCCTCGTCCGGTGCGGTGACAGTGATGTACGCCCCGTAGCGGAACTCACCGTGCCCGGCGACGATTTCCTGTTCCTGCTTCTCCAACGCGTCCCAGTCCGCCGCATCCGCCGCGGACCCATCGGCGCCGCGTTTCGCGCGCAGCTTCTCGTTTCCCCGCCACACTTTTTTCTCGTCCCGGATCCGTTTCAGCGCTTTCGACACCGGCACCGGTGTCAGCACGAGGGAGAGGATGTGGGTGACGGCTTCGCCGGTGGCGGGCTGCCGTGCGAACACGAGCGGGGACACGAACCCGACGGGTGCGTCGGAGCGGGGCCATTCGTGCACCCACATGGTCGTGTGCACACCGGAATCCGTATACACGAGACCGTTCTTTCCTTTCGGCTCTTCGAGGTACATCGGCCCGATCGCTTCAGAGTCGACACCTGCCTGCTCGGGGTCTCGGTTCTGCACCGTGGTGGCCGACTCTGGGTCTACCGTCAGTCGAGCAAGGGCAGCGATGTCGCGCGGTGCGAGCCAGCGTCTGACCTTCACCTTCGCGGCGTGCAGCGCGTCGGACAGGTTGCGTGCCTCGATCACCGCGAGCGTCTGAATGGCGCGCTGCCCGCCGCCTAGGGACTTCAGCTGCGGGGCGAGCGCGACGAGGTCAAGCGTGAAGGTGAGGTAGTTGCGGTGCGCGACGGCGAAACGTTCCGATCGGTCCATGACCTCGGCGTAGTTCACCGCCGCGGGCGACTCGTCGTCGTGCAGTTGCCGGCGTCGGCGGACGGTGTCGTAGTGATCGCGGGCGGGACGGATCGTGGTCGGCAGGGTCCGCTCCTGCAACGTCACTCGCTTAACGCCGAGGCGTTGCGTGAACGAGGCCAGCACCTGCGCCCACTGCTGAGCAAGGTCGTACCGTTCCGGGATGTCCTGCATCAGGAACCCCTGCACCTCGAGCTCGGCGGTGACCGACACCGTCCGATCGTGTGGGTTGTACACGCTCGCGAGACCGTCGACCTCCCAAATCTGCAGGGACGCCCTGGTGCCTGGAAGATTCAGCGACCCTGCGACCCGCATCCGCTCCGGTCGATACGCGTGGGTGGTCGCCCCGGTGCTGTGTCGCACCTGCTTCATCGTCCACAGCGCGGCGATCCGGGGTGCGGAGATCCCGTGGATGGTAGTGAGTGCTGCGCCGCCGAGCAGCAGGTAAAAAGGGGCGGTATAGAGGAGTCCGAGGGGGCCCAGGCGGTTCACCGCGATCAAGATGAGGGCGGCCGCGAGGGCGAGGAAGGTGATCTGCCATCCGTCCATGCCCATCACGATCCCCTGGCGTGAGCGGCGGGGAAGCCGCACCGGACGGGACGCATCGAAGCTCGTCATCGTCCACTCCTCTCAGTACGTTGCGGTGCTACGGGCGGCTGAGGCGCTGGCATAGGCGCGGCGCTAGGGGAACGTGTCGGTCGGTTCGGCGTTGCGGCGCTCGTTGTCGTTGCGGTTCCGCCTGCGGGTGTCGGGGCGGGTGCGGTGCTGGTGCCGGGTCGGGTGGCTCCGCCTCCACCGGCGGCGTTTCCGGCGCCACCAACAGGGCGTGACGTCGCTGCGCGTGTGGCGGTCCCGCCTCGGGATGCGCCAGCGAGGACTCCCGCCGGTGAGGCCCCCACTCGTGAGGGGATCGCCGCGAACCTCGCTCCCGTGCTGGAGGCGAGTCGCCGGCCGCCGGTGCCGAGCGCCGACCCAAGACCATCCGCAGCCGCCGCGCCCACGAAACTGAACAGGCCGAAGACGGCGAATGGTGCGAACGTGACGAGCGCGAGGCCGAGCAGGAGCGGCCACGACTGCGGGTCCCAGATAGACCGCACGTCCGCCAATCCGCGCACGATGAGTGAGACAAACCCGATCGTGAGCGGTCCGGTGAGGAGCAGCACCGCGAGCGCCGAGACGTATCGGACGACCCACTGCGGTCCGATGCTCCGTACCGGGAACATCATCCACGCCACCGGTCCGACCATGATGAGGGCCGCGAGTACGAGGTTCCGGAATGCGAACACGAACATGAGCAGCACCATCGCCACAAGCAGCAGTCCGTGCACCAGGAACGCGAAGAAGTAGTTCGCTTCGCCGCCGGACCACATCACTTCCTGCAGGACGCCGAGAAGGTGCGAGGGTCCGTCTTTGGCGAGGATGTACCAGGTCATGTCATCGACCGCGTTGACCGTGTGCCCAGTCAACCAAAGGGTTAGCGGAACCGCCGGGATCGCGATGAAGCTCCTGACGATGGCGCCGACCAGCTGTTCCCGGTCACGGGCCACGACTGCCGCCGTAACCGCCCACACCATTGCGATGAAAACCACGATCAGGGTGGCCCATTGCCAGAACGACCACTCGCCGACGGCGGCGTCCCACAGCAACGTGCTGGTGTCGAACGTCACGTTCTGAGCGAACAAGAACATCACGCCCATGGCGGCCAGCGCCATGCCACGACCCGCGTTCTCGAACGTCACACACACGAGATCACCGACACTGCACCCGTAGGTGACCTTCGACTCCTTCCCGCCCGCCGCCTGCAACTCCTCAATGTGGCCCTCGTACGTGGTGCACACTGCGGCGCGTTGGCCGTCAACCAGGACGCCCGTAAAGCACCGTTGGGCTCGGATATCGGCAGTGTTCGTCGGTGTGCATGTGACTTGGTTGCTCGACTCAAAGCACTCGACGGGTTTCGCGGGCGCTGACCATGATGTTCCGGAAATAGGTGAAGCCGCTGCTGAGCGTGCCGATGATGCTGTCGTCTCTCTGAGCTCGGACGCCGAAGCTGCAACCGGCGCGGAGAGAGCTAAGGCAGCGGCGATGCCGATGCACAGAAGCGCTCGGGCGATGCGCATGGTCAGAATCCGAAGTCGAAGTTCACGAACCACGCGAACAAGCCACTGGCGCCGCCGAGGACGGCGGCGGCGATGAAGATCCACAAGATGTTCTCGCCAGCCCAGGTCCGCACTCGGTCGGATGCAAGGCCGCGGAACGCGAGAGCAGCGCCGGCGATGATCAGCATGACCAGGACGACGAGCATCGCGCCAGCGAGAACGTAGGACGCAATGACCTGGAACCCGGCGAAGAACGGGGCGGAGAAGTCAGGCTGAATGTCGGGCACGTTGACGTCCAGCGGGTGCGTTTCCGTAGTGAGCATGAGAGGCCTTTCGCATCCAGGGGGTCGAGCTAGGACAGAGGGAGGCCGCGCTCGGCCATGAACGGTTCGGGCGGGACCGGCGTGTTGTTCTGCCGGACCTCGAAGTGGAGATGGCAGCCGAATGAGGCGCCCGTGTTCCCCTCGGCGCCGAGGGGAGTGCCGGCGGTGACTGCCTGTCCGGATGTGACGCGAAGCGAGTCCCATTGCATGTGGCCGTAGAGGGTGACGAGCCCGCCGCCGTGGTCGATCCGGACGCTGTTGCCCCATCCGTAGTACGCTCCGGCGGTGATCACGGTGCCTGGTCCGGCGGCGTAGATGGTGGTGCCGCATCCCTGCGCCATGTCGTACCCCAGGTGATGAGTGGAGCAGTAACCGCATCCCTTCACCGGGTTGTACCCGAACCCACGGCCCTTCGTGTATGCGCCAGCGAGGGGGTATCCCCAGTCGCCGTTCGCCGCGGGAAAACCGTCTTCGCTTGCATCCGGAGCAGGCGGCGGTGCCGCAGACGCAGCGAGCGCCATCGGAACGACGAGGAGAGGGGCGACGATCACGAGCCCAACTGCGGCAACGGCGAGAAGGACGAGTCCGGCCACCCAGCGGGCGGTCTTTGTCCGGGTAAGGACGCCGACAGCGATCGCGGGGGCACCCATGTCAGGATCCGATCGGCTCCGCGAAGAACCGTACGACCTTGCAATCGCCCGGCCGCTGGCCGCTACCCGCGGACGGGACGGATCCCACGCCGCACAGCACCTGAACGCTGACTTCCGCCGTCTCGGTATAACTCGCCTCTTCCCCCGAAGGATCTGATCGCGTGAACGTCACGTCGACCAGGCCGGTTCCGATTGTCATATCCCCCGAGACATCGCCTTCCACGGGGGCGAACGTGAGGTCCTCGTTGACACGGGAAGTGACACGACCCGATTCTCCCGACAACGATTCCCACGACTCCTCCGGGAGGACCACGGACTGCCGAAGCTCAAGCTTGGCCGCGTTCAATTCGGTGCGTCTGTCTGCTTCGGAGGTGTAGCGCGTGTCGGGCGTGAACCAGGAGTCGAGATAGCTGAGCCACTCGTCTCGGGAGCTCCGCGTGGTGTCAAATGTGCCAGCAGCCGCGAGCGCGGCACGGATATACGTCTCAGGATCCGGGGTGATCGGCTCAACGACCCAACCGCGCTCATCAACAGATGCATCGACGACTTCGCCTTCCGGCCCAGATGGTGAGGGCAGCGGAGAAAAAGCCTGAGCTGAGGTGTGCGGCGTCGACGTGTCCGTGGGAGAGGGGCGCGTCAGGAGCATGCCGGCCACCACTGCGCCGCACACGATTACAACCAACCCGCCAACGACGGCCCACCAGAGTCCACGTGAAGATCGCTGTTTCGGCGCCATTACCTGCCCTCCCGATCTCTCGAGACGGCCACCGTTGCCGTAGAGCACGACACATCCACGAGTCGCCGTACGTGCCAGCTAACCAAAACGTGGGAGCACCCGGAGAACTCATGTGCGCTCCTGTGGATAACCAGTCCAGACCCGGACGATGAGTGCGGCGAGCGGCCAAGGCCAATCCTGCGCAGGCCGACCCCAAACGGAGGTCGGTGGCGGTGCTGACGCATCTTTGACATGAGTGAAGGGTATAACCATACACTTGATTATGTGAAGAGTTAATTCAGTCACTCTTGTGGACGACGTCGGAGCACTGAGGGAAACTGGGTGCATGCCGAAGTACGTCCGACCCGCGAATGCTGAGCATGCGGAGGACCCCATCAAGACGTTCGGGAACATGGTGCGCGCCGGCATCATCGGCTACTTGCGACAGCACCCGGGGCAGACTCGTGCGGAAATCGCGCGAGCGCTTGAACTCAACAGTCAAACCGCGTCCGTGGCACTGTCGGGCTTGGTGGAAGTCGGGCTGGTCTCGGCTGACCCCCCGCGGGAGACGGCTGCACGTGGCCAATGGATCCGGTACCGAGTTGAGGACGCGGCTGTCAGCGAGCTGTACCTGCAGCTCGGCCAAGCGATCGGCGAAATCTAGCGCCGACACGATCGTGGGACGCGTGCAGGTAGGGCGCTGCACGTGCGATCGGGGCGCTTCCCCCAGGCGCCCTGTATCGGTCATGCGCGTGTATCGCGGTCCTACTGCCAACGGGTCTAGTGAGGGTCTGTTCGTCGACCGTGAAGGTCTCCGGAAGCTGAAGGATTAGTCCGCCGAAGGAATCAGGAGCACCTTGCAGGCGTCGCCGCTGAGCAACCAGAGGGCTTGGTCGAACTCGGACAACGGAAGCCGGTGCGTGATGAACGCGGCGAGATCGAGGCGGCCCTCCTCTACGAGACTCACCAGCGTGTTCCAAGTGGACCACAGCAGCCGGCCGAAGGAACCGATCATGCGGATGCCCCGACGGTTCAGGTATTCGCCCGCGTCGATGACGAGCGGTGCGTCGCCGAAGCCCACCGATACATACGTCCCTCCCCCGCGGATCGCCTCCACAGCCGCCGGGAAGCTGCTCGGATGGCCGGACGCTTCGAAGGCGACATCGAACCCGGACCGACCGGAGTGGGCACGGAGCCTACCGGCCTCCGAAGTGGGAGGCACCGCGACGGCACCGCGGGACTCGGCGAACTCCCGACGCCATTCATTGGGTTCGACGACGACGACCCGTGCTGCGCCGGCAAGCATGGCGAGTTCGGCGATGAACAGACCGACCGGCCCTGCGCCGGTGACGAGGACGCGTTGTCCGAGAAGTGGTTCGCCCGTGGCTTGGATGGCGTGGAGCGCGACACCGGACGGTTCCAGCAAGGCGGCGTGTTCGAGGGGGATGCTGTCTGGCAGCTTGTACGCGGCGCGTGCCGGGACGGTGCAGAACTCGGCGAACAGCCCATCCACGTGAAGTCCCAGCAGACGCATCCGTTCGCAGATGTGGGCGTTGCCCATTCCGCACTGGTAGCACTCGAAGCACGCGATATGGGACTCGAGTGCGACATGATCACCGATCGTGAACGTCGTCACCCCCTCGCCGACGTCGACGACGATGCCGGCGCCTTCGTGGCCCATGGTGACGGGCAGATCGAGCTTGAAGGACTGACCGGCGGGCGTGTAGCGGGCGACGCTGACGTCGGACCCACACACGGATGCTGCGGCGACTCGGACCTTGATCTGCCCCACGCCGGGACGCCCGGGTTCGGGAGCATCGGTGACAAAGTCGGTGCCGGATTCGTGACGGAGCTTTCGGATGGCTTTCATCGGTCGCATCTCCTAGATCGTGTTCACGCCGACTGTGAGTCCGCCGCAGACGTACAAGGTCTGGCCCGTCACAAAGCCGGATCGGTCGTCGAGGAAATACCCGGCGGCGTGCGCGATGTCCTCAGGTGTGCCGAGTCGCCCGACCGGCACGGACTCGATGATCGCGCGCGTGCGCGGCGAGTCGGCCGGGTTGGCCTTCATGAAAAGGTCGGTCGCGATGGGGCCGGGGCCGATGGCGTTGACCGTGATGCCTCGCGCGCCGAGTTCCAGCGCCCACACGCGAGTGACCCCGATGAGTCCGGCCTTCGCAGCGGCGTAAGCCGTGCGCAGTTCCTTGCCGAGCGCCGCCCGAGAGGACATGTTCACGATGCGACCGAAGCCCGCTTCGGTCATGCCCGGAATGAGAGCTTGAGCGCACTGGACGGCCGCGCGTAGGTTAAGCGAGAACGAGCTGTCGAGATCCCCGAGGGTCTGCTCCTCCAGAGAGGCCGGAAATACGGCGCCCACGTTGTTTACGAGGCGCGTGATCGGTCCGTCTGCGAGGGCTTCCGTGAGCGCTTGGCCGGTACTCGTCGGGTCCGAGAGGTCCGCGAGCAATGTTCGGCCGACATCCCCCTGGGCGCGGTCGATGACGGTCACATCCCAGCCTTCGTCGACACCGTGTCGGGCGATCGCGCGCCCGATTCCGGACGCGCCTCCGGTGACCAGCAGTCGTTGCGTCATGGGCAGGAGCTCCTCCGTCGTGAACCGCGTCGTCCTAGGGGGTCGTCTCATTGACCCGCGTTCACTACAGAACCAGGAAGATCAATCCGGGTCCATGACGAATAGAGGGTGGTTTGATATCGAGAAGCTAATAGTCGTCATCAACAGGGAAGGTGCGCAGCATGGAACTGAAGGACATCGAGGCCTTTGTGGCCGTCGCCGAAGAGCTCCATTTCGGTCGGGCGGCCGAACGGCTCCACATCTCGCAGCCACCGCTGAGCAACCGCATTCGTCAGCTGGAAGCCGACCTGAGGGTGCAACTGTTCACGCGCAGCACGAGGAACGTAAGTCTGACCGAGGCAGGGCAGCGATTGCTCGCGCCGGCACGACAGGTGCTCACGCAACTCTCCATCGCTCGGTCGGTCGCTGACGCCATCGTCACGGGAGAGCAGGGGCGGGTTCGTCTGGGGTTCGCCGGCGCGTCATCACAGAGATCGCTCCCGCTGCTCAGCCGCGCGATACGGGAGTCTCATCCCGGCATCGAACTGCAGATGCAGTCGCAGGCGTACGTCTTCTCCGCTACGGAAATGCTTCGAAGCGGGGAGCTGGATCTGGCCTTCTCGCGACTCCCCTCGACTCACCCCGATCTCGATTTTCGGGTGATCGAAGTGGAGGAGATCGTCTGCGCATTGCCTGCAGGCCATCGCCTCGCTGACGAGGAGGGGATCCGGCTCGCTGACCTGCGGAACGAAGAATTCGTCAGTCTCCCCAGTGATCAGGGATCCATCCTGCAGGCGACGATGTTCGCGCTGTGCGTCACTGCGGGGTTCAACCCTCGGGTGAGCCAAGTCGCGCCCGATTCTGCCACCGTCCTGGCATTGGTGGCAGCGGGGGTAGGAGTGACGATCACGCTCAGTTCCGTCTCACCCGTGCACACGGTCGGCATCGTTTACCGCCCGTTGATCGATATCCACCCGAGTCACATGTTCGCGACCCTGGCATGGCGCCGGGACAATACATCTCCAGCATTGCGAACGGTGTTGGAAGCCTCCAAGGACGTCCTGCCCTCACCCGACCTTTCTGGTTACGCTAATAATCCGTTCATATTTGCTATTGGACAGGAATAGATTCCGCAACTTACCTTCGTGTTCGAGGGACGGATGAGCGCTCCCCACTCAAGGAAGAGGAAAACATGACAGCTCAGTCCGCCGTGACGGCGACTCCTGCAGTCCAAGCTCGGGTGCACCGCAAGATGGCGGTCAAAATTCTGCCAATCGTGATGCTCGGCATGTTCATCTCATACATCGACCGCGCGAACCTTGGCGTCATCGCCGGCCCGCTGTCGCTGGATCTCGGCCTGACTGCGGCGTCCTTCGGCCTCGCGGCGGGGTTCTTCTACATCGGCTATCTCGTCTTCGAGATCCCGTCTAACATGATCCTGTCCAAGGTTGGAGCGCGTCTCTGGCTCGGACGCATCATGCTCACCTGGGGCATCGTCACCGTCGGTATGGCGTTCATGCAGAACGAGGTGACGCTCTACATCATGCGCTTCCTCCTGGGCCTCGCCGAGGCGGGGTACTCGCCCGGTGTTGCGCTGTTCCTCGCCCTGTGGTTCCCGGCTCACCTGCTGCCTCGCGCTTACTCGTACCTCAATCTCGCGGTCCCCATTGCGCTGTGCATCGGCTCCGTCGTGACGTCGTCGATCCTGCTCCTTGACGGCGTCGGCGGTGTAGCCGGATGGCGCTGGGTGTTCATCATCGAGGGCATCCCGGCCATTGCGTTGGCGATCTACATCTTCTTTGCGCTCCCCTCGACACCGGCGAAGGCGAAGTGGCTCACCGACGAGGAGAAGGACTACCTCGCCTCGAGCACGACTCAGCCGCAGTCGGCGGAAGCGCACACGTTCAAGGCGTTCACCGGCGCCATGCGTCGTCCGTCCCTCTGGGTGTTCGCGGCGACCTACTTCAGCATGCTGATCGGCTACTGGTCGATCACGTATTTCCTGCCCACCATCGTCAAGGAGCAGTTCGGGCTCGGCGTCGTCGAGTCCGGGTTCGTCTCCGCTATCCCATGGGTGATCGCCGCGATCAGCATGTTCATCGTGCTGCGGAGCATCAAGCGGACCGGGGACCGGAAGTGGCACCTCACCGGGCTGATGGCGGCCGCGGCGATCGGACTCTTCCTCGGCGTCATCTCGGGGAATCCGTTCCTCGCTCTCGGCGGGATCACGATCGCAGCGATCGGCTTCTTCGGAGCGCTGTCGACCTTCCAGGCCACGATCCTCCAGGTCTATGCAGGTGCGCTCGCCGCGGTCTCCATTGCATTCGTCAACTCCGTCGGCAACCTCAGCGGACTCGTCGGGCCGTACATCCTCGGCGCACTCACGGACAGCACCGGATCGACGAGTGCCGGCCTCCTCCTCATGTCGGGGTTCTTCGCCATCGCGACCGTGCTGACCTACTTCTTGATCAGCTGGGCCGACCGCGAGACCGGCGGTCTCGCCGCTGACGTCCATCTGGCCGAGCCGGCCGCTGCTCGACGCTGAACGCACACCGATCGACCCGTCAGGAGCGACGATTATGACCGATACGACACGCCTCACCGCGACCGACTCTGAGTTGCGCACAACGGGTGCGCATGCGGTGTCCCTCCCGAAGATCGTTTCGGTCGCGGCGATTCCGTACGCGATCCCGTACGCCAAACCCTTGCACTTCGCGAGCGGATCGATTGACGTGGCCGACAACGTGCTCGTGCAGGTCACGACCGAAGACGGCATCGTGGGCATCGCCGAAGCGCCGCCGCGCCCGTATACCTATGGCGAGACGCAGGAATCGATCGTCGCGGCGATCGATCGGCTATTCGCTCCAGTGATCGTCGGGCTCACCCCCCTCGACCGGGAACGGGCGCGAGAGAAGGTGGAGCGGACAGTGGCGAACCACACCGCCAAGGCTGCACTGGACATGGCGATGTGGGACGCGCTCGGCAAAACGTTAGGCGTCTCCGTTCACAATCTGCTCGGTGGATATACCGGCTCGCTACGGGTGAGTCACATGCTGGGATTCGACCCCCCGCAAGCGGTCGCAGAGCAGGCGATCGCTCTCCGGGACGTCCTGGGTATCACCAGCTTCAAGATCAAGGTCGGCCAACGACCCATCAGCCGCGACGTCGAGGTCTGCCGGGTCGTTCGCGACACGCTGGGTGACGATGTCGAGATCTACATCGACGGAAACCGGGGATGGACCGCATCCGAATCAGCAGAAGCGCTGCGCATGCTCAGCGACGTCGGCCTCTCACGGGTCGAGGAGCTGTGTCCCGCCGACGACGTCCTCGGGCGTCGGTGGCTCGTGGCCCAGTGTCCGGTCCCCTTCGTCGCGGATGAAAGCGCCGCGACTCCCGCGGAGGTGACACGCGAGATCCTGTCCGGCGCGGCGAATGCCATCAGTATCAAGACAGCGCGCACCGGATTCTCGGACTCCCTTCGCGTTGCGAATTTGGCGGAGGGTCTTGGGGTCGAGACGGTGATCGGAAACCAGATCGACGCGCACGTCGGCACGGTCTGTTCGTTGGCCTTCGGCGCAGCTCGGCGCTCCACCAGCAGGCATGCCGCCGAGCTCTCGAACTATCTCGACATGGCAGATCATCTGCTGACCGAGCCGCTCGTGATCGAGAACGGACAGATGAGTGTCGTTCCGGGTCCGGGTCTCGGTATTGAAATCGACCCAGGCAAACTCGCCCACTATCGCACCGACCGCTGAGCCTCCCTCGAGACCACGCCCCCCAATGAAAGGACTGTCATGGCCACTCTGCGCCTCCACCACGTGAACGTCACCTCCGACGACATGAGCATCCTCACCAGGTTCTATGGCGAAGCCCTCGGGCTGAACCTCCTCCCGTCCCCGCCGATGATCGCGACTTCGGCAAGCGGCACGTCCGACGGAGACGCCGCTTGGGACAACAGTGCCAAGTTCTTCGAGGCGGGCGACCCGACCGAGCTCCAGATCCACGCGACCCAGCGGCAGCCGTACCTGGCCGCGCAAGAGGGTCACAGCGTGAATCCCCTCATCCAGGGCCACTTCGCATTCCGCACCGACAACATCGAAGAGATCAAGCAGCAGCTCACGGACAACGGCATCCCGTTCGACGACTGGGGTATCTGGTCGGTCGAGGGATGGCACCAGATCTTCCTCACGGACCCCGCCGGGAACATGATCGAGATCCACCAGGTCGTCGACACGTCCGACGAAACGGACGGCTCGACGGAATCCTCCGCAGGAGTCTGATCGCCGTGCACGCCGAACACTTCCCGACATACGCGGAACTCCTCGAGCGACCGGGTGCGCTGCGCGGTACGGCGTGGGAAGTGTTCGGCGTCGACGATGAGCTCGGCACCCTCAATCACCTCACTCCGGAACGCGTCCGTGAGGCGGTGCGTTCCGTCCGACGGGGGGTGCGGGTGAACCTGAACCTTCCGCTCGATGCGTTCGACCCACCGTTGATCGCTCATCGCGGATCCATCGATCATCACGTCTTCGGGCTGAACGAGTTTCATCGCGACGAGCGAATCGACAATCTCTTCACACAGGCGTCGACGCAGATCGACGGGCTCCGGCACTTCGGCCACCCGGACCACGGCTTCTACAACAACGTGTCCGGAGAGCTGCTGACGGCCGGGGAGCCAGCCCTCGGCATTCAGCGGGTCGCAGAGGCCGGGATCGCCGGCCGCGGAGTCCTCGTCGACGTCGGACGGCACCGTGCGGCGTCCGGCCGACCTATCGACCAGGACTCGAACGAGCAGATCCCGACCTCGGACATCGATGATGCGCTCGACCGGCAGGGAGTGTCCCTGCGGCCCGGCGACATCCTGCTGATCCGCTTCGGTTGGCTGGAACACATCCGACGTCCCGGCGCGCAACGGACCAACCCCCTCGTCAGTCCTGGCCTGGCGCAACAGGAAGCAACAGCTGCCTGGCTGTGGGACCGCCGCGTGGCGATGGTCGCAGCCGACAACATCGCTTTGGAGGCATGGCCCGCGACGGAGTCGACACTGACCACGAGGGCCGAGCGGGACGGCATGCTGGGCCGTTCGTCCCACAGCGGGATGCTGCATCGCATCCTGATTCCCCTTCTCGGACTTACCATCGGCGAGCTCTGGGACCTGGACGCACTTGCGGACGAATGTGCGCACACCGGGTTCTACGACTTCCTGGTGACCGGAGAACCGCTCAACGTCGTCGGGGGAGTCGGCAGTCCGGCCAACTCCCTCGCAATCCTCTGATCCGTAGCTCAGTCAAGAAGTCAGGAGAGTTTTCGTGGCCATCAACGCATCCATCACCGATGAGGCCGTCCTTATCACCGGTGGTGCCTCGGGAATCGGGCTGACGTGCGCCCGCCAAGCCGCGGACCGCGGCGCTCGCGTGGCGATCGTCGACGTCAACCCCGAAGCGGCTCAACAGGCCATCGAGACACTGCCCGGCGCAGGGCACGTCGCTATCGGCGCGAACGTCGCCGACAGCGATGCGATGCGACGTGCGGCGGAGCGCTTCGCTGGCGAGGGGGTCATCACCGGCGTCGTGGCCGCCGCGGGAATCGTGAGTCGCGCATCCCTCCTCGACATTGATGTGAGTGAATTCCGGCGGGTGCTGGACATCAACGTCGTCGGCGTGCAGAACACCATCGCCGCGGCGGCTCCGTACCTGATGAGGTCGGATCCCGCCGGATCCGTGGTGGTTCTGGGGAGCGCGGCAGCGTTCACCGGAGGAGGGCTCATGGGCAACGGCGCCTACGCTACATCGAAGGCGGCGCTGATCGGGCTCGTGCGCGGGTATGCACGAGAACTTGCACCCCACCGGGTCCGGGTGAACATGGTCGCGCCCGGTGCTACGGAGACGCCCATGACGGACGTGCTGTCCGACAGTGACCGAGACAGGATCGCGGGGATGTCCCTCCTCGGGCGTCTGTCCAAGCCGGACGAGATCGCCTCCGCCATCGCCTTCCTTCTCGCCCCTGATGTCGGAACCATCACCGGTCAGATCATTCACGTCAACGGCGGCGTCGTCTTCGGCTGATGCCAGGAACCGGCGAAGTGAGCAACGAGATGAAGGACTCGTCCGAGCCCGACGATGTGCTCGTCTTCCGATCGCGGCGGTGGGTGAAACCGGAAGACCTGAACGCGCACGGCACGCTCTTCGGAGGAAGCCTCCTTCGTTGGATCGATGAAGAGGCGGCGATCTACGCCATCATCCAGCTCGGAAACCACCGCGCCGTCACGAAGTTCATGTCGGAGATCGACTTCGTCAGCTCCGCGCGACAGGGTGATCTCGTGGAGCTCGGGATTCGGGCGACGAGATTCGGTCGGACGTCGCTCACCATGCGAGCCGAGGTGCGCAACATCATCACCAGAGAGCGCATCCTCGCCATAGAACGCATCGTCTTCGTGAGCCTCGACGGCGACGGCGCGCCGATTCCTCACGGCTACACGGAGATCACCTACAACCGGGATCGCCTCCCGGCTCACTAGCCGACTCCCGATCAGGGGGAGCCGCTGCCGGTGGACCGCTCGAGGAACTTCATCATCCGTTCCCGCTTCTGGTCCGACTCGAACAGGATCGCCTGTGCGAGATCATCCACCAGGGGGTGGGATCCGGGAGGGGCGTCAAGGACTCGCTTGGTCAGTTGCACGGCGAGGGGATCCTGCGCCGCGATATGGTCCGCGAGGCGGTCCGCGGCAGCTGCCAACTCCTCGGGCTTGTGCACCGACGCGACGAGGTGCGCCTCGAGCGCCTCCGTCGCGGACAGTCGCCGGCCGGCGAGCAGGATCTCCCTCGCGAGCGGCTCTCCCACCAGGCGAGGGAGCCGCCAAGTCCCGCCGGCCGCGGCGATGATGCCCAGACCCGCCTCCGGGTTGCCGAACACGGCACGGTCAGAGGCGACGCGGATGTCCGCGGCGTAGGCGAGCTCCGCGCCCCCTCCGATCGCGTAGCCGTCGACAGCGGCGATGACCGGCATGGGCAGCGCCGCGATGCGCGCGAATATCCGCGCGTTGAAACCGCGCAGCGCCTGATCTCGTCCTCGTTCGAGCAGAGTCCGGATGTCGGCACCGCTCGCGAACACGCCTTTGTCGGGCGTGCTGGCACCCGTGACGATCAGAATCCGCGGATGCCGTTCGAGGTCGTTGCAGACCTCGTGCAGCTCACCGGCCATCACGTCGTCGATCGCGTTCCGCACTGCCGGCCGGTGCAGCTCGACGACGAGGCGATCGCCGCGGTCCTCCGTCCTCAGCGTCTCCATGCGAGCGGGCTCCCGTCGGTCGTGTTGTACATCAGTTGAACACCATGCCCCCGTCGACCAGGATCGACTGCCCCGTGATGTAGTCGGAGTCCGAGCCTGACAGGAAGGCGACGACATTCGCGACGTCGCTCGGCTCGGACAGTCGGTCGAGGGTGATCCCACCGGTGAACTGCTCCCAGCCCCACTCCTCGGGCTTGCCCGCAGCGTCGGCGGTGTTCTTCGCGACCTCCGCCATCATCGGCGTCCGCACGATCCCCGGAGCGTACGTGTTGACAGTGATCCCGTACTGGGCGAGGTCCCTGGCGGCCGACTGCGTGAAGCCGCGGACGGCGAACTTCGTGGCGGAATACAGTGCGATACCCGGATTGCCCACGTGCCCTGCTTGGGAGGCCGCGGAGATGATCTTGCCGCCGTGACCCCGCTCGCGAAACGCGGCGGACGCCGCCTGAGTGCCCCAGACGACACCGTTGAAGTTGATCGAGAAGATGCGTTCGATCGACTCCGGTGTGATCTCCTCGATCGACGAGAGCGGGGCGATGCCGGCGTTGTTGACGATGACGTCGAAGCCGTCCAGTTCCCGCGAAGCGGTCTGCACGGCCTCGAAGACGCTGTCGCGGTCGGCGACGTCGACCTGGAGGCTGAGGACGCCCGCGGCCGCACCGCCCAGCCCATCCGCGACGCGATCGGTCTTCGTCGTGTCGATGTCGGCGAGCGCGACGTGAAATCCGTCCGCGTGCAGCCGCTCGGCGACCGCTTGACCGATACCTTGCCCCGCTCCAGTGACGAGCGCGACCTTGCCGTTTTCCTGACGTGCCATGTTTTCTCTCCTTCGAGACGGGATTCGTTGCGGGGGTTCAGGCGAAGGCGGAGATGCCGGTGATCTCGCGGCCGATGATGAGGGACTGGATGAAGTCAGTGCCCTCGTAGGTGTGGACGACCTCCATGTCGGTGAGGTGACGAGCGACGTGGTTCTCGATGAGCAGCCCGTTCCCGCCGAGCAGATCGCGGGCGTCGCGGCACAGCTGACGGGACTTCTGGCCGGCGAACATCTTGGACAACGACGCCTGCTCATTGGACAGCCGCCCTTGATCCTGCAGAGCACCGGTCCGGAAGCACATGAGCTGCATCGCAGTGAGATCAGCGAGCATGTTGGCGAGCTTGTTCTGCACGAGCTGGAAGCTGGCGATCGGCTTTCCGAATTGCACCCGTTCATGCACGTACCGCGCCGCGATCTCGTAGGCGGCGACCGCGTGCCCGAGCGCTTCCCAGGCGACAGTGCTGCGGGTTCGGTTGAGGATCGCGCCGACGTCACGGAACGACGTCGACTCGTGCAGCTTGTTCTCTGCCGGAATCCGCAGGTCGGTGATCTCGATCTGAGCCTGTTGGATGGCGCGCTTGGCGATCTTGCCTTCGATGGCCTTCGCGTCGTAGCCCTCCGGGTACGTGCCGTCCGCCTTCTTCTCCAGCACGAACGCCTTCACTTTCGAGTCTTCGACGTCCCGCGCCCAGACGATGACGACATCGGCCACATGACCGAGTCCGATCCACCGTTTAGCCCCGTTCAGGACGTAGTGATCCCCGTCGCGGCGCGCCGACGTCTCGAGAGCGACCGAGTCCGAACCGTGGTCGGGTTCGGTGAGCGCGAACGCGCCGAGCTTTCGCACGGCCGCAAGGTCGGGAAGCCACCGTTGTTTCTGCTCGTGGCTGCCGAGCAAGGAGATGCTGCCCATCGCGAGACCCGACTGGACGGCGTTGAGGGTGTTGACGCTGCCGTCGCCGCGCGAGAGCTCCATCGCCACCAACCCGGTCTGGAGCCGGGTGAGCCCGGGGCATCCGTAGCCCTCGATCGCGGTGCCGGCGATGCCGAGATCGGCGAATGCCGGCAGGATCTCGTAGGGGAAGTCCGCGCGTTCCCATGCCGCATTGATGTTTGGAAGGACGTGGTCCTCGACGAAGCCGCGCACCTTCCGGATCAGGGCGCGGTCGTCGTCGCCGAGGTAGTCGTCCACCTGGTAGAAGTCCACGTTGACGGGGGGCAGGGGATCGAGACTCATGCGGGTTGACCTTCCTCGGTCATCGACTCGGCGACGTTCCTCGAGGTGCCCTGCAGCCATGCCCGGATGGCGTCGCCGTCCTGTCCGAGGGTGGGCGGCCCGAGGCGGTAGTCCGCGGGGGTTCGCGAGAACGTGATGGGGTTGCGGATGCCGGGCATGGCGCGGTCCCCGTCCCCGGAGGTTACGACGGGCTCCAGTCCGATGCTGCGGGCGAAGTCGATACCGCCGGCGACATCGAGAACGGGAGCGCAGGGGATCCCCCGCTCGGAGAGCAGGTCGAACCATTCCCGGGCCGTGCGATCAGCGAGACGTGTCGTGAGGATCGGTCGCAGCGCATCGCGATGGGCGCTGCGCAGGGTGTTCGAGAGGAACCTCTGGTCGACGGCCACGTGCTGCAATCCGAGCGCATCGCACAGCCCGCGGAACTGCACGTCGTTGCCGATCGTCAGCACGAGATCTCCGTCCGCGGTCGGGAACGGGGCGTACGGGTAGATGCTCGGATGGTCGTTGCCCAGGCGTGAGGGCACGCTCCCGCTGAGCAGGTAGCCGCCCGTCTGGTTCACGAGCCCCGAGAGCGCCGAGGAAAGGAGGTTGAGCTCCACGTGCTGTCCTTCGCCGGTCAGCGCGCGATGATAGAGGGCGCTAGCGACCGCGACCGCGGCGTGCAGACCGGTCATCACGTCGAAGACGGCGACACCCGAGCGGTACCCGTCCCCGTCCTGCGGCCCGGTGAGCGTGATCATCCCCGACATCGCCTGCACAAGCAGGTCGTATCCGGGGAGCTCCGCGCCGCCTGCCGTCCCGAAACCGGTGATCGACGCGTACACGACGTCCGGATTGACCTTCGCGACGGAGGCGTAGTCCAAGCCGAATCGTGCCATGCCACCCGGCTTGAAGTTCTCGGTGATGACGTCCGCGCGCGCGGCCAGGTCGCGCGCAACACGGAGGTCGGCAGGGTCCTTCAGATCGAGCACGATCGAATGCTTGTTGCGATTGACTGACAGGTAGTACGTCGATTCGCCATCTCGCTGAGGCGGCGTCCAACTCCGCGTCTCATCGCCGAGCGCACTCTCGACCTTGATGACGGTGGCCCCGAGATCGGCCAGCAGCATCGTGCAGTAGGGTCCGGCCAGCACGCGCCCGAAATCGGCCACCAGCACGCCCTGGAAAGGACCGCTCGGGGGCTGATCGCGGGCCGCGTCGCGCCGCACATCGGGGATCGTCATCGCATCACCTTCTGAGAATCGTGCCGTCAGCCTGTCAGGATTTTTTATGCACGTCCAATACTCAGACCCCACGTCATTAATACAGATCTGCAACAATAGTCCCGTGGAGATTCAACAGATTCGATCGTTCCTGGCGGTCGCCGAGGAGCTTCATTTCGGCCGCGCAGCCGACAAGCTGCACATGGCGCAGCCGCCCGTGAGCCGCAATGTCAAGCAGATGGAGCGAGAGCTCGGCGCGCTGCTCTTCGAACGGTCGACGCGGAAAGTCACGCTCACCTCGGTCGGTGCTGCCCTCGTCGCTCCGGCGCGGGAGGTGCTCGGCGCGCTCGATCGGATGGGCACGGTGGCGCGCGCCGCGGGCGTCGGCGAGATCGGCCGGATCCGCTTGGCCTACGCGGGCGCGTCGTCGAACGTCTTGGTCGGGCGCCTGGCGCGAGCGGTGAAGCAGCAGCATCCGGGCATCGATCTCGAACTGCTCAGCCAGAACTTCGCGCAGAAGGCCATGCGGCTGCTCACCCGCGGCGACATCGACATCGCACTGGGGCGGTGGGACCACGTGCCGGATGGCGTGCGCACCCGTGTCATCGCCGTCGAGGAGCTCGTCATCGCGGTCCCGGAGACGCATCGGCTCGCCGACCGCACCGTGGTGTCGATCGCGGAGTTCAGCGAAGACCGCTTCGTCACCCTTCCGGCAGACCTCGGATCGGTGCTGAACGACCGTCTCCTGCAGATGACGCGGGACGCGGGTTTCACCGTGGATATCGTGCAGGACGCTTCTGACACGTGGACGCTCATGTCGCTCGTGTCCGCGGA
Organism: Microbacterium sp.; assembly: GCA_029239165.1. GTDB lineage: Bacteria > Actinomycetota > Actinomycetes > Actinomycetales > Microbacteriaceae > Microbacterium. The sequence continues at coordinate 53,088 of JAQZBG010000001.1, read as the reverse complement.
GGTGGGGTGTTCGCTCACGCTCTCGTCCGTGGTCCCGAGCATCGCGGACCCTCACCTCCGTTTTCTCCGATTGCGTGAGGACGCCGCGCCGATCGAGCTGCGGATGGCCTGGCGCTCGGACAGCGACGATCGCGCCCTCGAGGCCGTGCTGCGCCTGTCCGAGCTGGTCCTGCCCGCCCCGGAGTGATTAATTCATCTCAGGCAATGAACTGTCCTCTATTTGGTATTGGATCGAATGGAACGCCCGTGTGACAGTGGATTCACCTTGGGGTTGAAGTAGACGAAGGAGTCGCCCATGAATGATCTGCACCACGCGACCGACTATGACGCCGTCGTCGTCGGAGCCGGATTCGCCGGCATCTATCAGCTGTATACGCTGCGCGAGCAGCTCGGGCTCACCGTGCGGCTCTTCGAGAAGGGCGCCGGAGTCGGCGGAACCTGGTTCTGGAACAAATATCCCGGAGCGATGTCCGATACCGAGAGCCCGTTCTACCGATACTCCTTCGACAAGGAGCTTCTTCAGGAGTGGAGTTGGAGTCGGAAGTACATCGACCAGCCCGACATTCTCGCGTATATCGAGGAGGTCGTGCGGCGCCACGACCTGATGAAGGACATCCAGCTCGACACCGAAGTCACCGACATCGTCTTCGACGAGAAGAACGACATCTGGACCGTCACGACGGCGGGGGGCGAGTCGGTCACGGCGCGTTACGTCGTCACCGCGCTCGGCCTGCTGGCGGCGGTCAACATGCCCGACATCGCCGGTATCGACTCGTTCCAGGGCCGACTCGTGCACACCGCCGAATGGCCTGACGACCTCGCGCTCGAAGGCAAGCGGGTCGGTGTGATCGGGACCGGATCCACCGGCACGCAGTTCATCGTCGCCTCGTCGAAGATGGCCGATCATCTCACCGTCTTCCAGCGCAATCCGCAGTACTGCGTCCCGTCGGGGAACGGTCCCGTGGAGCCCGGCGAGGTGGAGGGGTACAAGCGCCGCTACGACGAGATCTGGAAGCAGGTCCGCGGGTCGCAAGTCGCCTTCGGATTCGAGGAATCCACCATCGCCGCCTCGTCGGTGAGTGACGCGGAGCGCGAGCGTGTCTTCCAGGAGGCGTGGGACCGCGGCAACGGTTTCTACTTCATGTTCGGCACGTTCAACGATCTGGCCGTCGACCTCGAGTCGAATGAGGCGGCCGCGGACTTCATCCGTCGAAAGATCGCCGACGTCGTGAAGGACCCGGAGACGGCTCGCCGACTCACGCCGACGCAGGCATACGCTAAGCGGCCGTTGTGCAACCACAACTACTACGAGGTGTACAACCAGGACAACGTCGAGCTCGTCTCGCTTCTGGAGAACCCCATCGTGGAGATCGTCCCAGAGGGCGTCAGGACGGAGGACGGGGTTGTGCACGAACTCGATGTCCTCGTGTTCGCGACCGGATTCGACGCGGTCGATGGGAACTACCGCCGGATCAACATGGTCGGTCGAGGCGGGGTCACGGCGGACGCGCACTGGAAGGACGCACCGACGAGCTATCTCGGGGTAGCGACGACCGGCTTCCCGAACCTCTTCATGGTGCTGGGCCCGAACGGACCGTTCACCAACCTCGTGCCCTCGATCGAGGTTCAGGTGGAGTTCATCACGAAACTCATCGAGACCGGCGAACGGGAGCACGCGACGATCGAGACCACGCAGGACGTGGAGGACGGGTGGTCGGTCATCTGCAAGGACATCGCGGACGGCACGGTGTTCCCGAAGACCGACTCCTGGATCTTCGGAGCCAACATCCCGGGCAAGAAGAGCTCCGTGCTCTTCTACATGGCAGGCATCAAGGCATACTCCGAGGTGCTTGCCGACGTCGTGGCGAACGACCTGAAGGGATTCGCCCTCACCCCCGTGAAACAGCCGGCCGCAGTCTGACGCCGGTCCTCGAAGCCCCAGGGCGCCTCGCATCATCCCGCGAGAGCCCTGGGGCTTTTTCGCGCCGTGCCGTGCCTCCGTGCCGAGCCGTCTCAGGGCGGGTGTCGAGCAGGGTGGTGACGCCCCCGCACGACCAAGGCCTCCGGTGGGCGCCGGGGGCCTTGGTCTCCGATCGGTTCAGCCCAGCGGCTCGAGGATCCGGACGAGCTTCTTGTTCGCGAACTCGTCGATTCCGAAGCGTCCGAGCTCGCGTCCGACGCCGGATCGCTTCACGCCGCCGAACGGCAGGTCCGGGGCGCTCTTGCTGGTGCTGTTGATCCACACCATTCCCGCCTCGAGCTGCCGGGCGATCGTGGCGGCCTGCTCGGCATTCCGCGTGAAAACGCTGCTGGAGAGTCCGTAGGGCGACGCGTTGGCGAGCTGCACCGCGGCCTGCGGCGACGGCACGCGGTAGACGACGGCGGTCGGGCCGAACAACTCCTCTTCGAACGCCCGCATGTCGGAGGTGACCTCTGTCAGCACGCTCGGCGGGTAGAAGGCGCCGGATCGCCGGGCGCCCGGTGCGGAGTGCAAGGTCGCGCCCCTGTCCACTGCATCACGGACGATCTCGTCGAGTTCGTCGCCGGCAGCTGCGGACGACAGCGGTCCGAGGAACGTCGTCGGATCCATCGGGTCGCCGGCCGCGATCGCCGAGACCGCAGCGATGAACTTGCGTGTGAACTCCTCGTAGACGGGTTCCACAACGATGAACCGCTTCGACGCGGTGCAGGCCTGGCCGCCGTTGGCATACCGACCCGTGACCGCCGCCGCGACGGCAGCGTCGATGTCGGCGTCATCGAGCACGATGAACGGGTCCGACCCGCCGAGCTCGAGCACGTACTTCTTCATATGCCGTCCGGCGATCTCGCCGACCGCCGCGCCCGCCTTCTCGGATCCGGTGAGTGAGACGCCCCGGACGCGGTCATCCGACACGATCGTCGCGACCTGGCGGCTGTCGACGAAGGCGTTGATATAGGCAGCGCGGGGGAGGCCCGCATCCCTCAACAACGTCTCGATGGCGAGCGCCGAGCGGGGGCAGTTACGCGCGTGCTTCAGGATGATCGTGTTACCCAACGCGAGGTTCGGGGCGGCGAAACGTGCCACCTGGTAGTACGGGTAGTTCCAGGGCATGACGCCGAGCAGCGGGCCGATCGGCTCGGTGCGGACGCGCGCCTCGCCTCCGCCCACGATGTCGAGATTCTCCTCGGCGAGAAAACGCGCGGCGTTGTCCGCGTAGTACTCGTAGATCGATGCGACGAGGGTCACCTCTCCGCGGGCCTGCGTGATCGGCTTGCCCATCTCGACGGTCAGGATCTCGGCGAGTTCGTCGATGCGCTCGCGGTGCAGCGCGGCGGCACGACGCAGAACGGATGTGCGCTCCTCGAGGGGCAGGCGGCGGAACGTCGAGAACGCCTCGGCGGACCGGGCCAGGATGTCCTCCACGGCCGCGTCGTCGACGACCGGGTGTTCTTCGAGCATCTCGCCCGTGGCTGGGTTGATCGTCCGGTATGCGCTCATCACATGCTCCTGCTTCGTCGCGGGTATCTGACACCAGCCTGACTCGTCGGGACTTCTCCCGTCCAATACCTATGCCACGAGGATTTCATCCCTCCTGCGCATGAATAGCGGGATGATCAGGTATTGGACAGGCATAGGTCCGGGTGTGACAGTGGGGGAGTCATCGATCGAAGGAGACGAGATGAGTGGTGCACCCGAGCGCGTCGGCGTGATCGGCGGAGGGCGGATGGGGGCGGGTATCGCCCTGGTGTTTGCCCGTGCGGGATCCGAGGTGACGGTGGTCGAACGGGACCACGCCGCTGCGGAGTCCGCTCGTGAGCGACTCGGGGACGGCATCGCCAAGGCGGCCGCCCGGGACGGCTCCGACGATCTCTCCGGAGTCGCCGCACGACTCGCCGTCTCGACCGACTACGAGCACCTAGCCGCCTCCGGTCTCGTGATCGAGGCTGTGCCCGAGATCCTCGACATGAAGATCGAAGCGCTGATCCGGGCCGAGCGAGTCCTCGCCGACAGTGCGTGGATCGCCACCAACACGTCGTCGCTCCCCGTCACGCAACTGGCCGAGCGCCTGCAGCGGCCGGAACGGTTCTGCGGTCTGCACTTCTTCAACCCCGTGCCTCCATCGGCACTCGTCGAAATCGTCCTCACGGCTCTCGCATCGGACGACATCCACACCGCCGCCGCCGGATGGGTCGAGGCGTTGGGCAAGACCGCCATCGTGGTCAACGACGCACCGGGGTTCGCGAGCTCGCGGCTCGGGAACGCGATCGCGCTCGAGGCGATGCGGATGGTCGAAGAGGGAGTCGCGAGCCCCACGGACATCGACACGGCCATGGTGCTGGGCTACCGGCACGCTACCGGGCCGCTTCGCACCTCCGACCTCGTCGGTCTCGATGTGCGGTTGAACATCTGCGAGTTCCTGCACGAGACGTTGGGCGATCGATTCGCCCCGCCGCAGATTCTGCGCGACAAGGTCGCGGCGGGCGAACTCGGCCGGAAGTCCGGGCAGGGCTTCTTCAGCTACCCCTGAGCTCGCTCCGAGGCGCGTTCTCGCTCTCCGTCCGGGCGTCCGAGCCACGACACGAACCGCCCTTCGACATCCCAGGCGGACCGCAGTCGATCGAGTCGCTCCAGGCTCTCCGCCGTCATGAACGCCGTCGGGCGGTTGAGGAGATTCTCATCGGCGAGCATCGTATACGAGGCGTAGGGCTCCCAGTTGCGCATGATGCCGGTTGTCCATCCGCGGTACCTGTCGTCATCCGAGGCCTCGTCCCACGCGGTGTACAGCGCGTAGCAGAACGCGCCCTCGAGCGAGAACGCCATGGGTGGCCGCACGGGCGAACCGGGATATCCGTCCCAGTTGAACATCAACAGGTATGTCGGCGCGGGCGGAAGCGTCTCGATCAGGGTGTGCAGGTTCGGGAGCAGATCATCGGCGCCCGCGTCGCTCACGATGTTGTCGGCGATCCATCGCCGACTCTCATTCGGCACCGCCGTGCTCTCGTCGAGTTCGACGGCGCCGTGCACCGTGGGCTCGCACGCTCGCGACAGGATGGCATGTCCGAGGGCCGGGCACTCTTCGAGCAACGACAGCTGTGCCCGCGCTGATTCCTCGGTCTCCGTGAACGCGAGCCCGTGGAGGATCACCACCGGTTCGCCACCGGCGATCTCGTGCCGCTGCACGACGACCCCGAGTTCGAGCGGCGTCGTCCGCCCGCGCTCGTTGACGAAACGGAACACGTCGGCGGCGCAGGATGCGGGAAAGATGTACGTGCTACTCAGGGTGACTGCGCGGTGCGGGTAGACGCGAAGCGTAAATCTCGTGACGGCGGCGAAGAATCCGGGACCGGCGCCGCGGGCGGCCCACAAGAGGTCGGCGTTCTCGTCGTCGCTGGCATGCACGCGTTCCCCATCCGCGGTGACAGCGTCGATGGCGACGACCGACATGCATGCGGGACCGAACTCGCGTCCCGCCCAGCCGAAACCGCCCTGCAGGAGGTATCCGCCGATCCCCACCGCGTAGTTGTGTCCGACCGGGAAGAAGAGCCCCTGCTTCCGGAGCATCCCGAGGAGTTCCGACCCTCGCAGGCCGGGCTGAACGGTCACCGTCATGCTCGCTCGGTCGATCACGATGTCGCGGAGGTTCGACATGTCGATGAGCAGCGACCCGTCGCGGAGATGCGACCCCGACCAACTGTGCCCGCCCGAGCGGATCGCGACCTGGAGTCCCTCCGCCCTCGCCAGCCGCACGGCGCCGACGACATCCTGCTCGGTGACGGCCAGCACGATGATCTCGGGAAACCGGTGCGGCACACCGGCGTGCCACACGGCCGCTCGCCGGAGACTCTCGTACGCCTCCGTCCCCCGTCTCAAAACGCGTCCGACGATTCCGGTCGTCGAGGGAAGGAGGTCGCTCATCTCTGCCTTTCTGCAGAGGCATCCACGTCTCTGCGGGGCGTGCCACGACGCCGGCCCAGACGGTAACACGAAATATGTAACAGAATTACGTTGACCTGCGCCTCAATGTCACATAGCGTCGAGAGGAGAGGCCGAAGGAAGGTTGCTGCGATGGAGCAGATGGACGGAACCGCGGACAGCCCGGAGCTGATGCAGCTGTACCGGGATTTCGACGCTCACAACATGGCGCCGTTGTGGACCCAACGTGACGATCTGATGCCGATGACGCCGGCGCCCGCCGCGGTTCCGCACGTGTGGCGATGGTCCACCCTGTACGACATCGCCGCTCGGTCGGGCGAACTCGTGCCCGTCGGTCGCGGCGGTGAACGTCGGGCGATCGGGCTGGTAAATCCCGGCCTGCCGGGAACCGCATATGCCACGCCCACGCTGTGGTGCGCCATCCAGTACCTCGGCGGACACGAGACAGCGCCCGAGCATCGGCACAGCCAGAACGCCTTCCGCTTCGTCGTCGAGGGCGAGGGGGTATGGACGGTCGTCAACGGCGATCCGGTCGCGATGCGACGGGGGGACCTGCTGTTGACACCCGGGTGGAATTTCCACGGCCACCACAACGACACGGCGAATCCGATGGCATGGATCGACGGGCTGGACATCCCCCTGTCCAGCTACACGGACGTGGGGTTCTTCGAGTTCGGCTCGGAGCGTGTGACCGATGAAGCGTCTCCCGACACCTCCCGCGCCGAGCGCTTGTGGGCCCACCCGGGTCTACGTCCGTTGTCGGGACTCGAGGACAAGGTGAGTTCACCGCTGGCCGCGTACCGGTGGGAGCACACCGACGCCGCACTGCGCGAGCAGCTCGCGTTGGAGGACGAAGGGTATCCCGCCACGGTCGAACCGGGCCATGCCGCCATCCGCTACGTCAATCCGACGACCGGCGGCGACGTCATGCCGACCATCCGGTGCGAGTTCCATCGCTTGCGCGCGGGGGCGGTCACGCCGGCGCGGCACGAGGTGGGCTCGTCGGTGTGGCAGGTATTCGAAGGCGCGGGGTGGGTGACCCTCGGGGGTGTCGAGCACCGCGTGGAGAAGGGTGACCTGTTCGTCGTGCCCAGCTGGGTCCCCTGGTCGCTCCGAGCGGACGGCGAGTTCGATCTCTTCCGCTTCAACGACGGCCCGGTCATCGACCGCCTGGGATTCAGTCGCACGTATGTGCCGTCCCGGGATGCCGAGTAGATGCGCCTCGCCACGCTGCGGCGCGCGGGAGGAACCGTCGCCGTCCGGATCGTGGGCGGCGCCGCGATCGACATCGACGGTGCACGCGATGTCGGGGCGCTGCTGGACGACCCGGCGTGGCGCGAACGAGCTGCCGCAGCCGACGGCCGGCGTACCTCGCTCGATGGGATCCAGGACGCGGATTGGGCGCCGGTGATCCGGCGTCCGGGAAAGATCATCTGCGTCGGGCTCAACTACCGCAATCACATCCTCGAGATGGGCCGACCGCTCCCCGAGCATCCCACCCTCTTCGCGAAGTACCCGGAAGCGCTGATCGGACCATACGATACGCTCGTGCTGCCCCGGGTAGCCGCTGACGCGGTGGATTGGGAGGCCGAGCTCGCCGTGATCGTCGGCGCCCCCGCGCGTCGCGTCGACAAGCGGGAAGCAGCCGAGGCGATCGCGGGTTACTCGATCATCAACGACGTGACGATGCGGGACTTCCAGTACCGCACGCCGGAGTGGTTCCAGGGCAAGACCTTCGAGGCGACAGCGCCGTTCGGGCCGGTGATGGTCACGGCGGACGAGTTCGATCCGGCGGCGTCCATCGACTGCGAGGTGGACGGCGAGACGGTACAGGCCGGGTCGGTCGATGACCTGGTCTTCTCGCCCGCGGCGATCGTGTCGTACGTGTCCGAGATCCTCACCTTGCAGCCCGGTGACGTGATCGCGTCCGGGACGCCGGAAGGGGTCGGGCACGCCCGCAAGCCGCCGCGGTACCTGCGCCCGGGCTCGGTCATGACGACCTCGATCGCCGGCATCGGCCGGTTGCGCACCCCGATCGTCGCGGAGGCCTGACATGCCGGCGCGCACGGACAACGTCCGCGACCCCGAGCTCGTCGCTGCCCTGCTGATGATGCGTCGAGGCCAGGCGTACTGGGCTCGTAAGCTCAACGAGTTGCACGACGATGAGTTCGACGGGCCGAGTCGGGTTCCGGGCTGGACGAGGCGACAGCTCATCGCGCACGTCGGTTTCCACGCGCGCGCGCTCGCCCGCCTGGTCGAATGGGCACGCACGGGGGTGGAGCGGCGCATGTACGACTCGCCCGAACAGCGCGCTGAAGAGATCGACTTCGGCGCGACGCTCCCCACCGAAGCGCTGCGCAACCTCTGCGCGCACGCGGCCGTGCATCTGAACGTCGAGTGGCGTGATCTCCCTGAGGCATCGTGGCGGAGCGAGGTGCGCACGGCCGGCGGGCGACTCGTGCCTGCGACGGAGACGGTGTGGATGCGGACGCGCGAAGTGTGGATCCACGCCGTCGATCTCGACAACGGCGGCCGCGTGACCGACTTCCCGCCTGAGCTGGTGGACGCGCTCCTGGAGGATCTGGTTCGCGTCTGGCGCTGGAAGATCCGGGTGGGAGACCGGGACGTGATTCTCGAGCCGGTGGACCGGGCGCAGCGCCATCGGGTTCAGATCGAGGGCGACAGGGGTGACCCGCTGATCGTGCGCGGCACGGCGGCCGACCTCGTGACCTGGGGCACTGGCCGGGGAGACAAGAACGTCTCGACGCCGGAGGGCGACCGTCCCCCGCCCGCGCCAGGATGGCCGTGACTGTGCCCCCGGGGGCTCTCGTGAAAGGAACGCACATGTACATCGACGCCTCGCGTCTGGATGCTGCCGGCACCTACCGGCTGCTGGTGGGCTCGGTCGTCCCGAGGCCGATCGCATGGGTGACCAGCGGGGTCGCGCCGCGACCGATCAACCTGGCCCCGTTCAGTTCATTCGCCTGGGTGAGCCAGTACCCGGCGTTGCTCGGCTTCACCGTCAACCGCCGCCCCGATACGCGCAAGGACACGATCACCAACATCGAGCGGGATGGTCAGTTCGTGGTGAACATCGCGGACGAGTCGATGCTCGGAGTGCTCCATGCGAGCTCCGAACGGATGCCGCCGGATGTGAGTGAAGCGGAGGCGCTGGGGCTGACGCTGGCGGAATCGACACTCGTCGCCGTGCCGCGCCTGGCCGAGGCGCCGATCAGCATGGAGTGCGTATACGACCGCACGATCGCCTTCCGGCCCGACGGCGGGGAGTTCGTCGTGGGGGAGGTCGTGGCGTGGCACATCCGTGACGGCGTCCTCGCGGACGGGCGCATAGACACCGAGCTGCTTCGGCCGCTCGGGCGTCTGGCCGGGCCCCGTTACACGGGTCTCGGTGTCGTCACAGAACTTCCCGCGGTGCCCGGGGGATGACAGACGTAACAGATATCTACCACACTGCGTAAATGTGTTGCATACTGGTGCGGCAACCCAATGGCGGGAGAGAGATCGATGACGATTCGTGTGGCATGCGTCGGTGGAGGGCCCGGCGGGCTGTTCTTCGCGACATTGTTGAAGCGAGCACGCCCCGACTTCGAGGTGGTGCTTCTGGAGCGTAATCAGCCCGACGACGCGTTCGGCTTCGGCGTCGTCTTCTCCGACCGCACGTTGGATCGCATCGATGAGGCGGATCCCGCCCTGCGCACGGCACTGCAGACGGCAGGTGTGCACTGGTCGTCCATCGCCGTCTCGCTCAGGGGTGAGACGTTCGAGTTCGCCGGGAACGGGATGGCGGCGGTCCATCGGAAGGTCCTGTTGCGGGATCTGCAGAACTCCGCCCGGTCGGTCGGGGTCGACCTGAGGTTCGGTGCGGACGTCCGCAGCCTCGACGAGCTGTCCGATTTCGACGTAGTGGTCGGCGCCGATGGAACCAACTCCCGCATCCGCGAAGCGCTCGAACCTGCCCTGGGGTCCACGGTCGAAACAGCCGTCGCGAAGTTCATCTGGTTCGGAACGACCCACATCTTCGAACGGCTCACCTTCCTTCATCGCCGTGGCCCCCACGGCAACTTCGCGGCGCACGCCTATCCCATCGCAGAGGGTCTCAGCACGTTCATCGTCGAGACTGACGAAGACACGTGGCGGCGAGCCGGTCTGGACGGCTTCGACCTGTCGACCCCACCCGGCCAGTCCGATGAGATCTCCCAGTCGTACCTCCGCGACCTCTTCGCCGACGACATCGACGGTGCGGAGCTGGTCGCCAACAACTCGCGCTGGGGGAACTTCCGCACGCGGCGGACCGCGTCGTGGCACGAGGGCAACGTGGCGCTCCTCGGCGACGCCGTGCACACGGCGCATTTCTCCGTCGGCTCGGGGACCAAGATGGCGATGGAGGACGCGATCGTCCTGGCGCGCGAACTCGCCGCCGCGCCCGACGACATCAGCGGTGCGTTCGCCCGCTACGAACTCCAGCGACAGCCCGAGGTCGCCCGGGTCCAGAACGCCGCCGGACCGAGCCTCAGCTGGTGGGAGCACTTCGCGTTCTACTACGAGCACCTGGAGCCGTTGGACTTCGCCTTCCACTTCTTCTCCCGCAGCATCGACATCGAACGCATTCGTCGCCGCGACGCGGGGCTGGCCGATCTCGTGGACACCGCCTGGCGCGAACGGGAAGGCGCATCACCACTGGAGACGCCGCTTCAGATCGGCGACGTCGTCCGGTTCGAGGGTCGTGCGCTGTCACTGCGTCACGACGAGGACGGCGCAAAGCTCGTTGACGGAGCCGGCAACGAGCTGGCGACCCAGGGTGCGTCCGCGATGGCGACGGTCCAGGCGCCGGAGGACGATCACGCTGCGGCCGATGTCGTGCTGCCCGAGGGCGTCGGCGTCGTCCTCGTGGAAGGCGGCACCGCGGTCTCGCGCAGCGTCGTCGCGGAACGGGCCCGGCTCGGAGGCCGTCATGTCTCCGTGATCGTGGAGGACGACATCGACGATTCCGCGGCCGCGACCCTGATCCTGTCCGGCCGGGCGGACGCGGTCGCCCGAACGGAGCGGCAGCATGCGGGACGCTGACCTCACGGCTCTGTTCGAGCCGCGGGGCGTCGCGGTGGTGGGCGCATCCACCAACCCCGGCAAGCTCGGCCACGCGATGGCCGACTCGCTCTCGACCTATTCCGGTGACCTGCGCTTGATCAATTCGCGCCCGGCGCCGGGGATGTTCGCGAGCATCGCCGAGGCGGCCGACGGCGCCGACCTCGACCTCGCGGTGATGTGCGTACCGGCCGCGTTCACGGCCGATGCGCTGCGCGAGAGCGCGGACGTCGGGATCCGCGCCGCGCTGGTGTGCGCCGGGGGGTTCGCCGAGGCCGGCGGAATCGGGCTCGACTACGCGCGGGCCATCGACGCAGCGGTGCAGGAGACGGGCATCCGGGTGCTGGGCCGGAACACCTCCGGGTTCTTCGTCCCTTCCTCTTCCCTGTTCGCCAGTTTCGTCCCGGGCGTGCGTGACTTTGGGCCCGGGGCAGTGGCCGTGGTGGCTGCCAGTGGAGGAGTGAACCATGTTCTCTCGTTCCTTCTGCAGGAGCACGGCGACGGCGTCAGTTTCGGTGTCGGCGTCGGCGCCGGTCAAGACGTCGCGACACCGGACGTGCTGCAGTACCTCGTCGGGCATGCGGCCACGACCGCGGTGATCCTCCACGTGGAGACCGTGCCCGACGGTGTCGCGCTCCTCGACGCCGTGCGAGATCTGTCGGCGGTGAAGCCGGTCGTCGCCCTCGTCATCGGCCGCTCCGATGTATCCGAGTTCGCGTCATCGCACACCGGTGCGCTGACAACCTCCTGGCGTGTCGCGCGCGCGGCGCTGCGCCAGGCGGGTGCCGTCATTGCCGACGACGAAGAGCACGCGGTGGCAGCGGCGCTGGCGCTCGCCGCCGGACGGGGCGACGCGGCCGCGGCGCCGGGTATCGGACTCATCACGGGGCAGGCCGGTCCTGGCCTGATCATCGCGGACCGTCTCACGGACGGCGGAGACTCCCTCCCGCGGTTGGCGACGAAAACCCAGAACGCGCTGTCCGAGTTCCTCCCGCCCCTGACGTTCCAGAAGAATCCTGTGGACACGGGGCGTCCGTCACCCGAGTTCGGCGGAGTGGTCGCAGCGGTGGCGACGGATCCGGCGATCGATGTGCTCGGCATCTATGCCATCACGGAGCCGGTCGTCGACCTCGGCGCCGCTGTGAAGGCATCGGGCGTGCTCGGGCGACTCCCGATCCTGCTCGGTGTGGACGGCCCCGCGGAAGCCGTCAGCTCGGCTCGCGCATCGGCGAAGGCCGCCGGTCTCGGGATCCTCCGGGGGCCGACCCGTCTGGCACAGGGGCTGGCGGCGATCGCGGAGGACGCCCGCTCGGCGCGCCTGAAGACCGACCCCGGGGCGACGCCGCATGTCGATCCCCTCCCCGACCTGTCCGCCGGATCCGGGTGGGACGAGGTCCGTGCGAAGGACCTTCTCGACGCTCTCGGCATCGCCACCCCTCCCCGCCGGCGATGCGTCGACCGTGACGAGGCGCGCCGCGCCTTCCACGATCTGCCCGGTGCTGTGGCCGTCAAGCTCGTGGACGCGAACGTGCTCCACAAGACGGAACTCGGCGGCGTCGTCCTTGGGGTCGACTCGGAACGGATGCTGGAGCGCGCGCTCGACCATCTCGAGCGGGCGGGCGCCCGCGAGTTCCTCGTCGAGGCGATGGCTCCGTCCGGTCTCGATCTCATCGTTGGCGCTCGACACGACGTCGCGTTCGGCCCGGTCGTCATGCTGGGCGTGGGCGGACTCGCGGCAGAGGTCGTCGCCGATGTCGCCATCCGTACCGCACCGCTCGGCGAACGCGTCGGATCATCCATGATCGACGACCTCGCCACGGCGTCGCTTCTCCGGGGGTTCCGAGGCGGACCCGTCGCCGACGAGATCGCTCTCGGGCGGCTCGTCGCACGGCTCGGCGACCTCGTCGTCCGCGGCCTCGTCGCAGAGATCGAGATCAACCCCCTGCGGCTCACCGACTCGGGCATGATGGCGCTCGACGCGGTAGTGCTGCCCGTTGACAGGAAGTGACCGGATGGACACGAACGCAGCGATTCCCCGCCCCATCCACGACGGGCTCGTTCCCTGGCCGGACGATCTCGCCGCCGAGTACCGTCGGCGCGGGTACTGGGCGGATCGGCCGCTCGGAGAATACGTGCTGACGGCGGCTGATCGGTGGCCGGACAAGGTCGCGCTGGTCAGCGGCGAGGGCCGCCTGACCTACGCGGAGCTCGTGTTCCGGATGGACGCGGCGGCCGAGCGGCTGCTCGACATCGGCTTGAGACCGGGTGACCGGGTGATCGTCCAGCTCCCGAACGACTGGCAGTTCGTCGTGTTCACGCTGGCGTGCTTCCGCGCGGGAATCGTCCCGGTGATGGCGCTTCCCGCCCATCGCTCACACGAGCTGACCCACATGGCACTCCACGCCGAGGCCGTGGCGCTGGTCGTGCCGGACCGTGTCAAGGATTACGACCACCAGGCCCTCGCCGAGCACGTCGCGGCGTCCTCGCCGTTCGTCCGGTGGACCTTCGTCTCGGGCGAGGCGCGGGGTGACGCGCTGCCGCTGGAGCCGCTCCTTGCGGTAGCCGACGACGACGCCGCCGCTACGCGATCGCGCATGGACGGGCGGGCTCCGCATCCGGACGCCGTCGCTTGCTTCCTCCTGTCCGGCGGAACCACCGGGATGCCGAAGTTGATCGCCCGCACGCACAACGACTATGCGTGCAACATCCGAGAGACGTCGGCGATTTCAGAGGTCGATGAGCGCACCGTGTATCTCGGCACGCTGCCCGCCAGCCACAATTTTCCGCTTGCGTGCCCGGGTGTGCTGGGGACTCTCTTCGCCGGGGGCACCTCCGTCATGCTGCCCAGTCCGGAACCGGTGCGGGCCTTCACGACGATCGAGCGCGAGCGTGTCACGCTCGCCGCGGCGGTCCCGGCCGTCGTGCAGCGGTGGCTCGAGTATCGGCGCGACAGGGGCGGCGACCAGCTCGCCTCCCTGCGGGTGCTGCAGGTCGGCGGTTCCCGGCTCCCGGACGAGCTGGCGGCACGGGTGCAGCCCGAGTTGGGCGCCCGCCTTCAACAGGTGTTCGGTATGGCCGAGGGACTGATCAACATGACGCGACTCGATGACCCGGACGAGGTGATTCACGCGACGCAGGGGCGCCCGGTGTGCGACGCCGACGAAGTCCGGGTCGTCGGCGCCGACGGTGCGGACGTGAACGACGGTGATCCTGGCCTCATCCTGACCCGCGGTCCATACACCCCTCGTGGGTACTTCCGAGCCGAGGAGCACAACTCCCGAGCGTTCGTTGACGGATGGTACGGCTCCGGCGACGTCGTCGTCCGCAGGCCGGACGGCAATCTGGTCGTCCTCGGTCGCGACAAGGACATCATCAATCGCGGTGGCGAGAAGATCTCGGCCGAAGAGGTCGAGAACGTGGTCTACCGGCTGCCGGAGGTGGACCTCGTCGCGGCCGTGGCGATGCCCGATCCGATCCTCGGCGAACGCCTCTGCCTGTGTGTCTCGTTGATGCCGGGCCGTACCCTCGAACTCGAGCGCGTACGGACGTTCATGGTCGAGGCGGGGCTGGCGTCGTTCAAACTGCCAGAACGGCTCGATGTGTTGGACGACCTGCCGTTGACGAAGGTCGGCAAGATCGACAAAAGGGCACTGCGAGAGCGCGTGGCGGCAGTGGTCACCGGTTCATCGACGTGATCGTCGTCTCTAGAATTGGTCGTTCGGCAGACGCGACAGGGAAGGAGCGTCGATGAAACCTCGCGCAGTGATCCTCGACATCTTCGGCGACTACCTTCGGTACGCCGGATCGGAGGTCCGTGCGGGTGACCTGACCGTCCTGCTCGGTGCGCTCGGCGTCGAGCCGCCTACCGTGCGCGTCACTCTTTCGCGGCTGAGCGCGGAAGGATGGTTCACGAGGAGGCGGGCCGGCCGCGAGACGATGTACCGCCTCGGAGACGAGATCCGGGAAGTGCTCGACGACGGACGGACGCGCCTGTTCGCGTCGTACCCGGAGGACTGGGATGGATGGTGGACCGAAGTCGTCTTCCAGATGCCCGAGGGGGACCGCGCCACACGCGACAGACTGAAGAAGCGTGTCGCCTGGGCGGGTTTCGGTGCACTCTCGGCGTCAACCTGGATCTCTCCCCGCGCGTCTCGTGAGGAAGCGCGGACGTTGGCGAGCGAGTTCCCGGCGGTGACCGTCGATGTACTCGTGATGCGCACGGACGATCAGGCGCTGGACCGGGATCTCACCCGGCGATGCTGGGACCTCGACGCGCTCAACACCGACTACACCCGCTTCATCTCCGAGCATGAAGGGTTGGCGCGGCGGATGGCGTCTCTGGATGGACCGGAGGCGTTCGCCGCGCGCACCGAGCTGATCTCCACCTATCGACATTTCCCTTTCCGGGATCCGTGGCTACCGAGGGCCCTCCGCCCGCAGGGATGGCGCGGAGCCGAGGCGCATGCGTTGTTCCTCGAGATTCACGAGGCCCTCGCCCCTGCTTCCAACCGGTACGTGTCGTCGGTGGTCGGCGAGGACATCCGAGTGTCGACCCTCACGGCGAAAAACATGTAACACACTTCTGCATCACTTCGTGTTACCGTTACACCGCCGCGGTGGTGCGACACGGCATTTCCCGTCAACGACGACACAGGAGATCCTCCGATGCAGACTCAACTCATCATCGACAACGAGCCCCGCGGGGCACGTGAGGGACGCACGTTCGAGCGGCGCAATCCGCTGAGCGGCGATCTCGTATCCGAAGGAGCCGCCGCGGGCGTCGAGGACGCCCTCGACGCCGTCGAATCGGCATCGAAGGCATTCGGTGCCTGGTCCGTGAGCGGACCGAGCGAGCGTCGCGCGGTCATGCTCAAGGCGGCCGATCTCATCGAGAGCAGAGCCCCGGAATTCATCGAGACGATGATGTCCGAAGTGGGTGCTGCCCAGCTGTGGGCCGGCTTCAACGTGTTCCTCACAGCGCAATTGTTCCGCGAGGCGGCGGGCCTGGCCACCCAGATCCAGGGGGAGACGATCCCGACGGACAAGCCCGGCACCCTGTCGATGACGGTGCGGCAGGCGGCCGGCGTCGTCTTCAGCATGGCACCGTGGAACGGCACGGGGGTCCTCGCCGCCCGAGCCATGGCCTACCCCATCGTCTGTGGCAACACCGTGGTGTTCCGCGCCTCCGAGACGAGTCCGCGTACGCACGCGATCATCGCCGAAGTGCTACACGAAGCAGGACTGCCCGCCGGTGTTCTGAACTTCATCAGCAGCAGCCCGGAGGATGCAGACCAGGTGGTCGAGGCGATCATCGCGCACCCGGCTGTTCGTCGGGTGAACTTCACCGGCTCGACGCCCGTGGGGCGCATCATCGCGGAGAAGTCCGCGCGTCACCTCAAGCCCGTGCTTCTGGAACTCGGCGGGAAGGCGCCGTTCGTCGTCCTGGACGATGCCGACATCGACGGTGCCGTCAACGCAGCGGTCTTCGGATCGTTCCTGTTCCAGGGGCAGATATGCATGTCGACCGAGCGTTTCGTCGTCGACGAGTCGGTCGCGGATGAGTTCGTCTCGAAGTTCGCCGCGCGCGCCTCAGAACTCGTCGCGGGCGATCCCTTGACCGACGCGAATTGCATCGTGGGTCCGATGGTGCGTGCCGAGTCCGGCCCCCGCATCAACGGGCTCATCGATGACGCCCTGCAGAAAGGGGCGACGGTCGTCGCCGGCGGGCACGCGGACGGCGCGGCGATGTCGGCCACCATCATCGATAACGTCCGTCCGCATATGACCATCTACGACGAGGAGACCTTCGGCCCCATCACCACCGTCGTCCGGGTCTCGGGCGTCGAGGAAGCCGTCCAGGTCGCGAACGACACGGAGTTCGGTCTCGCTGCGGCGGTGTTCGGCAAGGACAGCTCGCGCGCCTACCAGGTGGCGACGCGCATCCAAGCAGGCCACGTCCACGTGAACGGTGCGACCGTGCAGAACGAGGCTCAGGCGCCCTACGGCGGCATGAAGGCGAGCGGCTACGGCCGGTTCGACGGTCGCGCGGTCATCAATGAGTTCACCGATCTCAAGTGGATCACCATCGAGCCGTCCGACCAGGCGTACCCGTTCTGAGTCGGGGAAGGGATCCGGATATGAGCACCATCGTCACCGCGGCCGTGGCTCGGGAACCGCACGCCGATCTGGTCATCGAAGAACTCGAGCTGGACGATCTCCGTGCTGGCGAAGTACGCGTGCGGATGGTGGCGACCGGCGTCTGTCATACCGATGCCATCGTTCGCGACCAGGTCTATCCCACGCCGCTGCCCGCGGTCCTCGGACACGAGGGCGCGGGCATCGTCGAGGCCGTAGGCGACTCGGTCACCACGGTGGAGCCCGGAGATCACGTCCTGCTCGCCGCCGCATACTGCGGGCACTGCGGCCGGTGTCGTGCCGGACAAATGGCGTACTGCGAAAACCTGTTCGCCGCCGACTTCGGCGGCCGCCGCGATGACGGCACCACCGCACTGAGTAAGGACGGCGAGATGATCTCGTCGCACTTCTTCGGGCAGTCGTCCTTCGCCACCCGGGCGAATGTGGTCGAAGAGAGTGTGGTGAAGATCGATGGCGACGTTCCGCTCGAGATCGTCGCACCTCTGGGCTGCGGCATCCAGACGGGAGCGGGCACGGTGCTGAACGAGTTGAAACCCGTCCTCAACAGCACGCTCGTGGTGCTCGGGACCGGCGCAGTGGGGTCTGGGGCGATCATGGCCGGTCGGGTCGCGGGGTGTGCGAAGGTCATCGCCGTCGACATCCACGAGTCGCGGCTCGAGCTCGCGCGCGAACTCGGGGCGACGGACATCATCAACACCACGTCCGCCGACCTGACCGAAGAGATCATGCGGCTTACGGATGGCCGAGGGGCGGACTACGTCATCGACACGACCGCGCGACCGCAACTGCTTCGACAGGCCGCGGACGCCTTGGGTATCCGGGGGACTCTGGTGCTCGTGGGGGCGGCGGCGCCTGGCACCGAGGTGGCTTTCGAGATCGGCCTGTCACTGGTCAAGGGATGGACCTTCAAGACGGTCGTGCAGGGCAGCTCGGTGCCACAGGTCTTCATCCCGAAGCTCATCGCCCTGTGGCGGGAGGGCCGTTTCCCGATGGACAAGCTCATGAAGAGCTACGCGCTCGAAGACATCAACGTCGGCTTCGCGGACTCCGCGTCGGGTGTCACGGTGAAGCCCGTCGTCGTCTACTGACACCACGCCACCGCGGATGAGGCCGATCCTGCATCGGCCTCATCGGGGTGCCCGGACCCTTGAAAATTCCCGGTCAGATAGCAAATCACAGTTTGGAAACGAAGGCGCGCAAAACCTAGTGAGCACTTGGTTTTGTTGTTAGAGTCCAGCGCGGGAGCGGTCCATCGAAGGGCCGCCAGACCGAAAAGGACCGATGATGTTCCGTTGGAAAGTCGCCACAGCAGCGCTCGCAGCTGCCGCACTCGCCCTGGTGGGATGCGCCGCGAGCGAGACCCCGGAGTCCGAATCCCGAGAGCTCGTCCTGGGGCAGATCATCTCGTTGACCACCTTCGACACGCGCCAGGCAGAGTGGGGAAACCGTGCCCTGTACTACCAGACCGTGTTCGACACGCTTCTCCGAGGAACGGCGGAGGGGGAGCTCGAGCCCTACCTCGCCAGCGAGTTCTCGTATAACGACGACAACACCGTTTTGACGCTGACGATCCGCGATGACGTCACCTTCTCCGACGGCACCGAGCTGACCGCCGACGTGGTCAAGGCCAATCTCGAACGCTTCCGGGATGGCGGCGGAGGATTCGCCAGCGACCTGGCGAACGTGGCTTCGATCGAGGCGCCGGACGGCACCACTGTCGTGCTGACGCTCTCCGCGCCCGACCCGGCGCTGCTCAGCTACCTCTCCCGTGAGGCGGGCCTCATGGCCAGCCCGGCGTCATTCGATGCGGAGGACGTGGACACCAACCCCGTGGGCTCGGGCCCGTATGTGCTGGACACGGCGGCGACGGTCACTGGCACCAGCTACGTCTACACGAAGAACGAGGACTACTGGAATCCTGACGTCCAGTACTACGACAAGGTCACACTGAGCGTCTTGTCCGATCCCACTGCCGCCGTGAACGCGATCAAAGCGGGTGAGGTGGATGCGGCCCGGCTCGCGGACAACAACAACAACGCCGAGATCGAGGCTTCGGGTTTCACCATCGAGCCCAATGAGCTCGATTTCCAGGGTCTCCTTCTGCTCGACCGCGGGGGCGAGATGGACCCGGCTCTCGGCGACGTGCGAGTGCGGCAGGCGATCAACTACGCGATCGACCGCGAGGGCCTGTTGGAGGCGATCCAGCAGGGGAACGGGACCGTGACGACGCAAGTGTTCCGCGCGAACTCTCCGGCCTACGATCCCGCGCTGGACGAGGCCTACCCCTACGACCCCGAGAAGGCGAAGGCCCTCCTCGCCGAAGCGGGGCACGGCGACGGGCTCACGATCTCCATGCCCAGCACGGTCGTGCTCGGCGCCACGTCCTTCGCTCTCATCCAGCAGCAGCTCGCAGAGGTGGGGATCACCGTGCAGTACACGGACACGGCGCCGGAGAATTACATCGGGGATCTGATCGCACCGAAGTACCCCAGCGTGTTCATGTCCCTCGAGCAGAATCCGGACTGGCAGCTGATCCAGTTCATGATCTCGCGCGCGGCCTCGTTCAACCCCTTCGGCTACGGGGACGAGACCAGCGACCAGCTCATCTCCGATATCCAGTACGCCGACGAGAGCGGCCAAGGCGAGAAGGCCGCTCAGCTCAACGCGTACCTCGTCGAGCAGGCGTGGTTCGCCCCGTTCTACCGGGTCACGAGTGGCTACGCCGTCAACGGCGAGACCGACGTCACCATCATGTCCACGAACGCCGTGCCGGCGATCTACGACATCCGGCCCGCCTCGTAGCGGAAAGCACACCCTGGTGGGGGGCCGGCGCGTCGAGCGCCGGCCCCTCCCTCCCACCCAACGAGGAAACCGTGATCCGATTCATCCTCCGGCGCCTCATCTCCGGCGTCGTCCTTCTGTTCGTCGTCTCCGCGCTGGCATTCGCGTTGCTGTATGCGAACAGCGAAGATATCGCGCGTCGAATCCTGGGTCAGAACGCGTCCCAGGAGCTGGTCGACCGCAAGACGGCGGAGCTCGGGCTGGACCGCCCCCTGTGGCAACAGTTCGGCGACTGGCTCACGCACGCCATCCGAGGCGACTTCGGGCGCTCCTGGTTCACGGGGGAGCTCGTCGCATCAGGAGTCAGCAGTCGGCTGACCGTCACTCTCTCCATCGTGCTCGGTGCCACCATCCTCGCCGCGGTCGTCGCGGTCGGGCTCGGCGTCCTGGCGGCCGTGCGCGGCGGATGGGTCGATCGCGTCGTGCAGGTGGTCTCGGTGATCGGGTTCGCGGTCCCGGGCTTTCTGCTGGCCCTCGGACTCGTCCTGCTGTTCGCCATCGAACTCGGCTGGTTCAAGGCGACGGGGTACATCCCGATCACCACCTCCGCGACCGGATGGCTCAGCTCCGTGACACTCCCGGTCATCGCACTCGCGCTGGGGACGATCGCCGTGGTGACCCAACAGGTCCGCGGCTCCGTCACGGACGGGCTCACACGCGACTTTGTGCGGACCCTCCGCAGCCGAGGGTTGGGGATGCGCCGAGTGGTGCTCCGGCATGTGCTGCGAAACGCGGGAGGTCCTGCTCTCGCAGTGCTCGCGGTGCAATTCATCGGGCTCCTCGGCGGAGCGGTGATCGTCGAGCAGGTGTTCGCGATCCCGGGTCTCGGTCAGCTGGCGGTCAGCTCGACCGTCAAAGCAGACATCCCGATGGTCATGGGACTCGTCCTCGTCACGGCTCTCATCGTCGTGGCGGTGAACCTGCTCATCGACCTGCTGCAGGCCGCCCTCAACCCGAAGGTGAGACTCTCGTGACCGAGTTCGTCGCCACGCCCGTGATTGCGCCCGCTCCTGGGCGCGTCCATCTTCTCCGTCGTCTGCTGCGCAACCCCCTCGCCGTCATCGCGTCGACATATCTCCTGATCGTCGCGTTCGTCGCGGTCTTCGGATCCTTCTTGGCGCCTCACGACCCCGGGGCGGCCTCCCTCGACCTGATCCTTGCCCCGCCCGCCCCCGGGCACTGGCTGGGGGCAGACTCCGCCGGTCGGGATGTGCTCTCGCGGCTCCTGGTCGCTACGCAGATCAGCATCGGCGCGGCGCTCGTCGCGCTCATCGTTGCTCTCGTGGCCGGCGTCGTCGGCGGGTTGCTTGCCGGCTACTACGGCGGCTTCTTCGACACCGTGTCGTCGTGGTTGACGTCGATCGTCATGGCGCTACCGGCGATCATCGTGCTGCTCGCCGCGCGCGCCGCGCTCGGGCCCTCGGTCTGGTTCTCGATGGCGATCTTCGGAGTGCTGCTCGCGCCCGCCTTCTTCCGGCTCGTCTACGCGTCCGTGTCGGCCGTGCGTCATGAGTTGTACGTGGACGCCGCGCGGGTCTCGGGGCTGAGCGATGCGCGTATTATCGCCCGCCACATCCTCACCGTCGTCCGCGCGCCGATCATCATCCAGTGCGCGGTCGTTCTCGGTATCGCCATTGCGGTCCAGTCCGGCCTCGAGTTTCTCGGACTCGGCGACCTGTCGGTACCCACCTGGGGATCCATGCTCAACGACGGCTTCGCCATGATCTATCGCGCGCCGATTCTCATGCTCTGGCCGTCGCTGGCCATCGCTGTCACGACTATGGCGCTCGTCCTCGTCTCCAACGCGGCGCGCGACGAACTCGAGCGCTCGGCACCGCGGCGTCGACGCCGCTCAGCGGTCGTTCCTCCGCCCGGGACGACGGCGCCGCGCGCCGACGCGCGAACGGCCGAGGATGCGGCCGCGCTTCTCGACATCCATGAGCTGCATGTCGGCTACGACCAGGATGACGGCGGAGTCACGGAGGTCGTCAGCGGCGTCACGCTACGTATCGGGACGGGCGAGGTGCATGGTCTGATCGGAGAGTCGGGCTCGGGAAAGACGCAGACCGCCTTCTCGGTGCTCGGCCTCCTGCCCGCGGGTGGTCGGGTGACGGCGGGGTCGATCCGATTCGGCGGCGTCGATGTGACCCACGCGTCCGAGAAGGAGTATCGGAGCATCCGCGGACGACGCATCGGCTACATCCCGCAGGAGCCGATGTCGAATCTGGACGGGGCGTTCACGATCGGGGACCACCTCGTCGAACCCATGCGCGTCATGCTCGGCCTGTCGCGGAAGGATGCCACCGAGCGCGCCCTGAGTCTCCTGGAACGGGTCGGGATTCCGCAGCCGTCGCGTACCTTCCGCGCCTATCCGCACCAGGTGTCCGGGGGCATGGCGCAGCGCGTACTCATCGCCGGCGCGGTGTCGTGCGATCCGGAGCTTCTCATCGCGGACGAACCGACCACGGCGCTGGATGTGACGGTGCAGGCGGAGGTGCTCGACCTGTTACGCGACCTGCAGGAGGAACGCCATCTCGGAGTGCTGCTCGTCACGCACAACTTCGGGGTGGTCGCCGATCTGTGCGACCGCGTATCGGTCATGCAGTCGGGACGGATCGTGGAAACGGGATCGGTGTCAGAGATCTTCCACGCGCCGCAGCACGACTACACGAAGCGTCTGCTGTCCACGATCCTGGAGGGCGGCGCCCCACGCGCGCCGCTGATGGTTGCGGGAGAGGTTTCCTGATGGGCGCATTGCTCGAGGTCGAAGACCTCAACGTCACGTACCCGGCGCGCGGGTTCGGGAAGAAGCCGTTCCAGGCGCTCACCGGTGTCGCGCTGGACATCCGTGCAGGAGAGACGATGGGCCTCGTCGGCGAATCCGGTTCCGGCAAGACGACGCTCGGTCGAGCCGTCCTCGGTCTCGCCCCCGTGTCGGGGGGCAGCATCCGCTATCGAGGGAAGGAGATCGGGCACCTGGGTAAGCGTGCGCGACGGGCGCTCAGCGCGGAGTTGCAGGTCGTCTTCCAGGACCCTTACAGCTCGCTGAACCCCTCGATGACGATCGGTCAGATCCTCGCCGAGCCCCTGACCGCTCGGGGAGTCGCGGGGCGCGCCGCGCATGAAAGGGTGCGCGGCCTCCTCGACCGTGTCGGGCTTCCCTCCGATGCCGTTTCACGGCTGCCGAGAGAATTCAGCGGCGGCCAGCGCCAGCGCGTCGCGATCGCGCGCGCACTCGCGTTGGATCCGAAGCTGATCGTGTGCGACGAGCCCGTATCGGCCCTCGACCTGTCGACGCAGGCGCGCGTACTCGACCTGTTCATCGAAATCCAGGAACGAACCGGGGTTGCCTACCTGTTCATCTCCCACGACCTGGCTGTCGTGCGCCACATCAGCCATCGTGTCGCCGTGATGTATCGCGGTGAGATCGTCGAGACGGGGCCTGGTGCGCAGGTCACCGGGGACCCTGAGCACCCGTACACCCGACGACTGTTGATGGCCGCTCCCGTGCCCGACCCGGTCCTTCAGCGGCAGCGTCGAGTCGAACGTCGACGTCTGCGGGATGGGCAGCAGGAGGTGGGCGATCAGTTCGCCGCCGAAATGGCGGCCCGGGCATGAGTGAAGTGCAGACGCCGTCGATCGTGACGCAAAAGGATTCGGATGCCGGGGCGGACGTCGCGGCGGGACTGATCGCCGCCTTCGAGCAGAACGGGGCGCCAGCGGAGATGCGACTCGACGTCGACACGGCGTCCCTGCAGGGCAGATTCCCGGCGCTCGCCGCGGTCCGGGTGCGCGACCTCGACCTCGGGGGCGCCCGCGGGCCGGTCGCCGCTCGGCTGTATGTGCCGCCTCACCCCTCCGGCCCGAGCCTCGTTTGGGTGCACGGCGGAGCGTTCATCGGGGGCGACCTGGACATGCCGGAGTCGAACTGGGTCGGTCTCGAACTGGCATCACGGGGAATCCCCGTTCTGGCGATCGACTATCGGAAAGCGCTCAACGGGGTGCACCACCCCCTCCCCCTGGACGATGTGCAGGTGGCGTGGACAGCCGCTGTTCACAGTGAGGTGTGGGGGTACTCGCCGACGGCGGTCCACCTCGGCGGAGCGAGCGCCGGCGCCTGCCTGGCGACGAGTGCGGCGCTGCGTGAAGCCGCCGAGAAGGGGACGCGTCCCGCATCCGTGGTCGCTGTCTACCCGCTGATGCACCGCGCACTCCCGTCCATCTCGAGCGAGCTGGCGGCGCTCACCGCCGCTCTTCCCGACCACCTCAGATTCCCGCCGGGCATGGTGCGCGTCCTGAACGAGAACTATGTCGGCGAGAGCGAACCCCTGGCCCATCCAATCGCCTTCCCCGCCGACGGCGTGCTGCCGGATCTCCCGCGGATGCTCATCGTCCACGCAGAAGCCGACACGCTCCGCGCGTCAGGTGAGGCGTTCTCGGAGGCCCTCCGGCGGGCGGGGGGCAAGGTGGACGAGTCGATCGCGCTGGGGACGGTACACGGTTATCTGGACGTCCCGGGCGACGGTGCTGCGCTCGAGACGCTCGACCGCGTCCGCGATTGGATCCTCGGGTAGGCCCGCGCCTCGCCGGTCCGACTAGGGTGAATGCGCGACGTATGGGAGGGCCGATGGCGACGACGCAGAAGGCGCCCGATGACGCGGGCGTAGGACCGAAGCCGCGGGGAAGCTACGCGAAGTCCGAGAGCACCCGAGCGGCCATCCTGGACGCGGCACTCGAGGTCTTCGCGCAGGGCGGCTACCACGTGGGGTCGCTCCGCGAGATCGCGACCAAGGTCGGAATCAGTGAAGCCGGACTCCTGCACCACTTCACGAGCAAGGCGCGACTGCTCGAGGCGGTTCTCGCGCGCCGCGACCAGCTCGCCGCGCAGTTCGTGCCCCCGCATCCCGGAGACGGCGTGCGAGCGATGAGCGGTCTGATCGAGCTGGCGCAGTACAACGCGTGCGTCCCCGGTGTCACCGAGCTGTACTGCATGCTGTCGGCGGAGGCGACCGCGCCCACTCACCCGGCGCACGCGTACTTCGTCCGACGTTACGAGCAGACCCGCGCGACGCTCGTCGAGGCATTCTCGAACCTCGCCGCGCGGGGGCTGCTCAGGGAAAACGTGACCCCCGCCAGCGCGGCGCGGTCCACGATCGCGATGATGGACGGACTGCAGGTCCAATGGCTGCTCGACCGCTCGGTGCTCGACATGGCCGAGGAGCTGCGGGATCACCTCCGCTCCGTGACCCTCGTCGAGGTCTGAATGTCGCCGGTCACTGACCGGCGGGCATCCGTTCCCCCAGCCACTTCGTGGCGATGGTGGCCGCCGAGCCCTGAGTCTCGATGCTCTCGGTGTTGAGCGCGACGAGATCCGCCGCGCTCATCTCGCGGCTGATCTCATTCACGATATCCACCGCCTGGTCGTCGAGTCGATCCGAGGCGAGGGGGACCACGTGCGAGGCCAGCATGAGCCCGGCCGGGTCCTCCAGGGCCACGAGGTCGGCCGAGGACATCGACGGGCTCGCGGTGTAGATCACGGCGAGCTGGATCTGGTCGTCGAGCAACGCCTTCACCGTCAGCGGGCCGCCGCCGTCCTCGATCGGGGTGAAGGACACGTCCACGCCGTACGTCTGCTTGAGCCCTGCCGGTCCGATCGGCCGGGTCTCGCCCTCGGAGTTGCCTCCGAGCGTGAGGGGCACGGGTACTGCGGCGAGGTCGGCGATGCTGGTGACGCCGTATTCGTCGGCGAAGGCGCGAGTCACGACGTAGCTGTCCTCGTCCTTCGCGTCGGACTGGTCCAGAACGCGGAGCCCGTCGGGTACGGACTCCTTCAGCGCGGCGTAGACGTCGTCCGCGGTACGCGCGGACGTCTCCGGGTCCCACACCTGCAGGACGGGGCCGGTGTACTCGGGGAACAGGTCGATCGATCCCGACTCGATCTCCGGCAAGTAGGCCTCGCGCTGACCGATCCGGAAGTCCCGCTGCACGTCGTAACCCGCGTTCTCGAGGGCCTGCGCGTAGATCTCGGCGATGATCTCGTTCGAGTAGTAATCCTGGGATCCGACGACGATCGTCTCGTCCGACGACGTGGAGTCGCCGGAGGAGAGCGGATCCGCGGAGGCGCAACCGGCCAGCGCGAGCAGTCCGAAACCGGTGGCGAGGGCGAGGGTCATTCGGGACGAGGGGCGGCGATTCATGGGGTGGTCCTTTCACGGCGGATGATGCGACGACGGGTGCGCGAGATGACTGCGGCCGCGGCGGCGCAGAGGAGGGCAAGGGCGATGACGAGAAGGGAGCCGGCGAGCATCTGCGGATAATCCCGGGATTTCAGGCCGGCGAAGATGTAACGCCCCAGCCCCACGTCGGCGACGTAGGCAGCGATGGTCGCAGTGGCGATCACCTGGAGCAACGCACTCTGGATACCCCCGCCGATGACGGGCAGGGCGAGCGGCAGCTCGATGCGGCGGAGGGTCTGCAGGGAGGTGTGTCCCATCGCGCGGGCGGAATCCACCAGATCGCGCGGCACCGAGATCACGCCGGAGTAGGTCGCGGCGAGAACCGAAGGCAGGGCAAGCACCACGAGCGCGATCACGGGAGCGCGCAGGCCGATGCCGAGCCAGAGCGCGAGGAGCGTGACGAGGCCGAGCGTCGGGAGCGCGCGGGCACCGTTCGCGACGAGGGCGATCGTGCTCTGGCCGCGGCGGGTGTGACCCATCCAGGCTCCGAGCGGGAGCGCGACGAGGCAGGCGATAGCGGTGACCGTGAGCGTCAGCCCGACGTGCTGGGCGGTGCGCGTGACGATGCCGTCGGGTCCGGTCCAGTGCGCGGGATCCGCGAGCCAGCCGAGGGCGGCGAGGAGCACGTTCATGCGGTGATCCCCGCCCGGTGAGGGGTGGTCCACGGTTGCGTCAGGCGGCCGGTGAGCCACAGGCAGCCGTCGAGGATGAGGGCCACGGCGAGCGTGAGGACGATGCCGGCCGTCACTTCGGCGGTGATACCGCGCTGGAATCCGTCCGTCAGCAGACTGCCGAGGCTCGGGATGCCGATGAGCGCGCCGATCGTCGCGAGTCCGACGGTGCTCATCGCCACCACGCGTGCGCCCGCGATCAGCACCGGAAGCGCGAGCGGCAGCTCGACACCGAAGAAGCTCTGCCGCGCCGACATCCCGGACGCGGCGGCGACGTCCAGGATATTGCGGGGCACGTTGGCAAACGCATCCGTCGCGCTTCGCACGAGGATCGCCACCCCGTAAATGGTGAGAGCGGTGATCATCGTGGCCGTGGAGCGGAGCGGCAGGCCCGTGAGGAGCGGGATCGTGATCAGAAGCGGGAGCGACGGGATGGCGTAGAGCAGACCGGTCGTCGTCACCACCGCTTCCTGCCCCCGTCCCGAGGCGACGGCCAGACGCCCCAGCGGAACGGCGATCACGATACTGAGCGCCAGCGCGGGCAGCGTCACGGCGAGGTGGGCCATCAGGAGGCCGCCGATGTAGTCCAGATTTCCGACGACCCACATCACCGTTCGAGGATCCCCACGGGCCGTCCGGTGCGGTCTGCGACGATCTCTTCTCCGTCTCGGGGCTCGAGATGCAGCGTGCGATCCCCTGCGGACAAGCCGAGCAGTTCCGCGACGAAGTCACTGGCGGGATGCGCGAGGATGTCGGCCGGGGACGCCGCCTGCGCGATCCGTCCGCCCGCTTCCAGGACGACGATCCGGTCGCCCAATGCGAGCGCCTCATCGACGTCGTGGGTGACGAACACGATCGTCGCCCCGGTGCTCGCGTGCAGGCGAAGAGTTTCCCGCTGAAGAGACCGGCGGGTGATCGGATCGAGCGCGCCGAAGGGCTCGTCCATGAGCAGGATGCGCGGGTCGGCGGCCAACGCGCGGGCGACGCCCACTCGCTGCTGCTGTCCTCCCGAGAGCTGTGCGGGATACCGTGCCGCCAGGTCGGGACTCAGCCCCACGCGCGCCAGAGTCGAACGTGCCGTCTCACGTGCCTGTGACGGGGACGCCCCGAGCAGACGCGGAACGGTGGCCACATTGTCCTGCACTGTCCGGTGCGGGAAGAGTCCACCGCCCTGGATCACGTAGCCCACGGAGCGCCGCAGTCGGACGCGATCACGGCCCGCGATGTCGGCGTCGTCGATGAGGATGCGGCCCTCGGCGGGTTCGACCATGCGGTTGATGGACCGCAGCAACGACGTTTTGCCCGATCCCGACGGTCCGAGGAGAACCAGCAGCTCGCCGCTCGCGACCGTGAGTGACAGATCGGAGATGACCGACGTCGCGCCGTAGCGCAGCGTCACCCGGTCGAAGCGGATCGATGGACCGGGCGCGATGAAGTCAGGGCTGAATGACATGATTGTGTGGAAGTATATTCCTAGGAAGTAACATCACGGTCGTCTGCGTCATTCTGTGACGCGCAACCGTTCGGATCGGAGGCGAGCCATGAGCGGGTTGGATTT
The DNA here is from genome assembly GCA_029239165.1 of Microbacterium sp. Classification (GTDB taxonomy): domain Bacteria; phylum Actinomycetota; class Actinomycetes; order Actinomycetales; family Microbacteriaceae; genus Microbacterium. The sequence continues at coordinate 24,609 of JAQZBG010000001.1, read as the reverse complement.
CCTGGAACGGCTCGTGCGATTCGAATCTGCGCTGTGGGCACTCGTCGAACGAGAACTCGTGGCAGCGGGTGAAGTCGGGCCGGCCACGCTTCTCGCTCTGCGAGTCATCGCGCGCCGCGCGGGCGCCGCGCGGGTGCAGGAACTCGCGCACGAGCTCACCGTGACGATCGGAGCCGCCAGCAAGCTCGCCGATCGGCTCGAACGTGACGGTCTCGCCGTCCGTCGGCCGCATCCATCCGATCGGCGCTCGTCACTCATCGCTCTCACCGACGCCGGTGAGGCGGCGATCAACGGCGCCGCCCGGGTCGTCGAGGACCTCGTCGCTCGACGGGTCCAGAGCGCGAACGAGTTGTTGCCCGCGTCTTCGGCGGTGGCGACCCTGTCGGAATTGATATTTCCGGGGGATGGCGCGCCCGCCTCCGTAGGGGGGCCGGCCGCCCCTTGATCGGTGCGACACTGCATCGCCGTCCTCGCGCATAATGGTTGTCAAACCCTTTATTAGTTCTGACGACCGCGAATGGATTCCCCGTGCCCTCTACGCCACCTCCCTCGCCGGCAGCGCTGTCGAGCATCTCCGCACTCCGGCCCGAACAGCGCGACGCCGCCTCCGTGGTCCTCGGCCGAGCGGGCGCGCTGATGGCCGCGCTCCGCGAAGACCAGGACGCCGCCGACGCCAGAGGAACCTACTCGCCGCAGATCCACGCCGAGATGATCGCTGCGGGAATGTACGACGTCACGACGCCGACGGCGTTCGGGGGGATGCAACTGCCTCTCTCGGTCCTCGCCGCAACGATCGTCGAGGTGGCGACCGGGAATCCCGGCAGCGGGTGGTGCTTCGCCCTCGCGGCTCAGCACACCACGACGGTCGCTGCGCACTGGCCGATGGCCGTGCAGGAGGAAGTCTTCACGACCGGCCCGTTCCTCGCCCCGCACCAGTTCGCGCGACCGGGGGATGTACGGGCGGTCGAGGGCGGCTACCTCGTGGACGGCGTCTACCCGTTCTGCTCGGGTGCCCCCTACTCCACGCACATCCTCATCACCGCTGCCGTGCGGGACTCCGACGAACGGGTCACGATTCTGGCGCCCCGGGCGGATTACGAGATCCTGGACGACTGGCGTGGGGCGATGGGCATGAAGGCGTCCGGGAGCAACGCCGTGCGGTTCGACGGAGTGTTCGTCGACCGTGCGCACGCCATCCGGGGCATAGGCGAGGATGAGCTCGACGTCGTGCCGTCCGGGGCGATCGCCCATGGCGATCCGCTTTATCTCGGCCGGCTCTCGGCGTACCACCCGACCGGTCTGGCGGCGGTCGCGGTCGGAACGGCTCGTGCCGCGCTCGAGGAGTTCGAGGCGATGCTGCGCCCCGCATCGAGCCGCAATGCGGCCGGCACGCCGCGCGCCGCCGACCCGCTCTTCCAGCAGACCCTCGGGCGCGCGACCGCGGATGCGGATGCCGCGGAGGCGCTGGTCTACTCTGCCGCCGATGCCTACGGCGCGGCGGCTCGTCGCCAGTTCGCTGCGGGGGACGCACTCACTTCGGCCGAACTCGCGCGGATCGCAGGCCTTGCGACGTCCGCGATGCAGCTCTGCGTCCGGAGCGTCGAGGCGGTGTTCGAGCACGTCGGCACGATGCGGATCGGTGACGGTAGTCGGATGCAGCGATACTTCCGTGACATCTCGATGCTTCGCACGCATGGTCGCTATCACCCGGCCGTCGTGGCGGTGGAGCGAGGCCAGGCGGTGCTGGAGGCGTCGGGAAGCTAGATCAGGAGCGTCGTCGCGCGTCCTCCGGGGCGCCGTCGAGCAGCATCCGCAGCAAACGCACGAGTTCGTGGCGGTCCTCCACGGAGAGGGACGAGTTCCATTGGCGTTCGCGGTCGTTGAGATCTCGGAAGAGGGACGGGATGCGGGACGCGCCGCACTCGCTCAACGACAGGATGACCGACCGGCCGTCGTCTTGGGAGGGGATTCGCTCCACCCATCCGTCCCGTTCGAGCGTCTTCGTCGCCGACGAAACGGCTGCGCGGCTCATGCCGGTGGCCTTCGCGAGGCGCGAATTCTCCATAGGACCCCCCACCGCGAGGGTCGCCACGAGGTAGAACGACGTGTAGGTCAAGCCGGCCGGCCGATGCACGGCGGCTTCGTAGTCGTAGGCAGTTATCCGAGCCACCCGCGCCAGAAGGACCGACACGAGCGCGGCGTCTGTATCGAGGCCACCGGCGAGCTCATCGGCGCGACTAGCGAAAGCGCGCGCGTGTTCCCAGGCGTCGTCCGCGGTCAGCCCGTCCGGGGCGACGAGCGCAGAGTCGGACGGCTCTTCGAGCCGGTCGGAGGGGGACACCTCGTCATCCTCCCATTCTTCCGGTACCGGATCAGAGGATCACGACCGCCTTGCCGCCCACCGTGCCCGCCTCCATGTCGCGATGTGCCTGCACGATGTCGTCGAGACGGTAGGTGCGTCCGACGGGGATACGGGCCTGCCCGTCCGCCACGGCGTCGAGGAACGTCTGCAGCGCGGAGGGCGGCAGGTCCGCCGCTTCGCCGGAGTAGGCCGTCAGGCGCACACCGTTCGGCAGCCACTCCATCGGGTAGAACTCGGGGATCGTCCAGTTGTCGGACAGCATCCCGGTGAAGCAGACCGTGCCGCCGGTCCGCACCGTTCGCAACGTGTCCTTCATGACGTTGACGCCGACGAGCTCCACCGCGCCGTCGACGCCGGAGGGGTAGACGGCGCGCACCTGCTCGGCGATGCTGCCGTTGTCGATCAGCGGGTGGTCGACGGCGACCGACTCCAGCAGGGCGCGGCCCTCCTCTCGTCGGGTGGTGGAGAGGACGGTCATTCCGCGGAGCTTGGCCAACACCGCGATCGCCAAGCCGATCGACGACGTGCCGCCGCGGATGACGATCGATTGGCCTTCCGTCGCCTCGAGGCCGATGGCGAGCGAGCCGTAGGCCGTCTGGAGCATCTCCGGGACAGCGCCGAGTTCGGCCCACGGCAGTGCGCTCGAAAACGGGATGACCTGCGCCGCGGGGACGCGCACGAACTCGGCGTACCCGCCGTCGAAGTCGCGGCCCATCCCGCCCATCATCGTGACGACCTGCGTACCCGGCGTGAACTCGCCTCCGGGTGCGCTCTCCACGACGCCGGTCGCTTCGATGCCGGGGATACGGGGGAAAGAGCCCGAGTAGGCGAGACCGCGACGGAAATGCAGCTCGGAGCGGTTAAGGCCGAAGGACCGGACGCGGATGAGAACCTCGCTCGGTCCGGGCGTCGGCACGGGAACGTCTCTCACCTCGAGGACGTCGGCGTCGCCGGGCTCTTCGATGACGACGGCTCGCATCGTGGAAGTCATGACCTACCTCGAATCGTTCGTAAATGATTCCAAGGAATATTGTTTCACACGTCTCGGCAACGAGGGTCGCGCCGGGTCAACGCTGCGTCACTTCGACCGGAACGTGGGTCACGCCCCGGTGAAGGACCAGCGGAGGTACCGAGTCGGACGCAAAACCGCGGGTGACCTGCAGGAGCACGATCACATGGTCGCCCGCATCGACTTCGCGCACCTGCGTGCACTCATACCATCCCGCGGCGCCGTCAAGAAACACGGAGCCCAGTGCGGATCGGGTCAGCGTTGCGGCGGACGTTCGGTTCCTTGGGTCCCGGGATCCGAGCAGCGCAACGGACGACGCGTGCGCCGAGCTGAGTACCGAGACACCGATCCATCCCGCCCGCGAGAGAACGGGCCATGTCGCCGACGACTTCTGGATGGCGACTGAGCACATCGGCGGGTCGTGACTCACGCCGACGGTGAACGATGAAGTGAGCATCAGGACGTCGGCGCCGTCGATCGTGGCGCCGAGCGTCGCGACCCCCGAGGGGTACATCTGGAACAGGGATCGAGGATCGTCCGGGTGTTCCCCCGTAGGAGGTGGGAAGTTGGGGATCACGGCCGCGAGGGTGTCGCGCGGAACGACGTGCCGACGTGCGTGTCCGGAAGGTGGTCGCCGATCTCGGGGAAGATCCGAGCGCGCAGAGTGCCCGGGGTGGAGCTCTCTCTCAAGTGGCCTCGCCGGCGGAGCTCCGGAACTAGGTGTTCGATGAATGCGTCATACGTGCCCGGTGTCACGTGTGGCTGCACGAGGAATCCGTCGGCATTCACGTACGACAGGAACTCCTCCATCCGGTCGGCGACGGTTGCGCCGGAGCCGACGAAGACTGTGCCGTTGATGCCGTTGTCACGGAACTCGGTGAGCACCTCATGCGGAGTCTTGCGGATCCCGGTCTGCGGGTTCATGTAGCGGTCGACAGAGGACTGGCCCATCTCCGTGTACAGGTCCGGGAGCGGCTCGTGCGGGGGGAAGGCGGTCAGGTCGATTCCGGTCAGCCATGTGTACGTCGTGGCTGCCTGCTCGAGCGTTGCGAACTCGAGCATGCGTGCTCGCGCGTCGTCTGCAGTAGCGGCATCAGCGCCGAGGACGAAGTGCGCGCCGACCACGAACTTGATGGCGTCGACCGGTCGCCCCGCTTCGGGTAGTCGTCCGCGCAGGTCGGCGATCTGGGCTTTGATCGTTTCGGTATCGCCCCCACCGATGAAGACCAACTCCGCAAAACGAGCCGCGAAGTCCATACCTGCTCGTGAGGTGCCAGCTTGGAGCAGGAAAGGGGTGCGCTGAGGTCCGGGGGGGACACCGTATACGCCCTTCGCTGACAGCAGCGCGCCGCGGTGCTCGATTTGATGCACACGGGCGGGGTCGGCGTACACGCCAGCAGTCTTGTCGGCGACGAGCGCGCCGTCCTCCCAGGAGCCCTCCCAGAGCTTCAGGCAAATCGTGGCATGATCCTCGGCCTGGGCGTAGCGCTTGTCGTGCAGCATCATGTCCTCGCCGAAGAGGGCGGCGGAGGAGGCCTGTGCGGCTCCGGTGACGATGTTCCAGCCGATACGTCCCCCCGTCAAATGGTCGAGGGTGCCGTACCGCCGCGCGACCGCGGGGGCGCGCTCCACCTGGGTGGAGGAAGTAACGACAATTCCGAGTGACGACGTTGCGGCGGCGACGGCGGACACGAGCGTGATGGGATCGGCCATCGGGATATTGGTGGCATCGATCAGTGCGCGGTCGAGAATCTCGCCGTCGGCGTTCGTCGGATACCCGTACGAGTCGGCGAAGAAGAGGAAGTCAAACCCCGCAGCTTCGATCTGACGTGCGAGCTTCGTCCAGTAGTCGATCGTGAGGAAGTCCAACGAGGTGTTTTGGGCATCGCGCCAGCTCACACCGACCGTGCCGTTGGGGTTCATGGTTTGAAACGCGCCGAGGATCATTGAGGACCGTTCTCTGAGATTTCGAGCGTCGAATGCGCTCGAAATACATAAAACGCCGCTTCTGTGTCCATAGAGGCGCGTTTCTGTTTCACGCAGGTAAACTGCGGAGCCGTCTAGTGCCCGTCTTCCCACGTCAGCAGATCGCGGACGCGGATCACGGGGGAAACGTGAGCCCGTTCCACCCGGGGGTCGCCGCGCACCCGTTCCACCGCCGCCGCCAGCTGCGTACCGTCCGGCGCCGTCAGGTAACACGCGACGTTCGCTCGGCCGGATTGCTCCGTCACGAACTTCACCGTGGGCAGAGCGCACAGGTCCGACACGAGAGGGTGCACGTCGGAAGACGGGACCTCCAGGTCAAGGGACGCCTCGAAGGCGGGGGAGTCGTCTTCGAAGCGTGCTGTGAAGCGGATGACTCCGTCCTCCGTGAGTCGCAGAACTCGACGACGGGTGGCGGCGACGGTGAGTTTCGTTACCGCGGCAAGGTCGGTGTAACTCGCGCGGCCGTCTCGACGGAGAGCCGCGATGAGGCTCAGATCGATGTCGTCGGCGCGGTGCTCACGCTCGCTCGTCCGTGATTCAGGGTACGCGCCACCACCGCGCCAGCTGCCGCCTACATACACACGGAAGACGATGACACTCCACACCCGCTCCACGTGCCCCAACGTCCCTATCCGGTCGACGACATCGGCGATCTCGGCCGGATTCGACGCCCGCTGCTGCACGAGGAACTCTCCCGAGTCTGCAACCTGCGCAGCCCACGGGGCGTCGGCAAGCGCGGGATGGAGGAGCATGGCCGCGGCATCGGCGCCGGGAGTGAGGCGCAGATGCAGCATGTATACGAAACCGCTGCTCTCGAGCTGCGGGTGGACGAGCACCGTGGGCTGCACGCGGCCGGAACGAAGGATGCGGTCGAGTCGCGTCCGGATCGTCGACTCCGGGAGCTCCGTCTCCTCCGCAAGGCGACGCCGAGTGATGCGGACATCTCGACGGAGGAGGTCGATGATCTGCTGATCCTGCTGGTTTCGGGATACCGCGCTGCTCATCGTGATCGACCCTATCCGTACGTGCACAGCTCCTGGGGAGGCGGCGCGCACGCAGAGCGGACCTTAGGACCGGATGGCCGGGTCCGCGCCGATCGATGTGCGGTCCGGCATCCGCGGGTCTGCCACCAGCGCATCGATCTCCCGCCGCCAGTGCGCGAGACGGGCCTCGCGGTCATCGTCGATCCAGGCGGCAGCGAGCGACGCGTACGCGACGTCGCCGAGGACCTGAGGCGACCAGTCCCACGTGCGGGCGGCGAAGGCATACTCCTGGGCGGAGTCGGTGGCGAATAGGGCGCCGTCGTCGACGTTCAGCGAGACGCGGAGACCGGCCCGTCGCAATTCCTCGAACGTGAACGAGTCCGCTGTGGGGAAACGGCCGGGCAGCATCATCAGGCAACTTGTGAGGGCCATGGTCACGGGGGTGCCGGCGGACCGTACTTGAGCCTGCAGGTGCGGCTGCCCCTGCAGTTCCCAGGCATGGTCGATGCGGTCGAGCCCGAGCGTCAGGACGTCGACGACGTCGACCGGTTTGTTGGCATGCGCCGTGGTCCGGAAACCCGCACTCCGAGCGGCGTCATAGACCGGCGCGAACGCCGTCAGCGGCGACAGAGGCACCCCGTCGTTGCCGATCCCGAGCATCGGTACTCCGCGGTCGCGGGCGGCGACTGCGGCCGCGACCGCGAGATGGCCGTGCGACGGGTCGATGCCTCGATCGGCGGCCAGGATGAGCCCTCCGCTCAGCCCCCACAGGCGCCGCGCCTGGGCGAAGGCGCCGGATGCAGCATCCAAGACGCCGTCCAGCCCGAGCCCGCCGGTATCGAACTCGCTGTGATTGACGGCGAGTTCGACATGACGGCACCCGCTGTCCACTGCCGAGCGGAGCACGAGAAGTGTGGCGTCCCGCACGGCGCCGGCGTCGTCGAAGGCCGCGGCGAAGTCCATGAGATGACTGAAGAAGTGGTCCACGCCGCCGTAGTCGTGCGTCGCTCCCCACTGATGCGTCTCCTGCCCATGTCCGAGCTCGCGCACCTGCGCCGGGTGTAGTGCTCCAGCGAGGTGGGAGTGCAACTCGGCCCGTGGCAGTCGCCGCGCGAGCGTGTTGATCGCGAGGTGGCGGTCGATGGGCCCCGCCTCTTCGATGGACCAGTCGTTGAGATGCTGATCGTTCATGCGGCGCTGCTTCCTGTGGCGGGACGAACGCCGCTCTCCGTCAACTCCGCGAGGAGGCGACGTTCGTCATGCGTGAACTGGTCGGTCTCGAAGTACTCGAGGGTGCGGGGGCGGGCCGCGGGCTGATCGAGCACCATACGGACGGTTGCCGGCCGGTTCGACAGCACGTAGATGCGATCGGACAGGAAGAGCGCTTCTGGCACGTCGTGGGTGATGAGCAGAACCGACAGGCCCTCTTCCACGCACAGCTCCGCGAGCCAGAACTGGAGTTCCGTGCGCGTGAGATAGTCCAGGGCGCCGAACGGTTCATCGAGAAGGAGGAGTGGACGGTCCTGCACCACGGTGCGTAGCAGGGCGACCCGCTGGCGCATGCCGCCGGACAGCTCGAACGGGTAGGCCTTCGACCGGCCCTCCAAGCGGAAGGTGGGGAGCAGTTCCCCGACGCGCCGTCGTGCCTCGCTGCGTTTTCTTCCGGCCAGCACCAGCCCGAGCCCGGCGTTGTCCTCCACCGTTAGCCACGGCATCAACAAGTCCTTTTGCGGCATGTATGCGGAGAATGGCGCACGTCGGTCGCGATCGCCGTGGAAACGAATCTCGCCGGCGCTCGGCCCGAGCTGTTCGGCCAGAATGCTGAAGAGGGTCGATTTGCCTGAGCCACTCGGTCCGATCACCGAGACGAACTCGCCCTCGTCGACGTGAAGGTCGATGTCTTTCAAGACCTCAACCTCGCCGAGGCGCGAGTGGAAGGTCTTGGAGATCCCGGCGACCTCCAGCAGTGGACGGGTCATCGCTGCGCCGCCTTTCTCCGCCGCTCCCAGGGAAGCAGCAGCCATTCGAGCAGATAAGTGAGCGCGAACAGGGTGAGCCCGATCGCGATGCTGACGAAGACCGCGGCGAACACAAGGTCCGTGCGGTAGAGGTTCTTCTGTGTCTGCATGAAGATCCCCAGCCCGCTGCGTGCGCCGACGTACTCGCTGAAGATGGCGGCGACGACGATGAAGCTCGTCATGATCCGAAGACCGGTGATCGCGCCCGGCAGAGCGGTCGGCACGCGCAACGACAGGAAGATCCGCCACCGCGACGCGCCCATGGACCGCATGAGCGCGGCTGCGTCCGGATCGGCGGACAGGAGGCCTTGCAGGATTGAGATCGTCAACGGGAGCATGCTCACGATGCCGACAAGCACGATCTTCGGACCCGCTTCGAAACCGAACCAGATGATGAACAACGGGGCGAGCACGATGATTGGCACGGACTGGGCGGCGATCAGGAGTGGAAGGACCGTCTGCCGGAGCGGCGCCACGAAGGAGAGAACGGAGGCGACGAGTACGGCCGCAGCCATAGCGACGAGAAGACCGAGCAACGTGATCTGCAGGGTGGCCGACGCCGCCTCGACGATCTGGTCGCGCGCCTCCCATCCACTCTCGAACACCCGCGTCGGCGAGGGAAGTGTGGTCGGCTTGACGCCGCCGAGTTCGACGGAGAGTTGCCATAGGACGAAGAGGGCGGCCAGCGCCGCAAGCGGTGCGGCGACGCGCCACGCCAGACGGGTGGAGTGGTCGCCGCCGCCGCCGCCCGTGCCGCCAGCTGCGACCCGCACCACCCGGATGCGATCGGAGTTCTGCGTGGTCATGAGTTCTCCTCGGCCGCGCCGAGCCAGCAGTCGATGGCGGCCAGCGCGTGTGCTTTCGTATCGTCGTCAAGGGGCGCGAAGCGGATGGACGTGCGCGCGCATTGCGCGAGCTTTTCGTCACTCAGCGCGAGCGTCGTCCGAGCCGTCTTGTACTCATCGAGGATGCTGACTCCGAGAATCGTGGGGTCGTCCGCATTGAGCGTGCACGGGACATTCGCGTCGAGCAGCGCCGAGAGGGGGTGCTGCTCGACCTCGGGGACGACGCCGAGGAGCACGTTGGAGGTCGGGCAGACGTCGAGGCAGATGTCCCGCGCCGCCAGCTCGGCGACGAGGTCGTTGTCCTCGATCGCGCGGACGCCGTGCTGAATCCGAGTCGCGCCCACGGATAGCGCGTCGCGCACCGAGTCGGGGCCCACGAGTTCGCCGGCGTGAGGCGCCACCGTCAGTCCCGCGTCCGAAGCGCGCCGGAAAGCAGAAGTGAAGGGCGACAACGGATGGTCGCGCTCGTCGTTCGCCGCGCCGACCGACACGACACCGCGGGAGGAGAAGGCGAGCGCGAGGTCCACAACCTCTTCGGCGGCGGCAGGAGGCAGCGTCCGATCGATCGTCAGCATCAGGCCGATGTGGACCTCGTGCTCGGCTGTCGCGGTCTCGGCGGCCCGGGCCATAGCTTCCAGCGCCGCATAAGCCGATCCGTAGGCCGACGTGTAGAAGTGCGGACTCACCGCGAGCTCCACGTAAACCACGCCTTCCTCCGCCGCGTCACGGGCCGCGGCGTCGAAGGCGACGTCGAACATCCCGGGCGCAGCGAGGAAATCGATCATCGCCAGGTATGTCTCCGCGAACCCGTCGAATCCGGCGCCGTGCCGCACAGGCGGAAGCTCGCCGAGACCATGCGTCGCCGCGCTGAGGACGGAACGCCGCACGGCCGCCTCGAAGTGGAGGTGCAGGTGGGCCTTGGGCAGGGCGCGGAGGGAACGCGTGCGCGGAGCTGAGTAGCGTCCCGTGGTCACTTCAGGAAGTCGTTCGTGAAGACAGTGGAAGCGTCGAATTCGGTCAGCTTTTCTCCTGTGGGCCCCGCGAGGATGCCTCGTTCGATCAGCCAATCTGCGTTGGTCTGCCAGACTTCGGCCGTTTGAGACCCGAACACCCCGTCGGGAGACACGTAGAGATGGTCATTCTGCATGTCGCTGACGAAGTCGATCTGGTCCTGAGCGGGCGTCGCGTCGGGGAACTCGGCAACGAACGCCTCGTTGGCCGCATCCGGGTCCTCCAGCGCTGATTCGTAGCCCTCCTGGAATGCGGCCACGAAGTCCGCGACGAGGTCTTCGTTCTCGACGATGAAGTCGTTGTTGCCGATGAGGAGTGTCGCATACGCGTCCGGCACGCCGAAGTCCGTGGTGTCCCAGGTGGTCACGTCTGTGCCGTTCTGGTCGAACACGAAGATCTCTCCGGGGAAGGACAGGATCGCATCGACTCGCTCGGCGGGCAGTGCCTCGTAGGCCGCGACGCTCAGGGTCACCTCCTCGGCGGGCGCGCTGCCGCCGTCGTTGGTGATCATGTCGTTGACCACCGCAACCTCCATCGGGGAGCCGAATCCGCCGTAGACCTCGCCGGCAAGATCAGCCGGACGGTCGTAGCCGTTGTCGGCGAGCGCGGTCAAGACGTACGGGGTGTGCTGATACACCGCGGCGAGCGAGGTGATCTCCATCCCGGAGGCCATGGCGAGCAGCGCCATGCGCACGTCCGTGGAGATTCCGAGATCCGCCTCCCCGCCGGCGACAACGGAGTCGGAGGTCACCGTCGTGCCCCACGGCACGTACTCGATCTCGATGCCGGCTTCTTTGAAGAGCCCGGCCTGATCGGCATAGGCAAGTCCGTTGAGGTAGACATCGGGGAGGTAGCTGAGGGCGAACTTCACCGTCGTGAGTTCGGGGTCCCCGGAGTTGGCGGTGTCTGACGAAGCCGAGCAGCCGGACAGCACGAATGCCGACGCGGTGACAAGCGCGGCGCCGGTGATCAGCGACGAACGGCGGGGGAGCGCAGTGGCGAGAAATGACGTGAGAGCGGGCATAGGTTCATAAAACGCAAGTTCTGTGTCCCGTTCGGTGCCGAAACGTTTCCGGTTTGTAAAGCTTCTCGGATGCTCCCTATGTCATCGAAGGATCTGCGGCGCACACGCGCGCATCGCTCGTCACTGTGAACGTTCCCTGCGGGTCCAGTCTGGAAAGCACCCCCAGAGCAATTCGGCTCAGCTCGTCAACGCCGTCGTCGCCGAGCGCGCCGAGCACGTTCGCGCGTACGGCCCGCGTGTAGAGGGGTCGCGCGTCGTCGACTACCTGCGCACCTGCCTGTGTCAAAACGGCGTTCGTGGCCCGACCGTCCTCATCGCAGGGCATTCGGATGACCAACAGCTTGCGCTCCAGGCCCGTGACCACGCGGGACAGGCGCGGCAGGGTCGCGTTCGTCCGAGCGGCCAAGGCGCTGAGGCGGAGACGCTGGTGGTCGCTTTCCGCGAGGGTCGCGAGCAGCGTGTACTCAAAGAGGGTGAGCCCCGAGGTGGCCAGTTCCTTGTCGAGCGTCGTCGGCAGGAGCTCCAGCAGTGCGTGCAAGCGATTCAATGCGACGCGCTCGGCCTTCGTCAACTCTTCCATGCGACCAGCCTACGGGAATTGGTTGCACCTGCAACCAAAGAGCCATTAGGGTGTTGCTTGTACATGCAAGTAAATTGGCCTGCGGGCCTCATCAGAAGGAGTGCGAAATGGTGCACATCGCCATCATCGGTACCGGGTCCATGGCAAACGCGATCGGCGGGGTCTTCGCCGACGGCGGCAACTCGGTCGAGTACATCGGGAAGGACGCCGATGGCTCCGCGCAGATCTCGGGTGACATCGTCGTTCTTGCGGTGCCCTACCCCGCCGTCGAGAGCATCCTCGACCAGTACGCCGCTCAGCTCGTGGGCAAGGTCGTCGTCGACATCACCAATCCGCTGAACTTCGAAACCTTCGATTCTCTCGTCGTTCCGGCAGGCAGCTCGGCTGCGGCGGAGATCCAGGCGAAACTCCCTCAGAGTCGCGTGGTCAAGGCCTTCAACACCACATTCGCAGCGACGCTGTCCAGCAAGACGGTCGGAGGAGTTCCGACAACTGTCCTCATCGCCGGGGATGACGCCTCCGCGAAGCAGGATCTCGCGGCCGCGATCGCGGCCGGTGGAGTGTCCGCCATCGACGCCGGTTCCCTCGCGCGTGCCCACGAACTCGAAGCGCTCGGCTTCCTCCAGCTCACGCTCGCGGTTGCCGACCGAGTGGCGTGGACGGGCGGATTCGCCGTCGTCCGCTGATGCTGTTCCTCCGGGGTATACCCCCGGAGGATGCCGAGTCCGCAACGAGGGGTGAGCAGGTGACTGTGTATGGTCGACGCTCTCAGTTCGTGTGGCGTGGTTCGACTGGTGAGCTCGCGGCGACCACTTCTGCCGTGCGTGTGATGGATGCTCGACGCGCGTCGATGTTCGGGTCCGTGATGACTTTTGCCAGGTTCATGCTGGCAAATGAGGCGTTCACGAGAGCGACGATCGTCCAAAGGAGGTCATCCGCCTCCTCGCCACCCGGACGCCCGCACGCAGCGGCGAGTTCAGCCGCCTTCCTCCGTGACCGAGCCCGTCGTCCCGTCGGGTCGACGGGCTCGGTCAGTTCCAAGCCCTCCCACTGCACAAGACGCGCGAGCCTCGGGTCGCGTTCACAGACTCGGAAGTAGGCCGCGGCGAACGCCCCTGCGGCGGCCGCGCCTGATCCGGTCACCGGGACGCGCTCGATGAGAAAGACCAAGCGGTCCGTCAGTGCCGCCTCGAACAGTCCCCGCTTGCTTCCGAAGTAGGCGTAGACCCGTTCCCGGTTGATGCCTGCTGCGGTGGCAATGCGTTCGATGCTGGCGCCCGAGAAGCCGCGCATGCTGAATTCGTCGATCGCCGCCTCCAGCAAGCGCGCGCGCGTGCGTTCGGTGTCCCATCCCATCCCCGCAGCCTATTACCAACACTACGTTTGGAGTTTTCGCTACCCAGGACTAACGTTGCGCGGCGGAGGATGGACATGCACGACGGACAAGCGCTCGCGGCCGACGAGCCCGATCGGAGTCATCATCGGGTACCCGGTGTCGCATCAGTGCACACGCGAGCCCTGGTGACGTGGATCTCGATCTTCCCGCTCGTGACCACCGGGATGGCTATCTTGGCGCTTTTCGCCGATGGGTGGCCTCCCATTCTTCGGGCACTGGTACTGACGCTGGTTGTCGTCCCCCTTGCGGTGTATGTCCTCGTGCCCAACTTGCTGCGCCTGGAATTGGCGCTGCGAGCACGCGTGATGCGCTCTCGACCACGCCGTACCGCCGACTCCTCGTCCAATGAACAAGCCCCCTGACAAACAAAAAGGAAACGATTCATGCAGACAACCGCAGCCGTCGTCCGTGAACACGGCGGACCCTTCACGATCGAAGATCTCGAGCTGGATGCGCCCCGACACAACGAGGTGCGTGTACGACTCGTCGCCACCGGCATCTGCCATACAGACGCCATCGTCCGAGAGGGCGTTTATCCCACGCCGTTGCCGGCCGTGCTGGGCCATGAAGGCGCCGGTGTCGTAGAGGCGATCGGCGACTCGGTCACATCGGTGAAGCCCGGCGATCACGTCGTGCTCGCCGCAGCATACTGCGGTCACTGCGCGCGGTGCCGCCGCGGACAGATGGCGTACTGCGAAAATTTGCTCGAGGCGGACTTCGGCGGGCGGCGACTCGATGGCACGACTGCCTTCACCGACGCCGAGGGCGCCGTCGTCTCGTCGCACTTCTTCGGGCAGTCGGCGTTCGCGACTTACACCAATGCCGTGGAGGAGTCCGTCGTGCGTGTTGATCCCGACGTGCCGCTCGAGCACCTCGGACCTCTGGGATGCGGTTTCAACACCGGGGCCGGGACCGTGCTGAACGAGCTGAAGCCCGAGGTCGGCAGCGCACTGGCCGTGTTCGGCGCCGGAGCCGTGGGGTCGGCCGCCATCATGGCGGCAAAGGTCGCCGACTGCGCCATCATCGTCGCCATCGACATTCATGACTCGCGACTGGAGCTGGCCCGCGAACTCGGTGCGACGCACGTCATCAACTCCCGCGCCGAGGATGTGGCGGCGCGCCTCAGCGAGATCACCGGCGGCTCCGGCTTGGACAACGTGGTCGACACCACGGGGCGTCCCGAGTTGCTCCGCCAGGCCGCGGAGTCGCTCGGCATTCGCGGCACCGTCGCACTGGTCGGCGCCGCACGTGCCGGCACCGACGTCAGCTTCGAGATCGGCTCATCGCTGGTAAAGGGCTGGACATTCAAGACCGTCGTGCAGGGCAGCTCGGTGCCGCAGGTCTTCATCCCCCAGCTCATCCAGCTCTGGAAAGACGGGCGATTTCCGATGGAGAAACTGATGAAGGATTACTCGCTGAGTCAGATCAATGACGGGTTCGCCGATTCCGCGTCTGGTGCCGTAGTGAAGCCCGTCATCCTCTTCTGAGCGGCTCACTGTCGCGGGAAGAATCGGCTCGAGACGAAGGGTATGGAGGGGGTGTGGAGCCGCGGTAGAGGCGGCTCCACACCCCGGATTCGAACTCAGGCCGTTGAGGCGCGCTCGCCGGCGACGGCGAGGAAGAGCGGCTCACCTACCCCGACGGGACCGCTTGCTGCGGACGCAACCGTCGGGTAGAGATCGGCATTGGTCACGAGCACTGGTGTCGCGAGGTCGTAACCCGCAGCAGTGATGGCAGCAATGTCGAACTCGACGAGGAGTTCGCCGGCCTTCACTTCCTGTCCGTTGGTGACCTTCAGATCGAAGTGCTGGCCCCCCAGGCGGACCGTGTCGATGCCGATGTGGATCAGCACTTCCGCCCCGTCTGCGTGCCGCAGCCCGACGGCATGGCCGGTCGGGAACGCGGCGGCAACTGTTGCGTCAAAGGGTGCGTACAGCGCTCCCTTTCGCGGCCTGATGGCCACGCCCTCGCCGAGTTGCCCCTCGGCAAACACTCGATCAGGTACGTCCGAGAGTGGAATAACTGATCCTTCCAGCGGGCTGAATACCTGCACATCGCCACTCCGCTCGCCCTGCGCGGCAGTCTGGTCCGGTTCGCGGAAGCCCAGGACGACGGTGAGCAGGAAGGGGATGAGAATCGCCGCGGCAAGACCGAGGACAAGCATGAACGTGCTGCCCGTGCCGAACAAGGCGGGCAACGAGAGGCCTGATGCGAGTGCGAATGCGCTCGCGGCAACACCACCGGCGGAGATCAACGCACCGCCGATGACTCCGCCGATGATGCCGAACGCGAACGGCCGCTTCAGCGGCAGGTTGATTCCGTAGATGGCTGGTTCGGTGACGCCCGCAAGGAAGCCGGACAACGTGGCCGGGGCAGCCAGGGACCGCAGGTTCTTGTTTCGGGTACGCACCCACACCCCGGCGACCGCGGCCGCCTGGGCAAGGACGGCCGCGAAGACGGGCGCCAGCATCAGAATGAGTCCGGTGTTCTCATACTCCAGGGCGAATAGCGGGATGAAGCCCCAGTGGAGTCCGAAGATCACGAAAACTTGCCAAAGGCCGCCCATGATCGCGCCGCCGAGCCACGGAACGTACTCGAAGACCCAGTTGATGCCCGACGCGAGGCCGCCGCTGATGAGATTCGAGATGGGGCCGATGATCAGGAAGATTGCGGGCACGAGGACGAGCACGACCACCATCGGAGTCACGAATCGGCGGACCGCGCTGGGCAACTTGGCGTAGAGAAAGCGCTCCATGTGGCTCTGCAACCACACCGCGATGATGACCGGAATGACGCTCGAGACGTAACTGACCATGGTGAAAGGCACACCGAAGAACGTGAGGTCGGGAGCCCCATTCAGGGCGACGATCGCGGGATAGACGAGGGCACCTGCCACGGCCAGCGAAGTGAACTGCTGGGCGCCGAAGTACGCGGCCGCGGTGACAGCCAGAGCAAGCGGGAGGAAGTTGATAAACGCGTCGGAGAGCGAGTTCAGGACGACGTACGTGGAAGTGGCGGGGTCAATCCAACCGAACGTCACCGCGGCGGCGAGGAACGCTTTCAGTAGTCCCGTACCGGCAAGCGCCCAGAGGAGCGGCGTGAAGATGGCTGAGATCATCGAAATGAATCGATTGAACAGGTTTCCTCGCGGCGCGGCGGCAGGCGTTCCCCCCACGTCATCGCCCGTTGCCCGGCCGGCGCCCGCCGATAGCTTTGCGATCGCCGCGTATACCTCTGGGACATCGTTTCCGATGACCACCTGATACTGCCCGCCCGCCTGAGCCGTCGTGATGACGCCGGGAGTCGCCTTGATGGCGGTCGCGTCTGCCTTGCTTTCGTCCTTGAGGACGAAACGGAGCCGCGTCGCGCAATGGACGAGCGACTGAACGTTCTCTTCGCCGCCCACGCCCCTCAGGACCCCGGCCGCCGTTTTCGAGTAGTCCATCTGGCACTCTCTCTCCGCCGCTCCTGCGCGGCATCTTGAAGGCAAGACTCGAAGGGCATCGGAGGCACAAAAAAAACCTGAACTGCGCCGCCCATCGGGCGGTGAGTCCAGGTTTTGCCTGCAGATGCAGTAACAATCCTTCGCGTCGCGGGCAACTATGTCCGCGACGCCCAAAGTACATGTAGCGGAACTAGATGTCAATGAATCGATGCTCGTCCACCATGAGCACATCCTGCGCGCCTATCTCTAGACTGCTGTTGTGTCAGTTCCGCACGATCGTTCCGCGGTCGACCGCCTCAATTTCCTGGAAGCGCTCGTGCGATACGAGACCTTGCTTTGGAATGATCTTGACGCAGCGCTCAAAGCAGAACGGCTGCCATCCATGTCGGAGGTGTGGGCGCTACGAGTGATTGACGGCCTCGACGGTGCCGCCCGCGTGCAGGACTTGAGGCAAGCCCTCGCCATCACGGTGGGGGCGACCAGCAAGTTCGTGGACAGGCTGGAGCGGAACGGACTCGTTCGTCGGGCTCCTCATCCTTCGGACCGTCGATCGTCCCTTCTTGCACTCACTGAGCCCGCCCGTGATCAGCTCAAGTCTGCTCTACGGGTGGTCGACGCAAGGCTAATTCTGCGCATCCCGGCAGAGTTCGGCGATCCGGCGCGACTGTGGGCCCTTATTGCTCGCTTCGAGCCTGAGTCCGGTGAGGGTAACCCTGGCGGTGCGCCCCTCGATCCTTCGGTGAAGTAGCGCACCGCCAGCGATCACGCCGGAGCCGGAAGGGCTGCTTCCACCTCGGCCGTCGTCACGACCTCCGCGATGTTCGTGAGGGCATAGGAGAGTGCGGCGTGGTGCCACTCCGCGCTGATGGACGACGTCGCGTCGGACACGATCAGGGTGCGATAGCCGGCATCCGCTGCGTCGCGTACGGAGTGCTCGACGGCCATGTTCGTCCAGACGCCGACGGCGACGACCGTATCGACCCCGATGTTGCGGAGAAGGGTGTCTAGCTGAGTCCCGTTGAAGGCGCTCATGCGGACGCGATCGATGACGATCTCGTCAGCGACCGGCTCGAGGCCTTCGATCGGCGCCGCTCCCCAGCTGCCCACTTTCAGTGATTCCGGTCCAAGCATGCGGAAGATTGGTGCGTTCGTGCCGCCATAGGAGCGCCCCGGAAAGACCACGATTCGGTTGTGGAAAACGGCCGCGCCGGCACGGCGGGCAGCCGTCATCACAGACTTCACATTTGCGACCACGTTTTGCTCTGTTGCGTGCTGTGCTGCTCCAAAGCTTGCGAAGGCGCCTTCGGCGAGAACGTTGTCGTTCTGCATATCGATCACGAGCACGGCAGTGCGCGCCGGATCCAGCTGAATGGTCATAGAGGAATTCCTTGTCGTTGCGGCGGAACAATTGCACTGCAACCGGGGTGGGATGCTGTGCTGCGTGGGTCAACCCGAGCCACGGCATCTATATTCCTCGGAATATGCTTCGCGGGGGTCACCGGGTGCTGGGGGATGGCGTTCCATATCAGTGTCGTCTCGACAGTGCATGCGTAGATGGGCACGATAGGGCCATGCCCTGGTTTCCCGAGCAGTTCTCCGCCAAGTTCCTTGCGAGCCTTCAGCCCGAGTCGAATGGCGGCGCGGTCGCGGCCGTGCCCTATTTCGACGGCGTCCTGTCCGGCGATATTCGCGCACTGGTGGATTCCTTTGCTGGCGCCCCGGAGCTCCACCACCCGACGCAGGGGCGCGTTCAGGGGGAGGAGGCCTTCTCTCGCTTCATCTCCGCCGAGGGGGACAAGTTGAGGTCGGCACACGCCGTCGCGACTCCCGTCAATGTGGTCGTCACTCCGCACCGCGCCGTTGAGGAGGTGGTCCTGGCGTTCGATGGCGTGGCCGGTCGAATCGAGCTGCCGGTTGCCGTAGTGGCCGACTTGGACCGCGGCAGGATAAACGAATTACGCGTCTATTTCAGTAGCTGGCCGGAACGCGGTGCCCATGCCGTAAGGCCGCCCGTGCTGCAAAGCGATCCCGCAATGCATCTGGCCGGCGTGGTGGGAGAGTACCAGCGCGCTTTGGCTCAGGGCAGCCTCGAAGCCGTCATCCGGGCGTTTGAACCTGGTGCGACCGTCCGCGAGCCAGCAGGTCGGGAGTTCGTTCACGCTGGCGCAGAAGAACTGCGCGCACTTTACGAACTGTTCTTTTCGAACGGTGGAGGCGTTCCGCTGGAACATTGCACCTTCACGGACGACGGTCATGCCTGCGCCATCGAGTACAACGTTGTGCGATGGGGCCGTACTGACGTGCCGCCGCAGGCGGGGGTCGCTGTCTATGTCCGAGGCGAAAGCGGCAGAATCGCCCACGCTCGGATCTACGACGACGTCGATCCTCCCGTCGGTCGCTGAATTCCCTAGGGTGACGCAGTCGGGCCGGGAGCGGCCATGGCTTTGTCACGCCGCGGTGACTACCGGACTCATGTCGGATCCGAGGCCACAGTCCCATCGTGGGCGCGCCCGGCTAGGACGCCAGCGAGAAGGGTGTCGAACACGCGTCGCCGAACCTCGTTACTGTTCACCGTGCTTAGCGCCCGCCGATGCCGTGCGATGAGGGGAACTGGGTCGATGGTAGAGCTCGCAGCGCGGCGACCCTCCCGGCGGAGGTCGTTCTGCGATCTTCTCGCGAGGTGAGTAGGTATCGGGCGTGCGCGGCCGCTGCAGCAAGCATCATGTCGGCATAGGCAGGGGATCGCTTTTCGAGACAGCGGCGGCCGCCGCCAACGTTTCGTAGGCGGATCAGTTCTGAGCGGAGCCAAACGACCGCGAGACGATTTTCTTGATGACCTCCCGCCGGCGCTCGTGCGTCGCGGTGTCTTCCGAACTCGAGGCCGCGAAAGTCGTGCTCGCGGGCGACCACGTCATCGAGATGGCGATGACCGTCGTCAACACTTCGAACGGCGCGAACCATTCGTCGATGAGCCCCGCGCGCTGAGCCTTCTCGATCGCGGCGATTTTTGCCGCGTCGAGTTGGTCCGCATTCGCCGTGAGGTGCCCGGTCGGTCGTCGTTCGAGCCGCGACCAGGTCGCGAGGCGCACCAACTCGGGGTGCTCGAGGTACTCGTCGTAAAGCCGCACGGCGTACCCGGGCAGATCCGTCGCGTCGATCGGGACGGCGTTCACAATGCCGTCAAGCGAGGCGGTGAAGACCGTATCGAAAAGAACGTCCTTGCCCCCGAAGAACGCGTACAGCTGAGCCTTGTTCGCGCGGGCGTTCGCCGCAATCCTGTCGACCCGCGCGCCCGCGATACCGAACTCGGCGAACTCCGCTGTCGCTGCGGCAAGTATGCGCTCGCGTGTCGCTTCTCCTGGCTTCATGACTGCAGGATAACAAACTAGTTGGTTTGACATTTACTCCGGCCCGTAGGTACCATCATGCTCAGCAAGAAACCAACTAGTTTGTTACAGGAGCTGATGCATGTTCACCCCCCTCCATCTCGACCCGGAATCTCGACCGGCCCCGACGTTCGTATCTGGTCCTGCGAAGCAACTGCTGGTGGGCGGCGCGTGGGTGCCCGCCGGTTCCGGAGCCACACTCGACACCGTCGACCCCACCACGCAGCAGACGATCACGGCGATCGCATCGGCG
The DNA here is from genome assembly GCA_029239165.1 of Microbacterium sp. Lineage (GTDB taxonomy): Bacteria > Actinomycetota > Actinomycetes > Actinomycetales > Microbacteriaceae > Microbacterium. Next base: position 4,311 of record JAQZBG010000001.1, on the reverse strand, counting down.
GATGCGTCGGATGTCGACCGTGCGGTGGCGGCGGCTCATCAGGCGTTCGAGGAGCCCGCATGGTCGGACATTTCGCCCTATAAGCGCAGCATGATGCTGCTTCAGATCGCTGATGCCATCGAGGGCGCTGCAGACGAACTGGCGACTTTGGAGTCTTTGGAGATGGGCGGGACGCCCGGTCTGACGAAGTGGATGATCCACCATTCCGTTGAGGTGTTCCGGCACTACGCCGGTTGGCCCACGAAGATCTATGGGCAGACCGCGCCTTCCGAGCCGAATCAGTTCACCTACACGCTGCGCCAGCCTCTGGGCGTGGTTGCAGCGATCACCGCATGGAATGGGCCGCTGCTACAGCTGGCTTGGAAGGTCGCCCCCGCTCTCGCCACGGGGAACACCGTCGTGGTCAAGCCCGCCCAGCAGACATCGCTCAGCGCGATCCGTTTCGGCGAACTGCTCGAGGCGACGGACCTTCCTCCGGGTGTGGTGAACATCGTCACCGGATTTGGCAGCGTCGTGGGCGAGGCTCTCATCCAGCACCCGGATGTCAACAAGGTCAGCTTCACCGGATCGACCGCGGTCGGGAAGCACCTCCTCGAAGCATCGGCGGGCAACCTGAAGCGGGTCACCCTCGAGCTGGGCGGCAAGTCGCCGAGCATCGTGTTCGCGGATGCCGACCTCGCCGCGGCCGCGAAGACCGTCGCGGCCGGCTTCCTGGCGGGAACCGGACAGGGGTGCGTAGCCGGGTCGCGGATCTTCGTCGAGGCGTCCGTGCGCTCGGAGTTCTCGGCTCTGCTGGCAGAGGAGATGCGCGCGTACACGGTCGGGGACCCGTTCCACCCGGACACGGTGATGGGCCCCCTCGCGTCGAAGCAGCACTACGACAGGGTTACGTCGTACTTCGACATCGCCCGTGACGCCGGTGCCACGATCACCCTCGGTGGGCCGCAGGACGGCGACAACGGTCTGTTCGTCGCCCCCACTCTGATCGAGAACGTGACAAACGACATGCGCGTCGCGCAGGAGGAGATCTTCGGGCCGATCGCCGTCCTCATGCCATTCACCGATCTCGATGAAGTGGTCCGGCTGAGCAACGACAGCATCTATGGACTCGCGGCGTCGGTATGGACCAAGGACCTGTCTCGCGCGCATCGCGCCGCGTCGAAGCTCGAGGCGGGCACCGTGTGGATCAACACCTGGGGTGACATGAGCGCCGGCATCGTCCCCTTCGGCGGGTTCAAGCAGTCCGGCATCGGCCGGGAGCACGGCACCGATGTGATCGACGCGTTCACCGAAACCAAGACGGTCATCGTCAACCTCTGACCTGCAACGGTGTGGGCCCGCAGCCCTGAGTTGCGGGACCACACCTCCTCCACCCACCGTTACCGCCCGCTGTCGACCCAGCGCTGTTCCAGAGCGGACCTCGTCATCTCCTCTTCTCCTCACCCCGCGCGCAGCCGTTTCGCGTCAGCGCCCATCGTGATCGCCGGAGCGGCATTCGTCGCCTCGCTCACACAGGCACTCGTCGTCCCGCTGCTCCCGAGCCTGTCCGCGACCCTGGGCGTCTCCGGAGCCGCAACCAGCTGGCTCGTGACAAGCACAGTCGTCGTCGGCGCCATCGCCAACCCGCTCCTAGGTCGCCTCGGTGATCAGTACGGCCGTCGCCGGCTCCTGCTGATCGCCCTCGGAGCGTTCGTCGTCGGCTCCGTCATCTGCGCAGTAGCAGGAAACCTCGGCGTCATGATCCTCGGCCGCGCCATCCAAGGAATCTCGACCGCCGCGATCCCCCTGGGCATCGGGCTCATCGCGTCCCTCGCACCGCCCGCTCGACGAGCCGCCAGCATCGCGCTCGTCAGCGCGATGCTGGGGATCGGCGGTGCCGCGGGTCTCCCCTTAGCTGGCATCATCGCTGCCGCTTGGGGAATGACAGGCGTGTTCTGGTGCTCCGCTGCGGTCGGAGTCTTCGTACTGTTCGCGACGGTCGTCTGGGTTCCGTCCGTCCCCGTGGCCACGCGCGGCGGGACGGCGGATCTCTTTGGTGCCGCTTTGCTCGCCATCGGCCTCGTCGCTCTGCTTCTCCCTGTGAGTCAGGGCGCAGTCTGGGGATGGCACTCGCTGGACACCGTGGCACTGTTGGTCCTGGCTGCGCTCACTCTCTCCGGCTTCGGCGTCGCCGAGCTGCGGCACCGCGATCCGGTGATCGACCTTCGGCAGGCGGCCCGCCGGCCTGTCCTGCTCACGAACATCGCCGCGGTGCTGCTCGGGTTCGGGTTCTTCCTGAGCTTCCTCGCGGCAATGACTCGTCTTCAGCTGCCGGGCCCGCACGGGTTCGGACTGCCGATGGTCATGGCGGGGCTGTGCATGGTGCCGGGCGGGCTTCTTATGGTCGCGGTCGCGCCGGCGGCTGCCCGTGTCATCTCAGCGTTCGGCCCGCGGATCACGCTTGTCGCAGCCGGCCTAATCGTGCTGCTCGGCTTCGTAGTCCAGCTCGTCCCTGGACACAGCATTCTTCAGCTGGTCGCGAGTACAAGCATCGTGTCTGCCGGTATCGCCGTCGCCTACGCAGCCATGCCGGCGCTCATCCTCGATGCATCACCGGCCCGCAGCGCAGCCGCGGCCACCGGAGTCAACGCGCTCGCGCGCAACCTCGGCAGCGGCATCGGAAGCGCGGTCTTCGGAATGCTCGCGGCCAAGGCTGCACCGACTCCCGCAGCCTTCGCGGCGGTGTACATCCTCGGCGCCGGAACCGCCGTCCTCGCCGCCGTCGCCGCGGTCGCAATCGGTCGAGCCCGCGCCCACCCGTCAGCTCAGTGACGGCACGACTCCTCCGCCACCAACACCCAGCTCACCCTTCACGAAAGAGAACTCCATGCGCGAAACAACCGCCTACGTCGCTGTCGACTCCGACACCCCGCTGACCCTTCACACCATTCACCGACGTGACCTCCGGCCCGACGACGTCGCCGTCGATGTGACATTCTGCGGCGTCTGCCATTCCGACCTTCACGACATCCACCGTCCGGGCAACAAGCCCCTCGTCGCCGGACACGAATTCGTCGGCACCGTCGCCGCCATCGGCGCGGAGGTCACGAGATTCCAGGTCGGAGACGCCGTCGCCGTCGGCAACATCGTCGACTCGTGCGGAACCTGCACCATGTGCCTGGCAGGACAGGAGAACTACTGCGAGCAGTTCCCCACCCTCACCTACGGTGGCCGAGACCGCGTGGATGGCACCCCCACCCAGGGCGGCTATGCGAGCGAGTACATCGCCAACGAGAAGTTTGTCTATTCTCTCCCTGACACACTGGATCCCGCCGGAGTTGCTCCGCTGATGTGCGCGGGAATCACTGTGTGGGAACCGCTGGTTCGGTGGAACACGGGCCCGGGAAAGACCGTCGGGATCGTGGGCCTCGGCGGCCTGGGGCACCTCGCCGTCAAGTTCGCCCACGCCCTCGGCGCGCACGTCGTTTTGTTCACCACCTCAGAAGCCAAGGCCGCAGGAGCGAGAGCCCTCGGCGCCGACGAGGTCATCGTGTCTAAAGACGCTGCGGCGATGAGTGCACAAGCCAACCGCTTCGACCTCATCATCGACACCGCATCCGCACCCCACGACCTCACCCCCTACATCCGGGCTCTCGCCCTTGACGGCACACTGTGCGCCCTCGGAGCCCTGGGCTCCATGCAGTTCGATCCGATGGCCCTCCTCATCGGCAGGAAAAGCCTCGCTTCAGCAGGCAGCGGCGGAACCGTCGGCACACAAGCCATGCTCGACTTCTGCAGCGAACGCGGAATCATCGCTGACGTCGAAGTGCTGCCCGCACGTGACGTCAACCTTGCGCTCGAGCGTCTCGAACGCAACGACGTCCGATTTCGCTTCGCACTCGATATGAAGCAGATGTAGGCAAAACCGTCCGGCTTGGTTCTCAGCTGAACTAAGCCGGGCTGTTTCTTGCACGTCCGTTACTTGTCCAGGCCGCTTGGACCGTTCGTTCGTCGTAAAGGAGTTCAACAACATCACCTTCGCCAGCCTCGGCGATGGGGCGCGCCCGCACGGCCATCCGCGTGTCTCCCCCCCCCCCCCCCCGCGGCGGTGAGAAAGATGCGAGCAAGCGCGGTGAATGATCCGCCGTCCCGGAGAGCGGCCGAGAAAGGTCACAGGCTCCGGAATGACGCGGAACAGCGGGCGTCGACCGCCGAGGACAGGCGATCCGCTAAGGGTTCAAATCCCACCGTCACCGCCATTTTTGCCCCAGATCAGCGCCCCTTTTGAGGGCGCTTTTCTGCGTTCTGGGTAAGAAATGAGTAAAGAACATG
>JAQZBG010000318.1 GCA_029239165.1 Microbacterium sp. | reverse complement strand
CAGATCGCGCGCCTCGTGGCCCGCACCCCGCACCTCTCGCTGATGCTGTCGGCACTGTTCGGAGGAGTCCTCCTGCTCGGCGCCGACCTCATCGCACAGCACCTGCTGCCCACCGCCCTGCCCGTCGGCGTCGTGACCGTGTCGGTCGGCGGCGCCTACCTCGTCCTGATGATCGTCCTGGAGATCCGCCGCCGTGCCTGAGAACCCGTCCTCGCCCGATCCCACCGCCACCTCGCGCCTGAGAGCAGAGCGGATCACGCTCACATACGACCGCACCGAGATCGTCCGCGACCTCTCTGTCGCCGTGCCGGCTGGAGGCTTCACGGTGATCATCGGGCCGAACGCCTGCGGCAAGTCCACGCTGCTGCGCGGCCTGTCGCGCCTGCTGCCGCCCTCGAGCGGGCGCGTCGTGCTCGACGGCAAGTCGATCAGCGAGTACCCGGCGAAGGAGGTGGCCCGCCGGCTGGGGCTGCTGCCGCAGAGCGCGACAGCCCCGGACGGCATCACCGTGGCCGACCTCGTCGCCCGCGGCCGCTACCCGCATCAGAACCTGATGCGCCAATGGTCGGATGCCGACGAGAGGGCCGTGCAGCACGCTCTCGACGCGACCGGCACCGCAGACCTCGCCTCCCGCCCGGTGGACGCACTCTCGGGGGGCCAGCGTCAGCGCGTCTGGGTCGCCATGGTCCTCGCGCAGGAGACCGACCTGCTGCTGCTCGACGAGCCGACCACATTCCTCGACGTCGCCCACCAGGTGGATCTCATGGAACTGCTCGCGCATCTCAACGCCCAGGGCCGCACGCTCGTCGCCGTGCTGCACGACCTCAATCACGCCGCGCGGTATGCGAGCCACATCATCGCGATGCGCGAGGGGCGCATCGTCGCCGAGGGCCCGCCGAGTGAGGTGATCACGAGCGAACGGGTGCAGCAGGTGTTCGGCCTCGCGAACGTCGTGATCGACGACCCTGTCACCGGAGGACCGCTGGTCGTGCCGTTGCGCGGGTCGACTCCTGCCGGAGTGCGATCGTGACCGCCGAGCGCCCCTGGGCCTACAGCGCCTTCCCGGTCGAGGTGCGAGCGCGGGTGATGCTCAGTTCGCACTTCGTCAGGCTGACTCTGGGCGGAGAGAGTCTGCGGAACTTCGCCGGCTGGGGCACGGATCAGCGGATCAAAGTCGTGCTGCCTCTGGCAGACGGCAGCATCGCCGACTTCGGACTGCTCGACGAGCCGACACCGCATCCCTCCGACTGGTACACGCGGTGGCGCGCCCTCCCGGAGGACGAGCGCAATGTGCTCCGCACGTACACGCCGTCCGCGATCCGGTCGGAGGTCGGCGAGATCGACATCGACTTCTTCCTGCACGAACCAGTCGGCCCCGCGTCCGCCTGGGCGGCCGCGGCGGCCCCGGGTGACCGCCTCGTCGTCAACGGGCCGGACGCGCGGATGGGGTGGACCGGGTACGGGCTGCACTGGCATCCGGGCGACGCGCAGCGGTTCCTGATCGTCGCCGACGAGACGGCGTTCCCGGCAGTGCGCGGCATCCTCGATTCCCTCGCGCCGGGCACCCGCGCCGAGGTCTTCCTGGAATGCGGTGACGCCGCCGATGATCTCGTCTCGCCTGCGGCCCCCGACACGGCGCGCGTGCACCGTGTGCTCCGCGATGCCGGAGACTCGGAGGCGATCGAACGGGCCGTGCACGCGTGGGGCGCCGTCCACGGTGCGTCCGCCCGCGACGACACCGCCTTCTACGCGTGGATAGCGGGTGAGTCGAGCACGACCACGGGCATTCGCCGGTACCTGACCTCCCGCCTCGGCATCGCGAAGGACCGCGTCTCCTTTCTCGGCTACTGGCGGAGAGGCGGCCCACTCGTCGGGTGATCCCCGGAGGGCGGCAATCGCAGAAGCCGATGCGGCCGACGCGAGGCGGGTGTAGGTTGCGGAGATGGAGCCGATCCGAGTGGGCCTCGTGGCCGACCCGGCTTCGCCCACTACCGTCGCGCGTCGGATGACCGACCTCACGCCACCGCTCGCCGCTGCGGCCGACAGCTGGATCGTCGAACTCGTCAGCGAGCCGTTCACCCTCGGGTCTGAAGACGTCGACGTCGCCCTCGAGCGGCTACGTGCGCATGCCGAGCAGAACGGGTGGGATCTCGTCATCGGCGTCACCGAGCTTCCGCTTCGCGACGATGACGGCCGCTACCTGCTGGCGGCGATCGATCCTCGTCGCCAGTCCGCGGTGCTGTCGCTGCCCGCCCTGGGCGGGTTCCGGGTGCAGAGCCGCGCCCGCCACGCGGTGCGGGGACTCGTCGACGGGATGGCCGAGCCCGCCTCGCCGGAGGAGCAGCGCCTGCCGCTGCCTGGACTCAGTGCCCGCGGGCGCGTGCTTCTGGGGATGGTGCTGGCCAACCGTCCGTGGCTGCTCGCCGCCGGGCTCAAGTCCGCGCTGGTCGCAGCGCTGGCGACCGGCGCGGTGGCGACGATCGAGCCGACCGTGTGGTCGCTCGCCAGCTCACTGTCGGGCTGGCGCCTGGTGGCGGCGACTGTGGCCTCCATCACGATCATCATCGCGTGGATCGTGATCGACGGCAGGCTCTGGGACCGTCCAGACGACGACTCACTCCAGGCCCGCGAGAGATCCCGTCTCTACAACACCTCGACGCTGCTGACCCTGACCATCGGCATCGTCATCTGCTATCTGGCGCTGTACGTCGTGAATCTGGCCTGGGCGCTCTTCGTGCTCGACACGTCGGTGATGAGCGAGTCCCTCGGCCGAACCGTCGAAGTCGGCGATCTGTTCGTGCTCACCTGGTTCGTCGCGTCGGCGGCGACACTCGGCGGGGCGTTGGGAACGGGCCTGGAGTCCGACGACGCGATCCGCGCCGCCACCTACTCCAAGCGGGAAGAGGAGCGCCGAGCCCGCCTGGCCGACGAGCGCGCCTGAGGCGGCGGCGACATGATGAAGGGGCGGATGCCGCAGCATCCGCCCCTTCATCATGCTCAACGTGTGACTCAGAAGTCCCAGTCGTCGTCTTCCGTCGCCTCGGCCTTGCCGATGACGTAGGAGGAGCCCGACCCCGAGAAGAAGTCGTGGTTCTCGTCGGCGTTCGGCGAGAGCGCCGACAGGATCGCCGGGTTCACGTTCGTGACGGTCGAGGGGAACATCGCTTCGTAGCCGAGGTTCATCAGCGCCTTGTTGGCGTTGTAGTGCAGGAACTTCTTGACGTCCTCGGTCAGGCCGACGCCGTCGTAGAGGTCCTGCGTGTACTGCACCTCGTTGTCGTAGAGCTCGAACAGCAGGTTGAAGGTGTAGTCCTTCAGCTCCTGGCGGCGCTCTTCGGTCTCGTTCTCGAGACCCTTCTGGAACTTGTAGCCGATGTAGTACCCGTGCACGGCCTCGTCGCGGATGATGAGGCGGATCAGGTCGGCCGTGTTCGTGAGCTTCGCCTTGGACGACCAGTAGATCGGCAGGTAGAAGCCCGAGTAGAACAGGAACGACTCGAGCAGGGTCGAGGCGACCTTGCGCTTGAGCGGGTCATCACCCTGGTAGTAGTCCATGATGATCTGAGCCTTCTTCTGAAGGTTCGGGTTCTCCGTGGACCAGCGGAAAGCTTCATCGATCTCCTTCGTCGACGCGAGCGTCGAGAAGATCGAGGAGTAGCTCTTGGCGTGCACCGACTCCATGAACGCGATGTTCGTGTAGACGGCCTCTTCGTGAGGCGTGATCGCATCGGGGATCAGCGAGACAGCGCCGACAGTGCCCTGGATCGTGTCGAGCAGCGTCAGACCGGTGAAGACGCGCATGGTGAGCAGCTGCTCTTCGGGCGTCAGCGTGTTCCACGACTGCACGTCGTTCGACAGCGGCACCTTCTCGGGCAGCCAGAAGTTGTTCACCAGACGGTTCCAGACCTCGAGGTCCTTGTCGTCCTGGATGCGGTTCCAGTTG
>JAQZBG010000317.1 GCA_029239165.1 Microbacterium sp. | reverse complement strand
TAGTCAATCTTGACTATGTTACTTTCAACGAGCCATCAATGACGAACGGCCGAGAAGGGACCCTCATGGCTACTTCCTCTGCGGAAACCCGATTCCGCATCACTGCCACCCTGACGTGCGTTCTCGCCGCCACGCTGACGCTCGGAGCATGCTCTGCGCAGACGCCAGGCGGCGATTCCGCCCCCACGAGTGCGACCGACACCGACGCCTGCAAGCGCAATCAGGATGCCGGCACCATCACGTACATCTCCGGCTACGGCTATTCCGCCAGCGCCGGTCAGCTCGATGTGTTCCTCGCCGAGGAGCTGGGTTACTTCGACGACCTCTGCCTCGATGTGGAGATCAACGCCTCTGGCGCTAACGGGCAGCAGCTCGTCGCATCCGGTCAGGCGCAGTTCACTGCTCTCGGCTCCGCATCCGATGTGATGCTGGCCGCGGCGAACAGCAAGAACCTCACGGCCGTCGCCACCTACGGCACCACCCCGCCGTTCTCGATCTTCGGCAACGAGAAGCTCGAGAGCTTGAAGGATCTCGAGGGCGGATCCCTGGGCTACTTCATCAACCTGACGCCGATCGCCTCGGCCATGCTCGACGAGGCCGGAGTCGACGTCTCGAAGGTCGAGATGGTGAAGATGACCAACTACGATCCGACCGTCGTGGTACGCGAGCAGGTCGACGCGATCGTCGGCTACGCCTCCAACCAGCCCCAGTCGCTCAAGGCACAGGATCTGCCGTTCAGCGAGTTCCTCCCGTCCGACCTCGGTGTCGAGGGCACGTACAACGTGATGGAGGTCAACTCCCGCTTCCTCGACGAGCACCGCGAGGTCGCCGCCGACTTCATGCGCGCGAGCCTCAAGGCTCTGCAGTACTGCCTCGACGAGTCGGATGCCTGCATCGACAAGCTCGCGAAGCTCGCCGAGGACAACGACCAGGGCGCCGCGTTCCCGCGCGACCAGCTCGCCCGCACCTGGGAGGTGGAGTCCGCCTGGGTCCGCGAGAGCGCCGGCGGCAACCCGGGTGTGCAGACCGAGGCCATGTGGGAGCCGGAATACGCGCTCGTGAAGAAGTACGGCGACGTCAAGGAACTCCCCGCTATCGCCGACATGATGGATGCCGACCTGGTCGCCGACCTGTACGACGGCGACACCCTGATCTGGCAGGCGGAGTGATGGCGGCCCCGCAGGGAGCAGGCGTCGAGGTCAGAGGCGTCTCCAAGTCCTTCGGCGTCGACGGCGCCCAGGTCACGGTGCTCGACGACGTGAGCCTGACGATCGGCATGGGCGAGTTCGTGTCGGTCATCGGTCCGAGCGGTTGCGGCAAGTCCACGCTGCTCAAGGTCGTCGCCGGACTCCTCGATGCCGACTCCGGCACGGTCACGATCGACGGTGAGAGCGTCACCGCAGCCTCGCGCGACAAGAAGATCGGCCTCGTGCCGCAGTCGCCCGCACTGCTGCCCTGGAAGACCGTGCGTGAGAACGTCGAGCTGCCGGTGCGCATCAACGCCAAGGCGAACACCGGACGAGCGCTGCGCGACCCGGCGGAGCTGCTCGCGACGTTCGGCCTCGGCCAGGCGATGACGAAGTATCCGGGTCAGCTGTCCGGCGGCATGCAGCAGCGTGCCGCCATCGCCAGGGCGTTCGTGTTCGACCCGGCCATCATGCTGATGGATGAGCCGTTCTCGGCACTCGACGAGATGAACCGTGACCTGCAGCGGATCGCACTGCTGGAGTTCTGGCAATCGAACCGCAAGGCCGTCATGTTCGTCACTCACTCGGTGCCGGAGGCGATCATGCTGTCCGACCGCATCGTGGTGATGGCCGCCCACCCGGGACGTATCGCTCAGGTCATCGACGTGAACCTGCCGCGGCCGCGCACCGAGGAGGCCTATGCCACGGATGAGTTCCGCGAGCTGGAGGCAGTCGTGCGCGGTGCGCTGCGCGCGCAGACGGAGAACGCCCATGTCTGAGCTGACGATGAGAGACACGACCGCGACCCTCGCGACCGCGCGACTGAAAGCGCAGTCCCGCCCAGGCGCCCCGAGCTGGCTGCGCTGGGCAGCGTGGGGGCCCACGCTGATCACCTTCGTGATCGCCGCGCTGCTGTGGCAGATCGTGGCCTGGACGAACCCCTACGTGCTGCCGACGCTGGAGGCGATCGGCGGCAGCCTCGTCGACGATGCCGGCATGTACTGGTCGAACTTCCTCGTCACCCTGCTCGAGGTCGTGGTCGGCGCTTCCGCCGGCATCCTCGCCGGGTTCCTGCTGGCGGTGATCATGGCGGAGTTCCAGATCATCGAGCGGGCAGTGATGCCGCTCGTGATCATCGTGATGGTCACCCCGATCGTGGCGATCGCCCCGGCGCTGGTGGTGGCCTTCGGCTTCGGCATGGTGCCGAAGTTCATCGTGACCGGGCTCGTGGTGTTCTTCCCGATGCTCGTGAACTCGCTCGCGGGTCTCCGGGATGTCGATCAGAAGGCGATGGACGTCTTCAAGACGCTGCACGCCTCGCGGTGGGAGATCTTCCGCGAGCTGCGGTTCCCCGGCAGCATGCCCTATGTGTTCGCGGGGCTCCGCATTGCGCTGCCGCTCGCGGTGGTGGGTGCCGCGGTCGCCGAGTTCGTCGCGGCAGGCCAGCAGGCCGGTCTCGGCTCGCTCGTGACCACCTCTGCCGCGCAGGCCAACCTGCCCGTCACCTGGGCCAGCATCGCCCTGCTATGCCTCCTCGGCGTGCTCCTGATCATCGTCCTCGCTCTCGTGCGCAAGCGCGTGCTCTGGTGGAGCGACGGCGAAGTCACCGCGAGGGGCTGAGGCGGCGTCCGTACCCGGGGCGGGCTCTGCCGCCCGTCCCGGAAGCCGCCGGCGTGCCCGGAATCACCCCAGAAACTGAAAAACACCCACAAGGAAGGCACCCGCACATGACCGATCAGACAACCGTCAAGCAGCTGCGCCTCGGTCTCTTCGAGAACGCGCAGGCCAACGACTCGGGCACCGCGACCTGGCGGCATCCCGACAACGGCCGTTATCTGTTCGACAAGCTCGAGTACTGGCGCGACACCGCCCGCATGGTCGAGGACGCCGGGTTCGACTTCCTGTTCCTGGCGGATGCCTGGGGTTGGGCGGACGTTGCGGGCGAGCGCCCGGACATCTGCTCGGTCGAAGGCCTCGACCTGCCGCGGCTCGACCCGGCGATCATCCTCGCCGCACTCATCCCCGAGACGACGCGCCTGGGGCTCGTCGCCACCGGATCCACGCTTCTCGAGCCGCCGTACTCGTTCGCTCGTCGGATGGCGACGCTCGACATCCTGTCCGGAGGTCGCATCGGCTGGAACGTCGTCACCACCGGAACCGCCGACACCGCGGTGCAGGGGTTCGGCGTGCCGATGGTCGGTCACGACGAGCGCTACCTGATGGCCGACGACTTCATGCAGGTCGTGTACAAGCTGTGGGAGCAAGCCTGGGAGGAGGGCGCCCTGGAGCGCGACAAGTCCGGCCGTTTCGCCGACCCGTCCAAGGTGCACCGCATCTCGCACGACGGCACCTACTTCCGCTCGCACGGCTACGGCAACACGTCGCGCTCGCCGCAGGGCACCCCGGTGCTGTTCCAGGCCGGAGCGTCGCCTGCAGGTCGCGAGTTCGGCGGCAAGCACGGGGAGGCGATCTTCGTCGGCAGCGGCTCGGTCGAGCAGCTCCGTGCGCACTCCTCGGCGATCCGTGAGGAGGCCGTCAAGAACGGCCGTGGAGCTGACGAGGTGAAGATCATGTCGGCGTTCGCCGCGATCGTCGGCAGCACGGAGGAAGAGGCACAGCGCAAGTACGCCGAGGTCGCGGACGCGCAGAACCCCGACGTCACGGTCGCCTCTTACGCCTGGTTCACGGGCCTCGACCTGTCGGCGTACGCGCCGAGCACGCCGATGTCGGAGCTCAGCACCGAGCTCTCGCAGACGCAGGTCGCCCGCTTC
>JAQZBG010000316.1 GCA_029239165.1 Microbacterium sp. | reverse complement strand
CGTGCGCACTAGACTTTGAGGAGGGGCCTCTAGCTCAGTTGGCAGAGCATCGGACTTTTAATCCGCGGGTCGTGGGTTCGAGCCCCACGGGGCCCACCGTGCAGGCCGCACGTCGGCATCCTTTCAGGATTCGCCGTCGTGCGTGCCGGCCAGCAGCTCATCGCGGATGTCGGCCACGCCGCTCGGCAGAGTCTCCCCCTCGAGTTCGAAGGCCGGGGCTTCCGGGGTGCCGCCGATCGCGCACACGGCGACCGTGTCCTGACCGTCCAATGTCTTGGGGATGACCACGAACCAGACGGACTTCTCCCCGAGCCACTCGGTGGTCGCCATGTCGGCGAAGTAGGTCGCGTCCGGCGCGAGGCTGCGGGTCCTCTCGGTGCAGAGCTTCACGAGCTGCGGTCCGGTGAACTCCGAGGCGGCCTCCGTCGGGTCCGGTGTCGGCGTGGAGGTCTGCGACGGCACGGGGGTGGGCGACTCCGGCGAAGACGTCGATGACGCCGACGGTGACGGGCTCGGAGCCGGCTCAGGGGCGCAGCCCGCGAGCAGGACGAGCATCGGCAGGAGGACGAGGGCAGGACGAACGCGCATGTCTGGATGCTACTGCCGGGGCGACCGATTCCCGGCGGAGCGCTCCGGAGACCGAGGCTTCTCCTGTATCACCGGCTTCTCGCCGTGGCCACCCCCTTCACACCCCTGCGGTCCCGGGGGAAGGTCTACACGTCCGCGAACGACGGACGACCCTCCACGAAAGGACGACGAACCATGGCTCTCACCGGCAATCGAGTGGCATTCCTGGCGACGGACGGATTCGAGGACAGCGAGCTCACCAGCCCCTGGGAAGCGGTGACGGCCGAGGGAGCGAGCGCGACGATGATCGCCCCGGACGGCGCCGCGGTCACCGGGAAGAACGGCCATGAGCAGGCCGTGGATCTCCACGCTTCCGAGGCGTCGGCCGACCAGTTCGACGCGCTCGTGCTTCCGGGCGGTGTTGTGAACGCCGACCATCTGCGCCTCGACAAGCCCTCGATCGCTCTGGCCAGGGCGTTCTTCGAGCAGCACAAGCCCGTGGGCGTGATCTGCCACGGCGCCTGGATCCTCATCGAGGCCGGTGTCGTGGACGGGCGCACGCTCACGAGCTACCCCAGCCTGACGACGGACCTCCGCAACGCCGGGGCGACGTGGGTCGACGAGGAGGTCGTCGTCGACGAAGGGCTCGTCTCCAGCCGCACACCCGATGACCTGCCCGCGTTCAACGCGAAGCTCGTCGAGGAGATCGGCGAGGGGAAGCACTCCGGGCAGACCGCCTGAGCTGCGGTGTCAGGCCCGCGCCCGGTGCCGACGGACGGCCGCGCGGTTCGCGCAGCGCACGGAGCAGAAGCGCTGGCGGCCGTTGCGGGTCACATCCGCGACGACGTTCGTGCAGGGCGCGGCCTGACATCTTCCGAGCCTGCTCATCCCGCGGGTCACGAGATGCAGCGATGTGCCAAGGCTGATGATCGCACGCAGCACGTACGGCAGCGAGGGGACGTCGTCGCGATAGTGAAGGTGCCAGCCCTCGCCGTCGTGGTTCGTGAGCCGGGGGTAGGCGGCGGCTGCCGCGAGCTGCGCATTGAGCAGCAGCGCCCGGGCATCGGGCTCGGGCTCGTCGACGATCGCGAGCCAGTCGTCGATGACCGCTCTGACCTGCGCATGGTCGTCGTCGGCCGGCGGGAACGTCTGCGTCATGCCCAGATCGAGGGTGCGTTCCTCGATCCCGGCGCGGTCCGCCGGCCACTCGTTGGCCAGGGACGCGGCGAGCAACACCGCGTACTCGCCGTAAGGGTTGAGATGCATAAGACCATTACATCACGCTGGATGCATGACCTCGCAGAACACCCTCCCGATCCCCCGCATCCGGCCTGAGAGAGAAACTCACGAGCACGCGTGGCTCGTCGAGTCACGGCATCCGACGAGCGAAGGCGTCGTCCTCTACGTGCGGTGCGGGGAATGCGGCACCCGCCGCATCGACCTGCAGTCGCACCCGCACACCCCGCCGACCGCGTTGAGCAGGGAGGCTGATCGCGTGGGCGCCTGAGACTCAGGCCTCGACGATCTCGCCGTTCCTCGGAACCCACCAGCCGCCGCCCGACCGTGCGAAGGCGATCGGGACGCCCCGGGCCTCACGCGAGAGCGAGTCGGACACTTGAACGTGCACGTGCGGCTCCGTGCTGTTGCCCGAGTTCCCGCACTCCCCCAGCTGCTCCCCCACCATCACGTGCTGGCCCCTGCGCACGCGGATGCTCCCCCTCCGCAGATGCGCGACGAGCACGAGCCCGGAGCCCGTACGGATCGCCACGTGATTCCCCGCGATCGCCGGCGCACCCCCGCGGAGGCGCGACGGCTGGGTGAATGCGTAGGCGATCAGCGACAGCGGGGACCGACGGGCAGCGTGATCGACCTCGCCGTCATGGACGGCGACGACCTCGCCTGGCACGGGGCTGAGGATCGGACGGCCGAAGCCCACGAACGACTCCGGGCTCTCGGTGCCGATGAGGCTCGAGACGGTGCGCGGCGCGCTGCGCCCATCAGCCCCGACCGGCACGAAGTCGATCGCGTGCGACGTGCCGAACAGTTCGGTGCCGTGGCTGGGAATTCGGGATGCCGGGCTGTTCTGCACGAGCCACCGCCCCGTGAACGGCAAGGCGAGCTCGACGGCATCCGGGCCGGTCACGCCGTGAGCTCGATGAGTGTACGCGTCGTCCGGAGGTTGCGGGCGGTCCCGGCGACGCCGAGTGTGCGATCCAGCACCGTCTTGGTGAGCTTGGTGGAGTGCGCACCGCCGCTTCCGTAATCGATCCACAGGTCGTTCCCGATCAGCTCCAGACGCTCCTCCGGCAGGAGCCGGTTCTCCAGGGCCTCGACGGCACCGGCCGAGGGCAGCCCCTCGAGGAACATCGCGTGCACGTACTTCACGTCACCCTCGGGAAACGGCTGAGCGGCCTCCGACTCGACCAATTGCGCATGGCTCCGGTGGATGACCGGGGTGTCGACCCCGAACTCCTCGTGGATCGCGGAACGCACAGCGGCGCACGCAGCGACAGGACGCTTCGGCGTCGCACAGACGATGTTGCCGCTCGCGATATAGGTCGACACCTCGGCCAGGTCGGTCTCCGCAGCCAGCACCTCGCGCAACCTCGCCATCGGCACACTGTTGCGCCCGCTGACGTTCACCGCCCGAAGCAGCAGGACGCTGCGACTCACGCGTCGGCGCTCTCGACCAGCTCCGCGCCCGCATGCACCAGCTCCGCGAGGGCGGCTTCGCTCGGCTCTACCGCAACCCCGGCGATGAGATCGGTCAGGACCCGGACGCGGACGCCGTGTGCGATCGCATCGAGGGCAGAAGCGCGCACGCAGTGATCGGTCGCGATGCCCACCACATCGGCGCTGAGCACTCCTTCGGCGGTCAGGAGGGCGCCGACGGTCTCCCCCGTTTCCGTCTCGCCCTCGAACATCGAATACGCCGGCTTGCCCTGCCCCTTGCGGACATGGTGCGTCACGGCATCCGTCACCAGGAGGGGATCGTACTCCGCTCCTTCCGTACCCGCGACGCAGTGCACCGGCCAGGAGCCGATGAAGTCGGGCGTTTCCGAGAAATGTCCGCCGTTGTCGCCCTCCGCCTCATGCCAGTCTCGGGAGGCGATGATCACCCGGTAGTCCGAGGAATGGGCGGCGAGGAAGCTCGTGACGGCGGCAGCCACCGCACATCACGGGGCCTTCGGAGCCGCTTGTCAGAATCGAACTGACGACCTTTTCATTACGAGTGAAATGCTCTGCCGACTGAGCTAAAGCGGCGTGCGACGCGTGAGCGGCGCGATCACCGATATTACCCTGTCTCGAGCTCGCTCGCGAATCGAGCCCGCCTCACTCGCAGCGCAGGCCGTCGTCGGGCACGACATCGTCGAGCAGGAATGCCTCGACAGCGTCGTCCACGCAGATGTTGCCCTTGTTGTAGCCGGTGTGGCCCTCGCCGACTCGGGTGATGAGCACGCCTTCTTCGAGCTGGTCCGCGAGCGACTCGGACCACTCGTACGGCGTCGCGGGGTCGTTCGTCGTACCGATCACGAGGATGGGGCCCGCTCCTTCGGCCGTGATCTCGCCGCGCGTGCCGGTCGGCGGGTAGGGCCAGACCTCACAGGAGTCGGGCCCGGTCCAGTACGGGGCGATGGTCGGTGCTCCGTCGGCGATCTTGGCCTCGATCGCGGCTTCGGCAGCCGGGTCGTCCTCCACCGGATAATCCATGCAGTTGTACGCGCGGAAGGCCTCAGAAGAATTGTTGATGTAGGCGCCGTCCTCGCGGTTGTTGTAGAAGTCGGCGAGCAGGAATGCCGTGGTCGGGTCGCCCTGGAGCGCTTCGTCGAGAGCCTGGGTGAGGATGTCCCAGCTGTCCTGCGAGTACAGCGCCGCGATGATGGCCGTCAGCAGCGAGTCGGCACCCATCATCCGTCCGTCGCCGTTCTCGAGCGGCGTGCGGTCGACGCTCGCCAGCAGCGCCCCGAGGTCGGTCATCGCCTCGTCGACGGTGCCGTTGAAGGGGCAATCCCCCGAGTCGAGACAGTTCTGCATGTAGGCCCGCAGCGCCGACTCGAAGCCCAGAGCCTGCGTCGCGCCCACCTCGAGCCCCGGGACCGCGGGGTCGATCGCCCCGTCGAGCACCAGGCGCCCGGCCTTCTCCGGATAGAGCTGGGCGTAGGTCGCGCCGAGGAACGTGCCGTACGAGTACCCGAGATAGTTCAGCTGTTTGTCGCCCAGGACGGCGCGGATCAGGTCCATGTCGCGGGCGGCATTCATGGTCGTGACGTGCGGCAGGATGCCCTCGCTGTTCGCTTCGCACGCCTCGGCGAACGCGTCGTAGTTCTCGATGAGGTCGGCGCCGACAGCGAAGTCGAGGTTGTCCCTGACGAGTTCCACACCGCTGGAACCGGGGCCGCCCGGGTTCGTCAGCAGCGACCCGATCGCGGTGCTCTGCGCGCGGTGGCGGATGACCGAGAGAGTGATCTCGCCGGCGGTGGGGTTCTCCCAGTCGAGCGGCGCGGTCACCTCGGTGCAGTCGAAGCCGGGCCCGCAGTCGGTCCACTCCAACTCTTGCGAATAGAAGGGCAGCAGATCTTCGGCCACCCCGTCTGTGTCGGGAACGATGGGCGCCGCCGGCCGCGAGGCCTGTTCCGGGATCATCGCGTAGAGGCAGCCGGAGAGGGCGACGGAGGCCGCGGCGAGGCCGGCGATGACCGCGGCGGCGCGACGGAAGCGGGAAGTGGATCGGTCGTTCACGGTTTCCTCCCGCTCGTGATCGTCACGAGCAAGCTCTCCAGTGCGAGCAGCGGAGCGACGTTGCGCTCCAGCGACTGCCGCGTCTCGGCAAGGTGGTCAAGTACGACAAGGGTACGGGCCTCGGGCCAGGCGGACGCGAGACCTTCCAGATCGGGGCGCAGCTCGCTGTTGATGAGATCGTCTCCGCGCCCGAACTGCAGCATGATCACGTCGCGGAACAGCGACTGCATGTCGGTGAGCACGCGGTCGATCCCATCGCGCAGGCTGCGGGTGGCACGCTTCTTCTGATCGTCTTCGAGGGCCGAGAGCTGCGTGCGCAAGGCCGGCGGTACGGCCTGCCCCTCGGCGATGCCGATCGTGCGCAGGAGCGAAGCCCGCTCCTGCGCGTCCCGCTCTGCCGTAAGCGCCTTCGCGTCTTCGGTCGCCGCCTGGATGATCCGACCCGCCACGTCGACCGCGTCGCCGACGCCGCGGACACCGATCACCGCGCGAAGGGTCTCGTCGCGCCGACGTCGCGCCGAGTCGTCGGTGGCGAGCCGCTGCGCCATGCCGATGTGACGCTGCGCATGCCGTGCGGCCTGTTCGGCGACGGCCTCGTCTGCCCCCGTGCGCAGGCTGATGAGCCGCGCCACATCGGCGACATCCGGCTCGCGCAGTCGCAGCGAGCGTACCCGGGAGCGGATGGTCGGCAGGAGGTCGGCCTCGCTGGGTGCGCACAGGATCCACACCGTCTGCTCAGGCGGCTCCTCGAGTGCTTTCAGCAGCACGTTCGACGTGCGTTCGACCATACGATCGGCATCTTCCACGACGATGACGCGGTAGCGACCGGCGGAGGGGGCGAAATACGAGCGCTCCACGAGGCTTCGGGCCTCGGCGATCGTGATGATGACCTTGTCGGTGCGGAGCGCCGTGACGTCGGGATGGGTGCCCGCGAAGACCTGACGCATCACCGCCTCATCGTCGGGGTGGTCGGCGACCAGCGCAGCCGCGAACGCGTACGCGAGCGTCGAGCGGCCGGATCCGGGCGGGCCCGTGATCAACCAGGCGTGCGAGAGTGCGGAGGGATCGGATGCTGCCGCACGGAGTGTGTCGACAGCAGCATCCTGCCCCCACACATCCGCCCACGGGAAAGGAGGAGGAACGGTGGGGGGCATGCACTCAGCCTAATCGCGACCACCGACGCCGATGGCATGGCGGCCACCCGCAGGAGTCAGTCGAGCAGCGCGCCCACCCGCGCGCGGATCCGCTCGGCGATCGCCTCCGGTGTCGCAGCGGCGTCGAGCACGAGGAACCGGTCAGGCTCGACCACCGCGAGTGCGAGGTACGCATCACGCACGCGGCCGTGGAATTCCGCCTGCTCCGCTTCCAACCGGTCGAACGGCTTGTCGGCGGAGTCGAGGCGGGTACGCGCCGCAGCAGGGTCGAGGTCGAGCAGCACGGTCAGGTCGGGCAGCGCGCCTTCGGCGGCCCACAGGGACAGGTCCCGGACCTCCGTCGCATCGAGCACACGGCCGGCACCCTGATACGCCACAGACGAGTCGAGGTAGCGATCCTGCAGCACGACATCACCGCGGTCGAGTGCGGGTCGGACGACCGTCGCGACATGATGAGCACGGTCCGCCGCGTACAGCAGCGCCTCGGCGCGCGGCGCGATGTCACCGCGGTGATGCAGCACGATGTCGCGGATGAGCTGGCCGACCTCGGAGCCCCCGGGTTCACGCGTGCGCACGACCGAGCGACCGGTGCTTTCGAGCCACTCCGCGAGCAGGTCCGACTGGGTCGTCTTACCCGATCCGTCGCCGCCTTCGAGCGTGATCCACACCCCGTGACCCGGGGTCACGAGCCCGCCTTCTCCGCTGCCTTCGCTGCCGCGTTCGCGGCGCGGGTGGCCGCTGCCTTCTTCGCCGCCGCCGATCGTGCGGCCGACGTCGCCGCCGTGGCCTTCTTCGCCGGAGCCTTCTTCGCCGTCGTCGACTTCGCTGCCGTCTTGGCCGGTGCCTTCTTCGCCGGCGCCTTCTTCGCCGGTGCCTTCTTCGCCGCGCCGCGCTTCGGGGCCGGGCCCTTGGCACGCTTGTCGGCGAGCATCTGCACGGCGATCTCGAACGTGATGTCCTCGACGGTCTGACCGCGCGGGATCGTCACGTTCGTCTCCCCATCGGTCACGTAGGCGCCGAAGCGGCCATCGCGAATGCGGATCGGCTTGCCGCTGACGGGGTCGGCTTCGAACTCGGCGAGCGCGCTGGATGCACGCCGGCCGGCGCCGTACTTCGGCTGGGAGTAGATCTCCAGCGCCTGTTCGAGCGTGACGTCGAAGATCTGCGACTCGCTCTCGAGCGATCGCGAGTCGGTGCCCTTCTTCAGGTACGGGCCGAAGCGACCGTTCTGCGCCGTGATCTCGTCACCGGATTCGGGGTCGACGCCCACGACGCGCGGCAGGCTCAGGAGCTGCAGGGCCGTGTCCAGCTCGATCGTGTCGACCGACATCGAGCGGAACAGCGATGCGGTGCGCGGCTTCGGAGCCGTCTCCTTCTTCGCGCCGCGCTTCGGCTTCGGGGCCTCGACCACCTCGCCCGTCGCCTCGTCGACCGCCGCGTCTTCGGACACCGGGTCGTTCTCCTGCACGTACGGTCCGAACCGGCCGTCCTTGACGACGACGATCTTGCCGTTCTCCGGGTTCTCACCCAGGACGCGGTCGCCGGCGACAGGAGCATCGATGAGCTCCTGCGCCTTCTCTGCGGTCAGTTCGTCGGGCGCGAGGTCTTCCGGCACATTGACGATGCGTGGCTTGGCCTCGGGGTTCTCCGGATCGGCGACCTCGAGGTACGGACCGTACTTGCCGAATCGCAGCGTGGCCGTGTCGGTGATGGGCGTGGAGTTGAGGGCACGCGCGTCGATCTCACCGAGGTTGTCGACGACCTGGCGGAGACCCACGTGCGAGTCGGAGCCGAAGTAGAACGATTTGAGCCATTCCACCCGGTTCTGCTCGCCGCGGGCGATCGTGTCGAGGTCGTCTTCCAGCGCGGCGGTGAAGTCGTAGTCGACCAGCTCGGCGAAATGCTCCTCGAGCAATCGGACGACACTGAACGCGAGCCAGGTCGGCACGAGCGCCTGTCCGCGTTTGACCGCGTAGCCGCGATCGAGGATGGTCTCGGGGATCGACGCGAACGTCGAGGGACGGCCGATGCCCTTCTCCTCGAGCACCTTGACCAGCGAGGCCTCGGTGTAGCGCGGCTTCGGCGTGGTCCGGTGCCCCTTGGCCTCGGCATCCGACACCGCGAGCTGATCTCCGACGGCGACCGCGGGCAGCGACTGGTTCTCGGCCGCATCCGCGTCGCCGCGCTTCTCGTCGCGACCCTCTTCGTACGCCTCCAGGAAGCCCTTGAAGGTGTAGACGGTTCCGGAAGCCGTGAA
>JAQZBG010000315.1 GCA_029239165.1 Microbacterium sp. | reverse complement strand
GTCGCCGAGAACATGGGCTTCGCGCTCAAGATCGCCGGCGTCGGCAAGGAAGAACGCGCCTCCCGTGTACTCGAGGCCGCCAAGCTCCTCGATCTCGAGCCCTACCTGACCCGCAAGCCGAAGGCCCTCTCGGGTGGTCAGCGTCAGCGTGTCGCCATGGGTCGCGCCATCGTGCGTCAGCCGCAGGTGTTCCTCATGGACGAGCCGCTGTCGAACCTCGATGCCAAGCTCCGTGTGCAGACTCGCACGCAGATCGCTTCGCTGCAGCGTCGCCTCGGCGTCACCACGGTCTACGTCACGCACGACCAGACCGAGGCTCTGACCATGGGCGACCGTATCGCCGTGCTCAAGGACGGCTTGCTCCAGCAGGTCGGAACCCCGCGCGACCTGTACGAGAAGCCGAACAACGTGTTCGTCGCCGGCTTCATCGGCTCGCCCGCGATGAACCTGTTCGCGGCGGACCTCGCCGACGGCGGCATCCGCTTCGGTTCCGAGGTCGTCCCGCTCGACCGCGACACGGTCGGCCGAGCGAACGGCAGCCAGGTCACGGTCGGCGTGCGCCCCGAGGACATCACGGTCGGACCGGCCGACGGCAAGGGCCTCCCGGTCGTCGTCGACCTCGTCGAGGAACTCGGCGCCGACGGCTACCTCTACGGCCACACCGAGATCAACGGCAAGCGCAGCGACATCGTCGCCCGTGTCGACGGCCGCAGCCACCCGAACGCCGGCGAGACGGTCACGCTCGCCGCGAACCCGGGCCACGTGCACGCCTTCGACATCGAGTCCGGCGAGCGCCTGAACGACAAGCCGGTCGTCTCCGCCTGATCAGATCCACAGACGCGGCGCAGGCTGACTTCGGTCGCCTGCGCCGCTTCTCTTTCTGTCCACCCCCACCAGAGGAGCGCGTCATGCAGGATTCCCTGCGGATCACCGCCAGCAAGATCGATCCGGGGCTCCTGTCCCTCCCCTGGTCGACGACGCTGGCGAGATGGCCTTCTGAGCACATCGTGTCTCTTCCGAAAGGGCTCTCGCGCCACCTCGTGCGCTTCGCCGATCTGTCGGGGCGGGTCATCGCCGTGAAGGAGACCACGGCGGAGATGGCCCAACGCGAGTACGACATGCTCGGCAACCTCGCACGCCTCGATGTGCCGTGCGTCGACCGGGTCGCCGTGATCGCCGGACGTACGGACGCCGACGGTGAGGCGCTTCCGGCTGCCCTCGTCACCGCACACCTGCGCTTCTCCATGCCTTACCGCGCACTCTTCACCCGCGTATTGCGCCCGGATACCGCGACCCGGCTCGTCGACGCCCTGGCCCTGCTGCTGGTGCGCCTGCACAACGTCGGTTTCTACTGGGGCGACGTCTCCCTGTCGAACACACTGTTCCGCCGCGATGCGGGCGCGTTCGCCGCGTACCTGGTGGATGCGGAAACGGGCGAGCTGCACGAGGAAGGGCTGACCGATGGCCAACGTGCCTACGACCTCGACCTCGCCCGCACGAACATCGCCGGCGAGATCATGGACCTCGCCGCGGGCGGTCGCCTCGAGCACGGAGTCGACGCCGTGGCGATCGCCGACGGCATCGTCTCGTCGTACCGTTCGCTGTGGGCCGAGCTCACGGCGCAGGAGTCCTTCTCGGCGGCGGAGACCTGGCGCATCACGGAGCGGGTCGAGCGCCTGAACGCCCTCGGATTCGACATCGATGAGATGTCCATGTCGACGACAGCGGACGGCACCGTCGTCGAGATCCAGCCGAAGGTCGTGGATGCCGGTCACCACCAACGCCGCCTGATCCGCCTGACCGGCCTGGATGTCGAAGAGAACCAGGCCCGACGACTGCTGAACGACCTGGACGAGTTCCGCGCCCGTTCGACGAAGCAATGGGCGGACGAGGAGATGTACGCGCATGAGTGGCTCACCCGCGTCTTCGAGCCGGTCGTGCGCGCAATCCCCTACGAATTGCGGGCCAAACTCGAGCCCGCCGAGGTCTTCCACCAGGTGCTCGAGCACCGCTGGTACCTCTCGCAGGCGCAGGGGCGCTCAGTACCCCTCGCCGAGGTGCTGACCAGCTACATCAACGAGGTGCTGCGGCACCGGCGCGACGAGGCCACCATCATGGGACCGCCGACCGAGACGATGAGCCTGCCCGTCGTCACCGGTGTGACGCCGGTGACCGACGATGACGAAGTGATCGATTGGCGCGACCTGGTCTGATCATCCGGCCGTGCGTCAGTAGCCGACGGTGAACCGATCGCGGCGGTGGTTGCCCTGCTCGATCTCATCCACGACGGCGACCGCGAAGTCGGCACCCGAGATGAACGACTTGCCCTCGGCGTCGCGGACGATCACATCGCCGCCGTCGCGGTAATGCCCCGTGCGCTCGCCTTCCGCCCAGGGACCGAACACCTCAGCGGGGTGGATGAAGAACCAGTCGAGCTCGGCGTCCGTTGTCTCCAGGAGCGCGAGGGAGTCGATGCCGACCTGCGCCTCGTGCTTGTACTCCTCGGGGAAGTCCTGATCGAACAGCCGCGGTCCGCCAGGGGCCACGAGGCTGCCACCCGCACCGCCGACGACGCCGAGACGCGTCTCCGTGCCCGCGAGCCGGTCGACGACGTTCGACAGCGCCTCGAGCGCCCGGTCTTCCATGTCACCGCGCGGTGAGAGTGCCGAAACGACCGCATCTGCTCCGACGAATGCCTCCGCGAGGGGAGCGAGGTCGAGGGCAGAGCCCTGCAGATACGCTGCTCCCGCCACCGGGTCGGTGGGCTCGGAGCGGGAGATCGCGATGACCGCGTGGTCGCGACTCACCGCCTCGGCGACGATGTGACGGCCGGCGTATCCGGTCCCTCCGAGCACGATGATGCGGGCCATGATCTGCCTTTCTTCGGACTGCTACTTCTTGGCGGCGCGAACCGTCGCCACCTGGTACAGGGCGACGGAGGTGGCGATACCGGCGTTCAGAGATTCCGTTGCGGCCGAGATCGGGATCGAGACGATCTGATCGCAGGTCTCGGTGACCAGGCGCGAGAGGCCCTTGCCCTCGGAGCCGACGACGATCACGACGGGGCGGTCGGCCAGTTGCAGGTCGGGCAGCGAGACGTCGCCATCGCCATCGAGGCCGAGCACGAAGACACCCTGCTTCTTGAACTCCTTGAGCTGCGTGGTGAGGTTCGTGGCCAGAGCGACCGGGATTCGCGCTGCGGCTCCCGCACTCGTCTTCCATGCCGCCGAGTTCACGCCCGCGGAGCGGCGCTGCGGCAGGATGATGCCGTGTCCGCCGAATGCCGCAGCGGAGCGGATGATGGCTCCGAGGTTGCGCGGGTCCGTGACGCCGTCGAGGGCCACGAACAGCGGCACCTCGCCCTTGTCGATGACCTTCTCGAGCAGGTCCTGCGGGTGCGCGTACTCGTAGGGCGGCACCTTGAGCGCGACGCCCTGGTGCACGCCGTCGAAACCGGCCATGCGGTCCAGTTCCTGACGGGTGACCTCCATCACGGGAATCCCGCGGTGGGTCGCCATGGAGAGCATCTCCTTGACGCGGTCGTCCATCTCGACGCGCTGCGCGATATAGAACGCCGTCGCCGGGATCTTCGCCCGCAGAGCCTCGAGGACCGAGTTGCGCCCGGTCACCGTCTCGGTGTCGGTGGTGTTGTCCTTCGCCCTGGCGGAGCGGTTCGGGCTGCCGCCGGAGGTCTGCCGCTGCCCGCCCGGCTTGCCCTTGCCGCCCGATGCGGCGTAGCGCTCGGCAGCGGCCTTGCGCTTGCCTGCGGGGTGCCAGGCGCGGTCTTCCGCCTTCGGGGTCGGCCCACGGCCCTCGAGCGCCTTTCGCCCGAGTCCGCCCGTGCCCTTGGTGGGGCCCTTCTTCTTGCCGTTGTTCGCGCCGGGGCGCTGTGGCTTAACCATCGATACTCCAATGAGTTCCGGCCGGAGTGTCCTCCAGCGTGATTCCTGCGGCGGCGATCGCGTCTCGGATG
>JAQZBG010000314.1 GCA_029239165.1 Microbacterium sp. | reverse complement strand
GCGCGATCTGGGCTTGTGGGCCGAGAACTGCGGAGTTGTGAACGCGCCGGCGTCCGCACGGGGACGCGACTAGATCAGCCGGGCGGTCGTCCCGCGCACGTTCAGCTCGTACGGCAGCGCCGACGGGATGTGCACCTCGTCGGGGGTGGTGAGCTTGGCCAGCACGGCATCCGCGGCGCGCTCGCCCTGCCCGAGCGGGAACTGATCGACCGTCGTCAGGCGGAAGAATTCGCCGAGCTCGTGCCCGTCGATGCCGACGATCGAGAGGTCGTCCGGCACACTGAAGCCCAGATCGCGCGCCGCGAGCAGTGCCCCGATCGCCATCTCGTCGGATGCCGCGAACACCGCGGTCGGTCGGGGGCCCGGCCGTCCGAGCAGCTGCTTCGCCGCGCGATACCCGCCCTCCACGGTGAAGTCGGCCGGCTCGAGGAAGGCTTGGTTCAAAGGGATCCCGGCCTTCGCCAGCGCCTTCTCGAACCCCAGGCGGCGGTTGGTGGGGATGTGGAAGTCGATGTCGAACTCGGGGTTGGCGCCGATGTGGGCGATGTCGGTGTGGCCGAGGCCGATCAGGTGCTCGGTCGCGAGCTGGGCGACCGCCACGTCGTCGACCGTGAGGGTGTCGAGCTGGGGGTTCGGGCCGCCGATCGCGATGACCGGCAGGCCGAGATCGAGCAGATGCTGCGTCTCCCCGGCGTCGAGTTCGATCGCCACGGCGATGACGGCATCCACGCGCTGCCGCCGCAGGAACGTGTCGAACACGTGGCGGCGCACGTCCTCGTCGGCGGTGATGTTGTAGAGCGTGATGTCGTAGCCGGCACGCATCAGCGCGGCCGAGACGCCCGAGAGCACCGTGCTGAAGAACCAGCGGTCGAGGAACGGCACGACGACCCCGATGTTGCGGGTGCGCCCCGACGCGAGGCTCGACGCGCGGGAGGAGACCACGTAGCCGAGGGACTGCGCTGCGGCCTGCACCCGCTCCCTGGCGGACTCCGACACGTGGCCCCGGCCGCTGAGCGCGCGGGAGACGGTCGCGGTGGAGACCCCGGCGAGACGGGCGACCTCATCGATGCTGGCCATGTGTTCCTCTGAGAAGTCGTTCCGGCCGCGGTGCCCGTCGTCTCACCTGTGGCGAGCGACGGGATCCGCGACCGGAACGGGTGTCGGCGGGTCAGACCGTGGTGTACCAGACGGCGGTGTCGACCGGGATCGACGAGCCGTCGAACGGCTGACTCTTCAGCATGACGCTGGCGTCGGCCGGGAGCTCGATCGGCTCGGTGCCGAGGTTCGCGATCACATGTACGTCGCCGCGGCGGAAGGCCACCGCGTCGGCGCCGGCATCCTCCCACACCAGCGAACCGGCTCCGAAGCCGTGCTCACGACGAGCCGCGAGCAGGCGCTTGTACAGCGCGAGCGTGGATGAGGGGTCGACCTCCTCAACGTCGCGGGCGTAGGTCGCCCACTCGGTCGGCTGCGGAAGCCACGACTTCCCGGTCTCGTTGAAGCCGAAGGCCGGAGCCTCCGCCTCCCAGGGCAGCGGGACGCGGCATCCGTCACGTCCGTAGCGCTTGCCTTCCGTGCGGAACCAGGTCGGGTCCTGACGGAACTCGTCCGGGATCTCCATCGCCTCGGGGAGGCCGAGCTCCTCGCCCTGATACAGGTAGGCCGAGCCGGGAAGGGCGAGCATGAGCGTGGTCGCCGCGCGGGCACGGGCCAGGCCGATCGCCGTGTCGGGCTTGAACGGGGTGTTCGGTCCGATGCCCTCGCCCTGGGGGTTGTCGGCGGTGAGTGCGAGGCGCGAGGCATGCCGCACGACGTCGTGGTTCGAGAGCACCCAGGTGCTGGGGGCGCCGACACCGCCGAATTCGTCGAGCGACTCGCGGATGACGTCGCCCAATTCCTTCGCGTTCCACGGCGTCATCAGGTACGGGAAGTTGAAGGTCTGGTGCATCTCGTCCGGGCGCACCCAGAGAGCGGTCTGCTTGAGGGTCGGCATCCAGGCCTCCCCGCACAGCGCGCGGTCGCCGTCGTACTCGGCGAGGACCTTGTGCCAGTCGCGGTAGATCTCGTGGACGCCGTCCTGGCCCCAGTACGGCACGTTCGACTCCCCGCCGCCCATGGAGTCGGCGTCGCTGGGCGGCGTGTAGTCCGGGAGGCCTTCGGTCTTGATCATGCCGTGGGCGACGTCGACCCGGAAGCCGTCGACGCCGCGGTCCAGCCAGAAGCGCAGGATGGAGCGGAACTCCTCCTGGACCTCTTCGTTGTTCCAGTCGAAGTCCGGCTGCGTGGCGTCGAAGATGTGCAGGTACCACTGGCCGGGGGTGCCGTCGGCCTCGGTCACCCGCTGCCACATGCCGCCGCCGAACACGGACTCCCAGTTGTTCGGCGGGAGCTCGCCGCTCTCCCCACGGCCGTCGCGGAAGATGTAGCGGGCGCGCTCCGGGCTGCCCGGCGCCGCCTTGAGGGCTTCCTGGAACCAGACGTGCTGGTCGGAGGAGTGGTTCGGGACCAGGTCGACGATCACGCGGATGCCGCGTTCGTGGGCTTCGGCGAGCATCTCGTCGAAGTCGGCGAGCGTGCCGAACAGCGGGTCGACGTCGCGGTAGTCGGCCACGTCGTAGCCGGCGTCGCGCTGCGGGCTGGTCATGAAGGGGCTGAGCCAGATCGCATCGACGCCCAGCTCCTGCAGTGAGTCGAGTCGGCTGGTGATGCCCGGGAGGTCGCCGATGCCGTCGCCGGAGGCGTCCGCGAAGGATCGGGGATAGATCTGGTAGATGACGGCGCTGCGCCACCACTCGGAACCGGGGGCTGCGATCTGCTCAAGCTGTGCCATGCGAACAGGCTACTGCAAACGCTTACAGTCCTGCCAGACCGGGGATCGAATCGGTTCGAACACCGCGTGGGCATCGACGCGGGAGTAGCCTGACGGCATCCGATTCAAGGAGGAATCATGGTTCCTGAGATCAACTACTGGGCGGTGCTGCTGGCCACCGCGTCGAGCATGCTCGTCGGCTCGATCTGGTACGCCCCGAAGGTGTTCGGCACGCGGTGGTCGAAGCTCGCGAACGTCGACATGGATCGTCCGGGGGCCACGGCGATGTGGCCCATCATCACCACCGTCATCGTGAGCTTCCTCACCGCCTGGGTGCTCGCCGGAGCATCCGCCATCGCCTGGCACTTCTACGGCGGACCGTTCTTCTGGGGCACGATCGTCACCGCGGTCACGCTGTGGGCAGGGTTCACGGCCGCGCGTTTCATCACGCACGATGCCTTCGAGGGTCGTTCGACGAGGCTGACCACGCTGAACATCGCGCACGAGCTGGTCACGGTCCTGGTGATGGCCGTGCTCATCGGCGTCTGGCCGCCGCCGCTCGGCTAGACCGGAAGGGGCGTCGACGGCGACCCGCCGACGCCCCTTCCGATTACGGCGTCGGCATGCCGCCGTTGACGTTCAGCGTCTCGCCGGCGACGTAGCTCGACTCGGCCGACGCCAGGAAGACGTAGGCCGGGGCGAGTTCGGCGGGTTGTCCCATCCGACCGAGCGGAGTGTCCTCGCCGAAGCTCTCGAGCTTCTCCTGCGGCTGACCGTCGCTGGGCTGCAGCGGCGTCCAGATCGGCCCCGGCGCCACGGCGTTCACGCGGATGCCCTTCGGTGCCAGCTGCTCGGCCAGCCCCTTCGTGAAGGCGTTGATCGTCGCCTTGGTCGACGCGTAGTCGACGAGGATGCCGGAGGGCGAGTAGGCCTGGATCGACGTGGTGTTGATGATCGTCGACCCGGCGGGCAGGTGTGGCAGCGCCGCTTTCGTGATCCAGAACATCGCGTACACATTGGTCTTGAACGTGTCGTCGAACTGCTCGTCCGTGATGTCGGTCAGCGACTCCTGATAGATCTGCTTCCCGCCGTTGTTGACGAGGATGTCGAGGCCGCCGAGGGCGGCGACCGCATCGGCCACGAGTGTGCGGCAGTACGCGGGGTCGCGAAGATCACCCGGCAG
>JAQZBG010000313.1 GCA_029239165.1 Microbacterium sp. | reverse complement strand
GCGGACGACGTCCTTGAGGAACGGGTTGACCTGCATCACGCTCATGACGTTGTCGACGACCGCGAGGATCGCCACGCCGCCGATCGTGCCCCAGATGGAGCCGCGTCCGCCGAGCAGCAGCGTTCCGCCGAGCACGACCGCCGCGATCGAGAGCAGTGCATAGCCGCCCTGCTGGCCGACGGTCGGGCTGCCGACGCCGAGGCGGCTGGCGAGCAGCAGACCCGCGAGTCCCGCGAACACCGAGCAGAGCACGTGCGCCCAGATGAGCGGCATCCGGGTGCGGACGCCGGAGAGCCGGGCGATCTCGGGGTCACCGCCCACGGCGTAGAGGTGGGCTCCGGTACGGGTGCGGTTGAGGAGCACCCAGATCACCACGGCCAGCACGATCATGATGAGCGTGGAGACCGGGATGGGCCCGACACCGGTGGCGCCGATGAGCTGGAACGCCCAGGGCACCTTCCCCGCCGCTCCCTCGAAGTTCGTGTTGAGGATGCCCTGCAGGATCAGGCCGACGCCGAGCGTGGCGATGAAGCCGTTCACCTTGAGCACCGTGACGATGAGACCGTTCACGAGCCCCACACCGGCGCACACGAGCAGAGTCACGATCACCGCCATCGGGATGTTCGCCGCGTTGTCGTTCATCATCGTGGCCGCCAGCAGACTCGACAGGCTGATCACGTAGGTGACCGAGAGGTCGAGCGAGGCACCGAGCACCACGAGCGTCTGCCCGATCGCGACGAGACCGAGCACGCTCATCCCGGTGAGGATGTCGCGGATGTTGCCCGCGCTGAGGCTGCCGGGATCGAGGCTGCCGGGATGGAGAGCACCGGTCGCCGCACCGAGGATCTCGTGCTCGGCCGAGCCCGCGGGCAGCTCGGCGACGAGTTCACCGTCATGCATGACCAGGATCCGGTCGCTCATGCCGATCACCTCCGGCAGCTCGCTCGACACCATCAGCACCGCCTTCCCCTGCGCCGCGAGGTCGCGCATGAGCTGGTAGACGGCATACTTCGCTCCGACGTCGATGCCGCGGGTCGGCTCGTCGAAGAGCACGATCTGCGGCTGGGTGAGCAGCCACTTGGCCAGCACGACCTTCTGCTGGTTGCCGCCGGAGAGGAAGCGAACCTCCTGATCGACGCCCCGCGAACTGACCTCGAGGGAGCTCAGGATGCCGGGCACCTCCCGGCGGGAGGCAGCCGTCCGACCGGCGAAGACACTGCGGACGACGAGGAGCGCGTTGTCGAGGACCGACTGTCCGAGCGCGAGGCCCTGCGCCTTGCGGTCCTCGGAGACGAGGGCGAGGCCGGCGCGGACAGCGGCGCGGGCATTCGGGATGCGCGCGGGTGCGCCGTCGATGCGCATCGAGCCGCGGGTGAAGGCCTGGATGCCGAACACCCCTTCCACCAGCTCCGTGCGTCCGGAGCCCTGCAGCCCGGCGATGCCGACGATCTCCCCGGCGCGGAGCGTGAGGGACACCCCGTCGACATAGGCGTTGCCGCAGCCGTCGAGTTCGAGTTTCGCCTCCCCGACCGTGGTGCCGTCGACCGCATCCGGGAAGTACGACTGGATGGAGCGGCCGACCATGCGCCGCACGAGCTCGTCCGTGGTGAGGGCGGCGGTGTCGTCGGTGGATACGAGCGCGCCGTCCTTGAGGATCGTGATGCGGTCGCACAGGTCGAAGATCTCCTTCAGTCGGTGCGAGACGTAGATCACGGCGACGCCCCGGGAGGTGAGCCGACGGATGATCGCGTAGAGCAGCTCGACCTCGCGGTCGCTGAGGGCGGCGGTCGGCTCGTCCATCGAGATGACCTGCGCGTCGAAGGAGAGCGCCTTGACGATCTCGACGATCTGCTGCTCGGCGACCGTGAGTGACCCGACGCGCGCGGTCGGCTCGATGAAGGAGACGCCGAGATCGGTCAGGAGGTCGGCGGTGCGCGTGTTCATGGCCTTCTGATCGACGAATCCCCGCCGACGCGGTTCACGTCCGAGGTAGACGTTCTGCGCCACGGTGCGCTCCGGCAGCAGCGTGAACTCCTGGAAGACCGTGACGATGCCGGCATCCATCGCCTGCCGCGGGTGCGCGTGGTGCACCTCTTCGCCGCGGTACGAGATCGTGCCCTTATCAGCGGGCTGCACGCCGGCGATGATCTTCATGAGCGTGGATTTGCCCGCGCCGTTCTCGCCGACGAGGCCGTGCACCTCGCCGGGCCGCACGTCGAAGTCGATGCCTTTGAGCACCTCGACGCCGAAGAACGACTTGCGGATGCCGGCCACCTGCAGCACGGGCTCTGTCGTGGTCGCGATCATGCCGTCACCTCCACCCATCGTCCGCCATCTGCCGCCGAGGCGAGCACGGCCTCCGTCAGCACGGCCGAGCGGTAGCCATCCGCGAAGGTGGGGAGCCCATCGGGTTCCGCACCGGCGATCGCCGCATAGACGTCGGCGATGAAGCTGTTGAAGGCATCCTGGTAACCCATCGGATGGCCCGCGGGAACCCGCTGCAGCCGTGCGGAATCCGGGTCGGCGGTGGCGGGGTCGCGCAGCAGCAGCCGCGATTCCTCGCGCATGCCGATCCAGAGCTCCTCCGGGCGCTCCTGCTCGAAGCGCAGACTCTGACGCGAGCCGTGCAGCTCGAGGGTGAGGGCGTTCTTGCGGCCGGCGGCCATCTGCGAGATGAGCAGCGTGCCGAGGGCGCCGGAGTCGGTCTCGACGAGCACGGCGACGATGTCCTCGGTGTCGACCGACTGTCCTGAACGCTCGGAGAAGACCCGGCGGGTGCGGGCGCTCAGCGCGTGGATCCGCTCCCCGATCACGAACTCGATCAGGTCGCACAGGTGTGAGCCGATGTCGGCGAAGGCACGGGATGCGCCGCCGGACTCGGAGCGCACCCGCCAGTCGTCGTCGCTCGACAGCAGCATCCAGTCCTGCAGGTAGGAGCAGTCGAGGGTGAGCAGGTCGCCGGCCTCGCCGCGGGCGATCCGCGCCCTGGCCTCGCGCACCATCGGGTGATAGCGGTAGATGAACGGGACGGCCGCCACCAGTCCGCGGGACTCGGCGGTCTCGGCCAGCACCTTCGCGTCCTGCGCCGTGGTCGCGAGCGGTTTCTCGCACACCACGTGCTTGCCGGCGCTCAGCGCCTGGAGCGCGAGTTCCGCGTGCGTGGCGTTCGGCGTGCAGATGTGCACCACGTCGATGTCCCCCGCTTCCAGCAGAGCCGCCGCATCGCTCTCGGCTCGTCCCGCACCGAGTGCCAGTGCGGCGTCGCGGCTACCGGTGC
Source organism: Microbacterium sp. (assembly GCA_029239165.1). Taxonomy (GTDB): domain Bacteria; phylum Actinomycetota; class Actinomycetes; order Actinomycetales; family Microbacteriaceae; genus Microbacterium. Next base: position 1,517 of record JAQZBG010000313.1, on the reverse strand, counting down.
GGGAGCGGGTGGCGACGGCGCGCAGTTCGCCGCCGGCGTCGCGGGCCGCGGTGCGATGCACGCGTGCCATGAATCCTCCGCCGAGGATGCCGGCTCGGATCGTCCCGAGACCGGTGTCAGTGACATCCGTTGTCATGCGGCCGATTCTGACACAGCCCAGCCGACTTTTGCTAGCCCTTCGTCAAAAGTTCTCCGTGACGAATCCGAAGTCAATCGGCAAGACGCGGAAGTGCTGTGGTTTACTGACGCAATGGTTGACGTTCTGCGGCCGCCCGTGGCGACCCCCTCGGGCATCGGAGAGATCTTCCAGATCCTCCGCGACGGGCAGGCCAGGACGAAGGCGGAACTCGCAGTCCTCACCGGTCTCGCCCGGTCGACCGTCGCCCTGCGGGTCGATGCGCTCCTCGCCGCCGACCTCGTCCGCCCCGCCGGGGAGGCCGTCTCGACGGGTGGCCGACCGCCCGCGCGCGTGGCCTTCAACCCGCGTGCAGGACTCGTGCTGGCCGTCGATCTCGGCGCCACGCATGCCACGGTCGCGGTGGCCGACCTCGCCGCGGTCATCCTCGACGCCCGCACGCGCACGATCGACATCGGCGACGGGCCGGAGAGCCTGCTCGACACGATCCTCGCGGACGCCGCCGACCTACTCGGCTCCACCGCGGATGGACTCCCGTTGGTCGGCGTCGGCATCGGCGTCCCGGGTCCCGTGGAGCACTCCACCGGTCGACCGACCAACCCGCCGATCATGCCCGGCTGGGACCGGTTCGACGTCCCAGCGTACGTGCAGAAGACCTTCGACGTCCCCGTGCTGGTCGACAACGACGTCAACATCCTCGCCCTCGGCGAGCAGGCGATGAGCTGGCCGCAGGTCGAGGATCTCGTCTTCGTCAAGGTCTCGACCGGCATCGGCGCCGGCATCATCGCGGGCGGTCAGCTGCAGCGCGGCGCGCAGGGATCCGCCGGAGACATGGGCCACGTACAGGTACCGGCCGGCGCGGGGTCGAGCCGCGAACCGGGCGATGAGCGCGACCTCGAGGCTCTCGCCAGCGGGTCCGCCCTCGCGATCGCCCTCCGTGAGGAGGGGCTCGACGTGCACGGCCCCTCGGATGTCGTCGATCTGGTCCGCGCCGGGAACACGGCCGCGATCGAGGCGACCCGTCAGGCGGGGCGTGATGTCGGCGAAGTCCTCGCGACCGTGGTCAACCTGCTGAACCCGTCGATCATCGTGCTGGGCGGCAGCATCGCCCGCGCCGGAGAGCACCTGCTCGCGGGTGTGCGCGAAGTCGTGTATCGACGCTCGATCCCGCTGGCGACCCAGCATCTGGCGATCGTGCAGTCCCAGGCCGGTGACCGAGCGGCCGTGCTGGGGGCGGCGATCATGGTCGCGCGCGAGGTGCTGTCCCCCGCGAGCGTCGACCGCTACGTGGCGGCGAAGGCGCGCTGATCCGCACCCTCGCCGCCCCGAGCGGCGACCGTCAGAGCGTGGCCTCGAACGGATCGAAGTCGGCGTCGATCGC
>JAQZBG010000312.1 GCA_029239165.1 Microbacterium sp. | reverse complement strand
GCCGACGCACACCAGCGCGCCGCCGACGTCGAGCAGGCTCAGGTACGACCGCACATCGATCACCGCGCTCACGGTGTTCAGGATCACGTCGAACGACGAACGCAACTCGCGGAACGTCGTCGGGTCGCTGGTCGCCCGGTAGTGATCGGCCCCGAGTCGCAGGCCGTCTTCCTTCTTGCTCAGCGTCTGCGAGAGCACGGTGACCTCGGCGCCGAGTGCGTGCGCGACCTGCACACCCATGTGCCCGAGGCCGCCGAGACCGACCACGGCCACGCGCGTACCGGGGCCGACGTTCCAGTGCCGCAGCGGGGAGTACGTCGTGATGCCGGCGCAGAGCAGAGGCGCAGCGACATCCAAGGGCAGGGAGTCGGGGATGCGCAGGACGAACTTCTCGGTCACGACGACCTGCTCGGAGTAGCCGCCCTGCGTGACGGCGCCGTCGCGGTCGGTGCTGCCGTACGTCTGCACGGCACCTTCGGTGCAGTACTGTTCCTCGCCGCGCACGCAGTTGCGGCATTCGCCGCAGGAGTTCACCAGGCAGCCGACGCCGACCCGGTCGCCGACCGCGTGTCGGGTCACGGCCTCTCCGACGGCGGCCACCGTTCCCGTGATCTCATGCCCCGGCGCCAGCGGGTACCGCTGCGGGCCCCAGTCGCCGCGCACGGTGTGGATGTCGGAGTGGCAGATGCCGGCGAACGCGATGTCGATCAGCACGTCGAGCGGGCCGAGCTCACGCCGTTCGATGACGGTCTTCTCCAGCGGGGCGGCTTCGCGGGGTGCGGCATAGGCGTTGACGCGGGTCACGGGGACTCCTTCTTCTGGTGGCGCGATCCACCCTACGCACCGCCGGCCGCTCAAGCCCGTCCCGTGCCCGCACCCACGCCGCACGCGAAGAGCAGGTCCGAGCGCCGGTTCTCGCGGTCCGTCAAGGCCCTGACCGTCGAACACCGCGGTCCGTACCCTCGACATATGAGCATCCACACCGACCGGATCGACCAGTACCTCACGCGCTACGCCGCATCCCTGACGGAGTTCGACGCGGAATCCGCAGTGAGCCTGTGGTCTACCCCCGGGATGATCACGGACGATCGAGTGTCGGGGGTCCTCGAATCCCGCGAAGAGATGGTCACGGGGCTGAAGCAGTCCTATCCCCTGTACCGGGAGCTCGGACTCGCGTCCGTCGGGCACCAGCTCCTCGAGGCGAACGAGCTGTCCGATCGACTGGTGCTCGTGAAGGTGCGGTGGCTGTTCCGGGACGCCGAGGGAGAGTTGCTGACCGACGCGACCAGTTACTACCTGCTGCGCGACGAAGACGAAGCCGGGCTGCAGGCCTGCGTCTGCATCGAGACGGATTCCACCGAGCACCTCAAGGCGCTGGCGGAGAAGCGGGGCATCGACCTCACGAAGTGGTCATCCTGACCGCCGAGCCCTCCTGCCGCCTGGCGCGTCAGCGCTGCTTCTTCTTCAGCACCTTCTCCTGGATCGGGGCGTGTCCCGTCGCGGCGAGGTCGGCGTAGTACGCGCGGGCCTCGTCCTGGCGCTCCTTCTCGATGCCGCTCGCGATCGGGGCACGCACGTGCTCGGGCTCGTAGCCGAACGCATTCACCAGGTCGAGGGCGTGGGGGCGCAGCCGCGCGCACAGCCGGTCGATGTAGCTCGACACGGCGGCCGCACGCTGAGTCGACAGACGCCCGTGGATCAGGTGCCAGGCGAGGTGCTTCTCGATGAGCTGCAAGCCGAACAGGTCGCGCAGCCACGTGAGCACCTTCTTGGTGTCGGCATCGTCGATCTGGTGCACCGCGTCGGTGAACGCCTCCCACTGCAAGAGCTCGCCGTGTGCACGGGCCGCCTCGATGAGCTCGGCCTGGTTCTCGTTGAACAGGCGGGCACCGAGGGCCTTGTCCTTCGCGCCGGGGCGCAGGCGAGACGCGATGTCCGCCACCATCTGCTGCACGCGTCCGGCGAGCAGGTCGTGCTGCTGCTCCTCGCGGAGGCCGCGCTCGACCGAGCGGCTCACCTGACCGAAGTCGGAGACGGCCTGGCCGAGCTGACGGAGGCCCGCGCCGTGGAACAGCTTGCCGGCGGTCATGCCCACCGCGAACTTCGCGAGAGCAGCGGCATCCTTGCCCTGGAACTGCTTGGCGTAGTCGGTCAGCAGACGCTTGCCGACCAGCTGCAGCAGGACGTTGTTGTCCCCCTCGAACGTGACGTAGATGTCGAGGTCGGCACGGAGTCCGACCAGGCGGTTCTCGAACATGAAGCCGGCACCACCGGTGGCCTCGCGGGCCTCCTGCAGCGTGTCGAGCGCGTGCCAGGTCGACAGCGGCTTGAGGGCTGCGGCGAGCGTCTCGAGATCTTCCCGGTCGGCCGGGGTGTCGATGCGACCCGAGAAGACGCCGTCGAACTTCTGCAGGAATTCGTCGTGCGCGAAGATCTGCGCGTACGTGGTCGCCAGGCGCGGGAGCAGACGACGCTGGTGCTTGCCGTAGTCCATGAGCACGACCTCCTGCCCGTCCGCACCGTCGAACTGCCGGCGCTGCGTGGCGTAGGTGATCGCGATGTGCAGTCCCAGAGCCGAGGCCCAGGATGCGGCGCCGTCGAGAGACACCCGCCCCTGCACGAGAGTCCCGAGCATCGTGAAGAAACGGCGGCCGGGGCTGTCGATCGCGCTGGAGTAGGTGCCGTCCACGGCGACGTCGCCGTAGCGGTTCAGCAAGTGGGTGCGGGGGACGCGCACGTGATCGAACGACAGCCGACCGTTGTCGATGCCGTTGAGTCCGCCCTTGAGGCCGTCGTCCTCGCGGCCGATGCCGGGGAGGTCCACGCCGTCCTCGCCGCGCAGCGGCACGTAGAAGCAGTGCACGCCGTGGTTCACGCCGTTCGTGATCAGCTGCGCGAACACGGTCGCCGCGACACCGTGCAGCGCCGCGTTGCCGAGGTACTCCTTCGTCGCCCCGCGGAACGGGGTGTGGATGACGAACTCCTCGGTAGCGGGGTCGTAGGTGGCGGTCGTGCCGACGGCGGCGACGTCGGAGCCATGCCCGATCTCGGTCATCGCGAAGGCGCCCGGGATCGAGAGATCCATGATCCCGGGGAGCCACTTCTCGTGGTGCTCCGCCGTGCCGAGCTGCAGCACCGCCGAGCCGAACAGGCCCCACTGCACACCCGACTTGATCTGCAGGCTGGGGTCGGCGACCACGAGCTCCTCGAAGCCGGCGATGTTCGCGCCGTTGTTCTCCTCGCCGCCGAGCGACTTGGGGAACGCGCGGTGCACGGCCTTGTTCTCCACCAGCAGGTGCAGCTGGCTGAGCACGCGCTCGCGGTGCTCATCCTTGCCGAGCTCGTCCTTGCGCCAGAACGCGGAGTCCTTGATCATCTCGCGTGCCTGACGGCGCACGTCGCCCCAGGTACCCATCAGGGCATCGTTGATGCGGGCGACATCGATCTGCGGCGCCGCCGCGATGGCGGGCGATTCATCGGGTGTCGTCGAAGGGCGGACGGCAGCGTCGACCATGGAATTCCTCCAGAAGAGTAGGCGTGCCCCCATGGTAGGTCTGCGACAAACCAGAGTGAACTCCGCTGTGAGCATCCTCCAACAGAGCACCGGGACGTCCCCGCCTCGCGTTGTCGCCTCGCGACAGGAGCGCCCTTCCTCGCTGAGGTCAGGCGGCGGCGATGACCGCCAGCACGCCCTCGCCGTAGGCCTCGCGCTTCTTCGCACCGATGCCGGTGATGCCGTCGAGATCCGTGAGAGATGCCGGACGGTGCTCGGCGAGCGCACGCAGCGTGGCATCGCCGAACACGATGTACGCGGGGACGCCCTGCTCGCGCGCGGTCTCGGCTCGCCAGGCGCGCAGCGCCTCGAACAGCCCGCGGTCACCGGCATCCAGTGCGTCGGCGGCACTCGCCTTGCGTGCGCGCGACGAGGAGGCCGGACGCCCGATCGTGTCCTTGCGCAGCGGCACCGCGGTCTCGCCGCGCAGCACTCCCGCAGCCTGTTCCCCGGG
>JAQZBG010000311.1 GCA_029239165.1 Microbacterium sp. | reverse complement strand
GCGACGACGCTCGCCGGTGAGGACATCTCCGCGAAGCTCTCGCACGCGCCGGGCAACGGCGCAGCCATCGGCGGACTCAAGGTGCAGACCGAGCACGCCTGGTTCGCCGCGCGCCCGTCCGGCACGGAGGACGTCTACAAGCTGTATGCCGAGAGCCTGCGCGGCCCGGAGCACCTCGCCGAGGTGCAGGCCGAGGCGCGCGCCGTGGTGTCTGCGGCACTCGAAGGCTGACGCAGCCATCGCCAAAACGGGTATGTCCCCCGAAAGGGGGACATACTTTCCTGGCCTTTACCCCTATCGTCAGTAATGTTTTACACATCACTGACGATAGGGAAAGGCCATCATGTTGGAAAGCCATCATGTTGGAAAAGAAGAAGCAGATTCGCCTGGGGCTGATAGGAACGATCAGCGCCGTAGCGTTGGTCGCGGTAACAGCGCTGCCCGCCGCCGCGATGACGACGTATTACGGCCCACACGACTGCTACTGGCCCACGCATGCGTACGTGGAAGGCTCCGCCACGAACACCGTGACCCTGAAGATCACAGGGACGGCGCGAACGGGAACCAAGTCCGGAACCTGGGGCAACGGTGCCGTCGCCACGCGCCGCTACGTGAACAGCCCCAACGAGGATCAGCAGAGCGGATCAGCGTACACGAGCGCCTCCCGGTGGGTATATCAAGGCTACGACTGCAGCTACTGAGGTCGGCGATGAAGCGAACCGCAGCGGTGTTACTCAGCGCAATCATCGCAACCCCCGCACTACTCCTCGGAGGATGCGCAAGCTCAGTCCCGGAGCCGCGCGCGACTGCGGAAAGCGTGGATCTGGGGATCGATCCAGAGTTCGGCAGCACCATGGCGTCATGCATGGTCGATCACGGATGGGATGCGGACGTCACCGGCGACGGCGGAGTGTTGAGCAACGTCCCCGATGGACAGGAGGAGCCGTATGACGCAGACCTCGCGGAGTGCGCAAAGGAGAACGGACTCGACAAGATCGCCCCCGCACTCACCGAACCCGAGTTGAGGCTGCTTTATCTCATGGAGCTGGACACGGCCGAGTGCATCCGCGATCAGGGCCTCGACCCAGGGAACCCCCCGAGCGAGCAGACGTTCGTGGACTCCGCACTCGCCGATGGGAACGCGTGGGACCCATATGCGGAGGTGTACACGACCTCGAACTCGCAGGTCACCGAAGACGAGTACTTCGCGCTACTCGAAAAGTGCCCCCGGCCGGGATACTAGATGTCGTCATCACCTGTCGACTCGGACTACAGGGAGGGCGTCATCCGACGGCCTCGCCGTCGCCCGCGCGGTGCGATGTTCCTCGCGGCCCTCGCCCTGCTGGTGATCGGTGCCGCGAGTGCTTGGGCCATCGTGACCATCCTGCGCCCCACCGACGATCCTCTGTCCTCGGCGGGACATTCGTTCGTCCCGGTGGAACACGGCAGTGTCGGGTACGCGGTGAGCCTCAACACAATGGCTGAGTGGGCACAGCAGCCCATCGGTACCAACCGGGCCGCGGGTATCGTCACGGATATCGCCGTCGAAGCAGGCACCGCGGTTTCCTCCGGCATGGTGCTCTATACCGTCGATCTGCGTCCGGTCGTCGTCGCTCAGGGTGCCGTTCCGATGTTTCGATCCCTCGGTCTCGACAGTGCGGGCTCAGATGTTCGCCAACTGCAGGAGATGCTTCGTGACATCGGCCAGTACGGCGGCAGCATCGACGGGGTGTTCGGCGAGGGGACCAAGGGCGCCGTCAGCCGCTGGCAGAGGGCACTTGGCGCACAAGCGTCGGGGATGGTCAACGTCGGTGACGTCGTCTTTGTGCCGTCACTACCCGCGCGCGTGACGCTCGACACCGCCGTGATCAATCGCGGGGCAACACTCACCGGGGGCGAGAGCGTCGTGCGCGGACTCTCGCCCGCACCGACATTCCAGATCCCCGTCACCGAGGCTCAGGCGGCGATGATGCCCACCGGAACGAAAGTCGAGATCACCGCTCCGCGCGGAGAGACATGGGAGGCGACCGCCGAAGAACAACTGCGCGGTGACGAAGGCGCCATTGATATCCGTTTGAGCGCACCGGACGGAGAGCTCATCTGCGCAACCGCGTGCAGCGAGATACCGCCTACGGGCAAGACCGCCCTCCGTTCACGGATCATCGTCGTCGCAGAAGTCGAAGGACTTGTCGTGCCCTCGGCGGCGCTTGTGACCGTCGCAGACGGATCGACAGCTGTTGTCGATGAGGAAGGGCGTGAGGTCGCGGTGAAGGTCGTTGCGTCTGCGAAAGGGATGTCGGCGATCACCGGGGCGCGACAGGGGTTGCGGGTACAGATCCCCGGGAGTGCGACGAAATGAGTCCCGCGACAGGCATGCGGTTGCGCGCCGATGACCTGACCTTCCGGTACGACGCCGATCATCCGCTCATCGAAGGCTGGTCGGCAGAATTTCCCGCCGGTTCGACAACGGCGCTGACGGGCCGGTCCGGCCGCGGAAAATCAACGGTGCTGTACCTCCTCGGCCTCATGCTGACGCCATGCAGCGGGGACGTGCTGATCGATGGGACTTCGAGCCGTGCGTTCCGCGATGCGCAGCGCGCTCATCTGCGCGCCGACAGGTTCGGATTCGTCTTTCAGGATGCTGCTCTGGACACCACGCGATCCGTGCTGGACAACGTCACCGAGACGGCTCTGTACCGCGGAGTGCCTCGACACACTCTCGAGCGGCGAGGACACGAGCTTCTCGCGCGGTTCGGTGTCGATGTGCCGGCGCAACGCAAACCCGGGCGAGTGTCCGGGGGCCAGGCACAGCGCATCGCTCTCTGCCGGGCTCTCCTCAACGCGCCGGACATTCTCTTGGCCGATGAACCCACGGGAAACTTGGACTCGACGACGGCAAGCGTCGTCGTCGAGGCACTGCAGGATCATGCCCGCGCCGGCGCCACTGTCATCATCGTCACGCACTCCCCCGAGGTCGCGAGGGCGTGCGACCGGGAGATCACACTGTGATCGGTCCTGTTCTCCGCGAATCCCGAGCGGCGATCCGCTCCCAGCCGGTGGCTTCCATCATCACGGTGCTGATGGTCGTGGGCATGATCGTCGTCGTCATGCTCACCACCGGGCGCACCGTCGGAGCCGAGCAGAACGTTCTCAACTCCATCGACTCCGCAGGCACGCGCTCGATAACGATCCGCGCCGATCCCGATTCCGGCCTCACCGCCGACGTTCTCGACCGGATCGACGGGATCGAAGGGATCGAGTGGGCCGCGGGCTTGTCGGCTGCGGTGGATGCCACCAATTCACGCGTGCCAGACGGGGCGCACGTTCCCGTGCGCCTCGCCTACGGCGCCGACCTCGAGCGACTAGGAATACCCCATGAATCCCCGTTGCCAGGCGCCCTGGTTTGGGAGTCGGATCAGGCAGCGGAGCAGCTCGGCACCCCAGACTTCGTCGGTGGAGTCTCAATCGTCGACTCGGGCGGCTCCTTCGGCATAGGCGGGCGACTTGAGGTTCCAGAATTTCTTCGAAGATTCGAGCCTCTGGCGCTAGTCCCACACCCCGTCGATGGCGACGAGCGAATCGCTGTCCTTGTCGTCATCGCCACGTCGCCCGAACTCGTCGGCCCGATCAGTGAGACAGTCGTATCTCTGCTCGGCGTCGAGGACGCCTCGAAGACGAAGGTACAGACGAGTGAGGCGCTGGCCGATCTGCGAGGACTGATCGACGCGCAACTCCGCGGATTCTCCCGAGGCCTCGTGATCGCTCTCCTCACTCTGACCGCCCTTCTGGTCGCTGTTCTGCAGTACGGCCTGGTGCTGATGCGGCGAAAGGATTTCGGCCGGCGGAGGGCGCTCGGGGCGAGTCGCGCGCTCATCATCACCCTCCTTCTGATGCAAACCGCGGTGCTCTGCGTCATCGGCACCGGGATCGGAATCGGCATCTCGCTCGTCGCGCTCACCGCGAGTGGCGACCCCTGGCCAGGGGCGACCTTCACCGGAGCGCTGGCGGTGGTCGCCGTGAACACGGCTCTCGTCGCTGCCATCGCTCCGGCGATTCTGGCGAGCCGTCGAGAACCGATCAACGAACTCCGAGTCCCGTGAATTCGTCGCCAGAACAGGGAGCGCGCGACCTCAGGACTCCGCGGCGCGAGCCAGCGCCGTGCCGGCCTCCCGCAGCCAACGCGCGGGGTCGGCGAGGGCTGACTCGGTCGAGCCGGCGAGATCGGTGAGAGACACGGATGCCGCGAACAGCGCGGTGTCGGCATCCGCGGTGATGCGTCCGGCGGCGAGCAGCGCGCCGGTGCCCGCTGCCGCGGCGAGGCCGGCGAGGAATGAGGGCACCTTGCCGTCGCCGGACTGCCCGTCGTAGGAGCCTTC
>JAQZBG010000310.1 GCA_029239165.1 Microbacterium sp. | reverse complement strand
AACGAGAACTTGTCGGCGCGAGTCGGGGTCGGTCCGGTGGACTGCGTGGGCATGACGCTCCTTTGCGATAAATGTTGCTGACGACAACCTATACCAGAACGGATGCCCCGTCCACCCCGGACCGGGGGCCGCGATCCCGGTTCGCGAGCGGCGCCCCGATAGTTTCGCGCTGCGATCGACGCATGACGAGGGCCCGGATGCCGCTCGTCACGATCGCCGACGATGCGGGGCGCCAGCGACGGTCTCGAAAGTACCCAGCTGACGCACCGACGTCGCGCCCGCGACCCGCGCCCGTGTCGAGACGCAGCTGGCCGTCACGGTTACACGCGTTGCTCCGGCAAAGAGCGCAGCGAGTTCGTCGAGCTCGCCTTCCACGAGCTCGAGACCAGCTGTCCCTAGGCCGACCCCGCGGACTCGCGATCCGTCGACGGCACCGCACGCGCCGCGGATTCCCGGGACTCCTCGGACCGCGCAAACTCCGCAGACCGCGCGGGCCCCGCACCCGGTTCCACGGTGGACGCGGCGATGCAGAGCAGCGCCAGCCCGACATTGACGACGATCTCCAGATACCCGGGGTGCGCCCAGCTCGTCAACGCCTCGAGCAGCAGCGTGAGCGGGAGCAGGACCAGCGGCGCGATGAGCAGCAGCGCCGGCACGCGGAACACGCGACGCCGCAGCAACGCGAATCCGAGCGCGATGGGTAGCAGCAGGCTCCCGGCGAAGACCACCGTCACCGCGACGGCGTACACGCCACTCGTGTTGAACCCGGGGTCCACGAGCAGCGCCGCGTACATGATTGCGAACAGCCCGTAGCACCCGACGAGAATCCAGCGGGTGACCGTCACGAACCGGCGTCCGCCGTCGATCGATCGGCCCGACTGGATCAGCGCCACGGCGAGAAGCACGTAGAGCGCGCTGTGAACGACGCCGACGAACCGGACGAGCTGCGGATGCGCGACGACGTCCAGCCAGGGTCCGATGAGGTCAGGGTTGTAGGCGTTCCAGAGCACGTCGAGCACGATCACCGTGGACAGCATGGCCGCGGCGACCAGTGCCGCGAGCGGGAGAGGCTTCATGATGGGGTTCCCCTTCATATCGCGGCACCCCCTGCGGGTGTCGGTCAGCGTGATCCTTCCGCTGACGTGGGCGCTCGGCATCCGGCGTCGCGATCTCGTCTCGCGTCTCCCGTCGCGATGTTCCTCGCCGGAAGTCGGATGCCCGGTCACACTTGAGTCTGATGCGCTCCCGCGGGCGCGGCAGTACGCTCGGGCCATGAGGCTGCGTCGCCCCTCACTCTCCGAATCGGTCGCAGCCGTCGGGTGCGGGCTCTGGGTGGAGCTGTTCCTGGCTCCTACGACGATCTGGGCCCCTCTCGTCGCGCTCGCCACGATCGGGGCGAGTTTGTTGCTGCCGCAGCGTCCGGTGATCGCCGGTGCCGCGCTGGCGGCGATGCAGTGGACGTTGACGCTGGCGCATGTCACCGAAGGCGGCCCTGCACTGCTCGCCCCGTACTTCATCGCGGTGTACTCGCTCGGACGTCATGCATCCGGCTGGCCGGCCATCGCTGTGGCGGCGGCGTTCCCGGCGAGTGCGATCGTGGAGGTTGCCGGCGCCGCTGACGAGCCGCCGCTCATCGCGACGCTCGTCTTCGCGGTCGGGCTCACCGCCGGGATCTTCGCCTACGGCTACGTGGTGCGTCGCCGCGCGCGGATGGCCGCCCGGTCGCGCGTGGCGGCATCCCGGCTGCAATCGACAGATGCCGCCACCGTCGCCGCACGTGTCGTGGCTGACGAGCGGGCGCGGCTCGGCGGGCAGGCACTGGGGCTCCTTCGTAACGCGGTCGGCGGCATGCGAGCGGATGCCGCGGCGGCGCGGCGCGACCTCGACGCCCGCCGGATCGACGCGATCGCCGAGCGCGGGCGGCAGGCGGTGACCGAGCTCCGCTGGCTGCTCGGACTGCTGCGCACGGCCCCGCCGGCCGCTGCATGCGAAATCCCGCAGCGACGTGCTCGTTGGATTCCGAATGTCTGCGTCGGAGTCGCTCTGCTCGTGCTAGGAGTCCTCGAGGTGTGGTCGTCCGAGACCGGCAGGTCATCGTTGGTCGCATGGGTGGTCGCGGTCGGTCTGCCGATCTGCACGGTCGGCCGTGGCCGCTGGATGGGGTTCGCACTAGCCGCGGCTGTCGCGCTGCTCTGCGCGGCCGCGATCGGCGGCGTACCGTTCATCGTCGCGGCCGGCCTCTGCGTGGTGCTCCTGGCATGGTCTGCGGGTGTCACCGGCGGGCCCCTCACGTGGGCACTGTTCGGGGCAACGGCGGTCGTCGCGATCGTCTGGGTCGCTCTCGATGACCCTGCGAACGTGCCGATCGGGTTGGGCGTCCTCGGGCTCGCCACCTTCGCCGGACACGAGTGGTCGATGCACGATCGCGACGACCGTGCCGCCAAGGCCCGCACGGATGCGCTGCGAGCCGGCCTCGATGCCCGCCTCGACGACGCGCGCCGCGACGAGCGGCTGCGGCTCGCGCGCGACCTGCACGACGTCGCCAGTCACGCGGTCGGCGTAATGGTCCTGCAAGCGTCAGTCGTCCGGTCGCTGCGAGAGAGCGACCCCGCCGCTGCGCGCCAGGCGCTCAGTGTGATCGACACCACGGCAGAGCAAGCCCTCGCTGAGCTAGCGGTGATGTTCCACCTGCTTGACTCGGGCGCCATCGGCGCCCCTGGGCTCGCGGGAGTCGCGCCCGAGCCGCTGTCGATGATGGCCGAGCGACTGCGCAGGACCGGTCTGCTGATCGAGCTGGACGTCGAGCCCGTTCCGCGCGAACTGGAGGGCACCGTGTACCGCCTCATCCAGGAGAGCCTGACGAACGTGCTCAAGCACTCCGACGCACTCCATGTGCGAATCCGCGTGGCGTCGACGGATGCCGCGCTCTCGGTCCGCGTCATGGACGACGGCCACCCCACAGACGACCATGGCGGCACGGACGGGCCGGTCGCCGGCTTCGGGCTGGCCGGGATGGCGGAACGTATACGGGTGCTCGATGGGGAGTTCCGCGCCGGACCGGACGACCACGGCTTCACCGTGGAGGCGACGATGCCCGCCCGGCGCGCGGTGCGCTCGTGAACGATCCCGAGGCGCGCATCCGGGTGCTCGTCGCCGACGATCAGCACCTCATCCGGCGCGGCCTCTGCACCATCATCGACGCCGAACCCGATCTGCATGTGGTGGCCGAGGCATCCGACGGCGCTGCCGCGGCTCGCGAAGCCGCACAGCACCGCGTCGACGTGGTGTTGATGGACGTGGAGATGCCCGGTGTGGACGGCATCGAGGGCGTGCGACTCGTGCGCGATGCCCGTCCCGAGGCGCGGGTGCTCATGCTGACGATGTTCGACCTCGACGAGTACGTGTTCAGTGCGCTGCGGGCGGGGGCGAGCGGCTTCCTCCTCAAGACGGCCACGCCGACGGAGCTCGCAGCGGCCGTGCGGGCGTCACACGGTGGCGAGCATCTCTTCGCCCCGTCGGTGACCCGTCGGCTCGTGGAATCCTTCGTGCGCGGCCCGCCTCCTACCGACGGGGTACCGAGCCGCCTGGCGGCGCTCACCGAACGCGAACTCGAGGTGCTGCGCGCGCTCGCGCGCGGTCTGTCGAATGCCGAGATCGGTGCCGAGCTGTTCATGGGCGAGGCGACCGTCAAGACCCACGTCACGAGGATCCTCGCCAAACTCGGTCTGCGCGACCGAGTGCAGGCCGTGGTGCTCGCCTACGAATGCGGACTCCCGCAGCGCCCCGAGGGCTGACGACAGCCGCCGGCGGTCGCGGTCGACGTACGGCCTCGATAAGCGCCCGCTGCGCGCGGGAAGGGTGAAGTCGGCGGCATGGCATCCCTCGCCGCTCGTGCCGGGTCCGAGATGCCGCATCCAGCCAGCCGTCGCAACTTCGAGGCCCCTACAGTGAGGGTATGAACGAGCCCGTCGGAAGCCGCCAGGCGAATCTGTCGCGGCTCCTGCGCCTCGCCCACCTCGAGGGCCCCGTCTCGCGTGCGACGTTGACCGGCGCGACCGGCCTCAAC
>JAQZBG010000309.1 GCA_029239165.1 Microbacterium sp. | reverse complement strand
CTCACGGTGGTGCCGATCGCGCCACGTGCGCCGATCGACAGCGCCGGCAGGTAGAACTCGTCGAAACCGTTGATCAGGGTCAGGTGCGGGTAGCGGCGGAGGATCCGCTCGGCGCCGTACAGGTTGCGCGAGGTGTGCTTGACGCCGATCACCTGCGGCAGTGCGAGCAGCTCGTCGAAACCGCCCTCGGAGATGTCGCGACCCGTGAACTGCGGGATGTTGTAGAGGATGAAGGGCAGTTCGACCGCGTCGATCACGGTGCGGAGGTGCCGCACGACGTCCGCCGTCGAATAGCCGTAGTACAGCGGGGGGATCATCGAGATCGCCCCGACACCGGCGTCTTTCGCGGCGGCCGCGATGCGCACCGCCTCTCCGGTCGACATCGCACCGACGTGCGAGACCACGGGTACGCGGCCCGCGGCGGCCGTCACCGCCGTCTCCGCCACCGCGATGCGCTCGGCCTCGGAGAGCAGCACGCCCTCGCCGGACGACCCGCAGATGTAGAGGCCCTCGACGCCGCGGCGGATGTCGCTGTCGAGCATGGTGGCGAGCGCGCCGTGATCGACGCTCTCGTCGCGGCGCATCGGGGTGACCGCCGCCGTGAACAGGCGCGCGCCGAGCAGATCGCTCACCATGCGGTCCACCCGCCGTCGACCACCAGGTTGGAGCCGGTCATGTACGTCGAGGCGTCGGACGCGAGGAAGACCAGTGCGCCGTTGTACTCGTCGGCCTCGGCCATGCGGCCGATCGGCATCCGGGCGATGTAGTTGGCCTGGAACTTCGCGTCCTGCGTGTCCCGCCGGACACCCGAGGGCGTGAGCGTGTTGACGCGGATGCCCGCACGCCCCCAGTACGTGGCGCAGTAGCGGGTGAGGTTGTAGAGCCCCGACTTCGCCGCCGAGTAGGCGACCGGCTTGATGAAGGGGATTCCGGTGTCCTCGGCCTTGTAGGCGTAGATGTCCTGCACGGGAGAGACCATGCCGTAGATGGAGCCGACGTTCACGATCGAGCCGCCGACGCCGGCGTCGCGCATCCGCCGCCCCGCGGCCTGCGTCACGAGGAACGTGCCGACGAGATTGGTGTCGACGACCTCGCGGAACACCTCGACGGGGAACTCCTCGAACGGGCCGGAGACCTCCGGCGGCGCGCTGGGCTGCGTGTCGAGTCCGGCGTTGTTGACGACGACGGTCGGCACGCCCCAGGTCGCGACGACGCGGTCGAGCCCGGCGTCCACGCTGGCCTGGTCGGTGATGTCCATCGCCACGGCGAGCAACCGCCCGTCCGGGTCGTCGATGCCGAGACGCGCGGCGGGATCGGCCACCTCGCTGCGCGAGGTCACGGCGACCCGTGCGCCTCGCAGGTGCAGCGAGCGGACGAACTCCGCGCCGATCTGGCCGAAGCCGCCGGTCACGACGACCACCTTGTCCCGCACCGAGAAGAGCGGGTCGAGTCCTTCAGACATGTATCGATACTCCAGATTGCAGGGCGGTCAGCCCTTGACGGATCCCGCGGTGAGCCCGGACACGATGCCGCGCTGCGCCCACAGGAAGAAGATGATCGCGGGCAGCGCGAACAGCAGCGCGCACAGCATGACGACGTTCATGGGCGTGTAGAACTGCCCGAGGAACGACGACAGCCCGACGGATGCCGGCCACAGGTCGGACGACGAGATGAAGGTGTTCGCGAACATGAACTCGTTCCAGCCGTCGAAGAACGCGATGACGGCGGCGGCCGCGATGCTCGGCATGATCAGCGGAAGCACGATCGTGGTCAGGATGCGCAGGCGCGAGCACCCGTCGATGCGGGCCGACTCCTCGATCTCGTACGGGATCTTGTCGATGCCGCTCTTGATGATGAACATGCTCACCGGCATCACGAACGCGGTGTCGGCGAGGACGAGTCCCCAGTGGCTGTTGAGCAGTCCGGCACCGGCGAAGATCGCGTACAGGGGGACGATGATCAGCGCCTCCGGCAGCATCTGCGTGCTGAAGAAGATGAAGCCGGCGACGCCGCGGCCGTGGAACTTGTAGCGGCTGAGCGCATAGGCGGCCATGGTCGCCAGCACGAGGCTGAGGATCGTGGTGCCGGCGGCGATCACGAACGAGTTGCCGAGCCAGCGCAGGATCGGGATGTCGGAGAGGAATCCGCCCCACTGGCCGATGTTCTGCACTTCGGGGAGCAGCGGCTGGCTGCCGCCGTAGAGCGAGGCCTCGGTGCCGAGCGACGTCGCCAGCATCCAGTACACGGGGAATCCGGCGAAGACGACCAGCAGCGTGATGAGGACGGCCTTGCCCAGGCTGCCGAACTTGGCGCCGATGCCACGGCGACGCGGAAGGTCGGTGGGGATGCGCACGGTGGTCATCGCTGGCTCTCCTGACGTTCTTGGATCTGCTCGACGATGAAGTAGACGACGGTCACCAGCAGCGACAGCACGAGGCCGAGGGCGCCGATCGCGGCGGCGCGTCCGAGGTTCTGGTCCTGGAACGCGGTGCGGTAGACGTTCACGACGAGCGTGTTGGTGACGTCGAGCGGCCCACCGCCCGTGATGAGGAAGATGATCTCGAAGCGTCGGATCGACCAGATCGTCATGAGCAGCGTGATGACGCGGACGGTCGGCATGATGTGGGGCAGGGTGACGGCGCGGAAGGACTGGAAGCGCGTGGCGCCGTCGACCCAGGTCGCTTCGCGCAGCTCGTGCGGCACGCTCTGCAGGGCGCTGAGCATGACGAGCATCACCAGCGGCGTGAGCTTCCAGACCGTCGCGAGCGTGACCGCGAAGAGTCCGTACTTCGGATCGACGAGCCAGCCGTGCTCACCGAGGCCGAGGGCTGCGGTGGTGCGGTTGAGGATGCCCTGCTCGTTGTTGTAGATCCAGACGAAGATCAGGGCGGCGGCCACCGTCGGCACGGCCCACGGGATCGTCGCGATGGCGCGGATGATGCCGCGCCCCTTGAACGCGGTGTTGAGCAGGAGCGCTCCCGCTGTTCCGATGCCGACCGAGAAGACCACGGTGAAGAGCGTGTAGAGGAGGGTCGTGATGACGGACGACCAGAACTTGTCGCTCGACAGCAGGTACTCGTAGTTCTCCATGCCGACCGGTCGCCCCCCGGAGGGGTTGACGAGCTTGGTCGCCGTGAACGACAGCAGCACACCGCGGATCAGGGGGAAGACCGTGAAGATCGCCAGGTACGCGATCGCCGGGAAGAGGAAGAGGTAGGCGCCGTTGCGCTCGACGAAGCGTCCGATCGCGCCGCTGTCGCGGCGTCGTCGCCGGGGCGGCGAAGCAGGGGGCGTCGTAGGTCGCGCCTCGAGCGTGGGGGTGGCCATGGCCGGGTGTCCTTTCGCGTGTCGCGGATGACCGAGGGGCGGGCGGCGGGGGTCACGCCCGCCCCTCGGGGTGCTCAGCCGAGTTCGGCTTCGAGGCTCTCCTGAACCTCGGCGAGCTTGGCCTTCACGTCGCCGCCGTTGACCCGCAGGTCTTCGACCGCGGTGAGGACCTCGCGCCAGACGACCTTGCTCTCGGTCTCGAAGCCCTCGACGAGGGTCGACTTCGAGGTCTTGGCGGCCTCGAGGAACTGCGTCGCCCACGGGTTCGCCTCGAGGAAGGCCGCGTCCGGCTCGACGTCGGTGGCCATGGCCGAGGCGCCGAGGCCGGCACGGATGGCGGTCTGGCCCTCCTCGCCGAGCACCCAGCGCACGAAGTCCTTGGCCGCTTCCTTGTTGTCGCTGTTCGCGTTGACGGCGATGATCAGCTGCGAGTTCGAGCCGGGGTTCGCGAGCGGCAGCGGAGCCGCGCCCATGTTCTGGCCGTTCACGGCGTTGTCGGGGTTGCTCGTGATGGTCGTGGCGACGCCCGAGTTCTCGAACAGCATGCCGACCTGGCCCTGGCCGAACTTCGCGCGGAAGGTCGACGCGTCGTCGCCGATGGGGGCGACGCCCGAGGCGAACGTCTCGAGGAACGCCTCGACGGCTTCGACGTTCTCGGCCTTGTCGATCGTGAGCTTCTTGCCGTCGCTGAGCTCGCCGCCGAACCCGTAGATCCAGTTCGCCATCTCGAGCGTCCAGCC
>JAQZBG010000308.1 GCA_029239165.1 Microbacterium sp. | reverse complement strand
CTGTGCACCACCGGCGCCGGGCCGCGACCACCGACGGCCCCGGGGTCGCCACTCACGTACGCTGGAGGGATGCCCGGACCGCAGGCCCCCTTCGACGTCGTGTCGCGCCTGCCGATCTGGTACCGGTCGGCCGCTCGCGACCTGCCGTGGCGCCGCACCGACTTCCACGAGGAGTTCGGTGCGTGGGGCGTCCTGGTGAGCGAGTTCATGCTCCAGCAGACTCCGGTCGCACGAGTGGTCCCGCACCTTGAATCGTGGCTCACCCGATGGCCGACACCGGCGTCGATGGCTACGGCCTCGGCAGCGGACGTCGTGCACCAGTGGGCCAATCTGGGGTACCCGCGTCGCGCGCTCTGGCTGTTCCGAGCGGCTGTGGAGATCACCGAGCAGCACGGCGGGATCGTGCCCCGCGACGTCGACGCTCTGCTTGCCCTGTCCGGCATCGGCGACTACACCGCCCGAGCGGTGGCCGTCTTCGCCTACGGGGACCGACACCCGGTGGTCGACACGAACACCCGGCGCGTCCTGGCCAGGGCTGTCCAGGGCCGGGCTCAGCCGGCACCGCCGTCACGGCGAGACCTGGAATTGATGGACTCCCTGCTCCCGGACTCCGTCTCCGACGCCGCGGAGTTCAACGCGGCGATGATGGAGCTCGGTGCGACCGTGTGCACGGCGCGTTCACCGCGGTGCGAGGCGTGTCCGCTCGCAGACGGCTGCGCGTGGCTGGGAGCCGGCAGGCCGGACACCGGAGACGAGCGGCGTCGCCAGGCGGCCTACGAAGGGTCGGACCGACAGGCGCGTGGTGCTGTGCTGCGGCTGCTGCGAGAGCGGTCCCCCGCTGCGGTGCCGCTCGAACTCGTCCTTCCGGATTGGCCGGATGCGCGCCAACGAGACCGGGCGGTCGACTCGCTCATCGCCGACGGCCTCGCCGAAGCGGACGGGATGGCTCTCTCACTGCCTCACTGAGGAGTTCAGAGGTGGTGGTCGGTGCGATGCGCGAGCACGGTCAGCTCGACCCGGCTGCGGACGTCGAGCTTGGTGAAGACCCGGCCGAGGTGCACCTCGACCGTTCGGACCGAGAAGGTGAGGATCTCGGCGATCTCGCGGTTCGCCGCCCCGCGGACGGCGTGCATCGCCACTTCCAACTCCCGCGCGGTCAGTTGAAGGGACCATGCGGCTCGGCATGCCGACAGCGGGTCCGTCGCGGGGACGATGCTCCCTTCCCTGGCATCGAGCCTGTCCAGACGCCCTCGGATCGCCCGCGCCCAGGCGGTCGCCCCGGACAGCTCGAACAGCCTCTCGGCGTGTTGCAGGTGGATGCGAGCCGAGGGATGATCGTCGCGGATGGCGTGTTGGGTGCCGAGCATCGTCTCCACGCGCGCGCGTGCGAACGGAGAGCGGAGCGTTCGCGCCGCCTCTCGCACGTCGATGCACTCCGAACGCCAGCGGGCATCCCCCGCCGTCGCGAGCCGCATTCGCAGCCGCTGCCCCAGAGCGATCTCCGGCGGCTCGATCGACGGTGCGGGCGTCGAACCGCCATCCGGATCGAGCGCGAGTTCGTCGAGCGCCGGAACCGTCATAGTGGTGCGCGCCGATCCGAGATCGGCCCAGAGACGGATCGTGGCCGCAGCGTCGTCGAAAGAGCCTGCGAGAAACGACTGGATGCCGCGATCGACGAGACGGTCGATCCTCGCCCCCGCCAACAGGCCAGCGGTGAGCGACCGCGCGAACGGTCCGAGCTCACCGAGCACGGCGAGGTCGAGGCGCCGGGCGAGCACCACGCCCAGCCCCGCCAGAGGTAACGACACCGGCAGCACGAGCGCGGCCTGGATCAGTCGGTCGCGCGCTCGGCCGATGTCACCACGCCACACGAGCAGCAGAACCTCGATGACGGCCCGATACGCCTGAACGACCGGACTGCGCTCGAATCCCGGGACGAACGGGTCCGCCTCCGCGGCCACCCCCGATCCTCCTCTCGCCAGCGCGCGCAGTCCCAGATCGACGTCCCCGTCCAACGCGGCTCGGAGCGCGCACAACATGCCTCCGATCACCGGCCCCGAACCCACGGTGTCGTCGATGTCACGTTCGCCGGCGATGAGCCAGCTCAGCGCGACGATCGGGTCCCTGAGCTCTCGCTCCGCACCGATGCGCGCCGTGCCCTCGCGCAGGGCGTCGAGCCAGAGCCGCATCCCGCTTCGATCGCCCCGTTCCGCGCACATCACCGCCCCCAGGGCCGCAGCTCTGGTCCAATGGCACCAGCCCTCATCGTCATCGGTGCTCGGACGCAGTGCCCTCGGGTCGACGTCGGGAACTGCACCCTGCTCGAACGCCCGGGCGACGAGCAGACCGCCGAGACCCATGAGCCGCCACCGCTCCTCGGCGTGCGGGTAGAGACCGGCAAGCCACGCGACTGCCTCCGCGGCGAAACCGGCGCCGACGGCGGACGCCCCCGCGACGAGGCATGCTTCGTCCCGCGCACCACCGGTCGTGTGCTGGGCGGCCTCCTTCGCGAGCAGCAGCGCACGCTCCGGATGCCCAGCCTCGCTGAGCTGTCGAGCGATGGAGGTCAGTTCAACAGCCGTCTCGGGGGCACTCTCGAGCGATGCGCGAGCCCGGTGCCAATCAGCGCTCATCCGATCCCCCCGAAGCCGAAAGGTCGCGCTCAGCCGCTCGTGGACACGAGCGATAGCCGCCGTGCCGGTCGCGGCCATGATCCAGATGGAGAGGCGGGGATCGGCAAAACGCACTCGGCCGGCATGCAGCCGCACGTGCTCCCCGACCGGGGCGGCGGCGATCGCGGCCGCCGACCTCCCATCGAATTCGAGGAGGGGGTCGAGTCTGCCGTTCAGGCTGACCGAGAGCGCCGTCAGCAACTCGCGGTCCCGGTCGTCGAGTTTCGTCGCCTCGAATCTCCGAGCGATCGACGGTACGAGCGGCAGCGGAGCGGGCAGCGGTCGTCGGCCGTGTCGTTGATCCGCGGACAGCCGCTCCACGACCTCGCGGATCGTCTGGGCATCCGCGTCGAGGTCGGCGGCGAGGCGAGCGAGAACGTGAGGCGCGCAGCCGAGGTCGAGTTCCAGGAGCTCGTCGAGCATCAGCCCCAATGCGGCAGGCGCGACGAAGAGAGCCCCCTGTGTACCCGTACCCTCGATGCCGTTCCCCCAGCTTCGCGGAAGCGTTCCCGCGAAGCTGAGCGTATCAAACGGAGGTCACTCCTGGTCGTCGTCCGAACGGTACGGATCAGCATCGCCGGCGTGCGATGCGGACGACGCGAGCTTCGCGACGTCGGCATCGCGCTGCTGGGCCTCACGCAGCAGCGCACCGATGTGGTCCGCGTTCTCCGGGAGTGCATCCGGGATGAACTCGAGCGTGGGCACCAGACGGGTGCTCAGCTGCCGCCCGACCTCACTGCGCAGCATGCCGGTGGCGGAGGTGAGTGCCGCACCGCTGGAGATGCGCTCCTCCTCCGTGCCCAGCACTGTGTAGAACACCGATGCGTGCTGAAGGTCACCGCTCACACGGACGTCGGTGATGGTGACGAAGCCGAGACGCGGATCCCGCAGTCCCTTCTCCAGCCGTTCGGCGAGGATCACGCGGATACGATCCGCGAGCCGGGCCTGTCGTTCGCCTGCCATTGTTCTCTCCCTGTCCAGGAACCCTCAGGGCGTCCTTCCTCTCCACGCTCCGGAGGAGCAGGAGCGAAGGACGCCCGAAGGTGTTTCGAAATTGATCAGCCGCGGGGCTTCTCGATGAGCTCGGTCGTCTCGATCTCATCACCGATCTGGATGTCGTTGTACTTGCCGAGACCGATACCGGCCTCGTAGTCGGTACGGACTTCGGTGACGTCGTCCTTGAAGCGACGCAGCGACTCGATGGCGAGGCCATCGGCCAGCACGACACCGTCGCGGATGACACGTGCCTTGGCGTTTCGCGTGATCGTTCCCGATCGCACGATGACACCGGCGATGTTGCCGAACTTCGAGGAACGGAACACCTCGCGGATCTCGGCGACACCCGACTGGACCTCTTCGTACTCCGGCTTGAGCATGCCCTTGAGCGAGCTCTCGATCTCGTCGATCGCGTTG
>JAQZBG010000307.1 GCA_029239165.1 Microbacterium sp. | reverse complement strand
CGGCGAGGAAGAGCAGTGCCCCGACGAGGTCTCGGGTGTCTCCCCAGCGCCCTGCCGGAGTGCGCCCGCGGACCCATGCCGAGAACTCCTCGTCGTCGACGAGCGGCTGCGTGAGTGCGGTCGCGAAGTAGCCGGGGGCGATGGCGTTGGCCTGGATGCCGTGCGGGGCGAGGTCGGCGCAGAGGCCCTTCGTGAACATCACGATCGCGCCCTTGGTCGCCGAGTACGCGGCGATCGACGGCCGGGCGAGCTGTGATTGCACGCTGCCGATCTGGATGATCTTCCCCGAGCCGCGGGCGATCATGCCGGCGGCGACGCGGCGCGACAGGTGGAACACGCTGGACAGGTTGGTCTGCACGAGCGCATCCCAGTCCTCGTCCGCGAACTCCGCGATCGGCGCCCGCCGCTGGATCCCGGCGTTGTTCACGAGGATGTCGGGAGTCCCGAAGAGCTGCTCGACCTCGCGCATCCCGGCATCCACCGCCGCGGCGTCGGCGACGTCGAAGACGACGCTGTGGACCGTGGCGCCCGTGGTCTGCGCGATCTCGGCCGCGACGGCTGCCGCCTTCGCGGCATCCCGCCCGTGCACCACGACCGTCGCCCCCGCGCCGGCGAGTCCTTCCGCGAGGGTTCGGCCGATGCCCTGGCTGGATCCGGTCACGAGGGCCGTGCGGCCGCTGAGGTCGAAGAGGGCGAGGCCCGCAGGCAGGGCGTTCACCGTCCGACGGCCTTGATGGAGACCGTCGTGGCGAAGACGTCGTCGCCACCCTCTTCGCGGGAGACCTTGATCGCGTCGTCGACACGGGTGAGATCGCGACGAAGCGTCTCCGGAGCGAGGAAGGTCGAGGCGGTCGTGATGATGGCGAGCACGGCCATGTAGATGGCCAGGAGCACCCAGTTCCCGTCGCTGACCGCGATCAGGTACGCACCGAGCACGCCGGCGAGGCCGCCGGCGAGCACGGCCGAGATCTCTCGGGCCATCGCGACGCCCAGGTAACGGTGACGGTTTCCGAAGAGTTCGGGCAGCATCGCGCACTGCGGCCCGAGCATGCTGTTCACCGCGACTCCGATGCCGATCGCGATCACGCCGATGGCCACGGCGTAGTTGCCGAGCGACAGCAGCCACCACGCGGGGAAGGTGTAGACGAGCATGAAGACAGCCCCGAACCGATACACCGTGCGGCGCCCGAAGCGGTCGGAGAGGTGTCCGGTGAACGGCACCGAGAAGACGCCGATCAGCGACCCGAGGGTGACGCCCCACGTGAGCAGGCTCTTGTCGGCGTTGTCCCCGACCACGGTGACGAAGAACGCGAGACCGAGGGTCTGGAACATGTACGAGCCGCCGTTCTCGGCCATCCGCAGACCGATGCCGACGATGACGCCGGGGAGCCCGTGCGTGAAGATCTCTTTGATGGGGCGATCGGCGACCTGCTCGTGCTTCTCCAGCTCGATGAAGGTCGGCGTCTCGCGCAGCCGCATGCGGATGAACAGGGCGAGCAGGATCAGCGCGAACGAGGCGAGGAACGGCACGCGCCATCCCCAGCTCAGCAGCTGATCCTCGGGAAGCAGGGTGATCAGTCCGAACACGACCGCGGCGAGGAGGGTGCCCGCCTGGATGCCGACGAACGGCAGCGCCGAGAAGAAGCCGCGGCGCTTGACCGGCGCGTATTCGGCCATCAGCACGGTGGCACCGGCCTGCTCGGCGCCCGCGCCGAAGCCCTGGAGGAGGCGCATCAGCACCAGCAGGATCGGGGCCCAGATCCCGATCGCCTCGTACGTGGGCAGGAGGCCGATCGCGGTCGATGCGCCGCCCATCAGGACGATCGTGGCGACCAGGACCCACTTGCGCCCGAGCTTGTCGCCCAGCACCCCGAAGAACAGGCCTCCGAACGGCCGTGCGAGGAAGCCGACGCCGAACGTCGCGAACGCGGCGACCGTGGCCATGGCGGGGTCGTCCTGCGGGAAGAACAGGACGTTGAAGATCAACGCCGTCGAGAGCCCGTAGAGCGCGAAGTCGAAGTACTCGAGCGCGCTGCCGATGCTGGATGCGAGCGTCGCGCGGCGCAGATTCGCCGCGTACTCCGGGTCATCGGACACTGCTCGTGCTGAGGTGCGGGGGTCGGTCACTGCCATCTCCTTCGATCGGCTTCGCCTGCGGCGTGAGCACGACTGTACCAGCCTGTTGGATTGGGTTCAACCCTTTGGACCGAGATGAGACGCGAGAAGACCACGGTCTCCGGTGCAAGCTCCTGCGGGACGCCGGCAGCGGATGGCTTCAGCGGCGCACGGCGGCGCTGAAGGGGTTCGTCAGCGCCGCCGCGGCCTCGCGCAGACCCTCGCCCACACGCTCGATGCGCTCGTAGTCCGCTTCGGCGGCACGGATGGCGACCCCCAGCGCCAGCGGTGGATCGGTCGGCGCCCACCCCTCGAGCGGGACGGCGACACCGACGATGCCGCGGAAGGACTCCTCGGCATCCAGCGCCCAGCCGCGTCGGCGAGCAGTGGCCAGCACCTCCAGCAGACCGGCCATGGTGGTCGCACTCCGCTCCGTCAACGAGGGGAAGACCGCGTCCTCGCCCAGGAGTTCGATGACCTCGGCATCACTCATCGCGGCGAGCAGCGCGCGGCCGGTGGCCGACAGCGGGGCGGGCAGCCGCGAGCCCAACGGAGTTCCCAGACGCAGCGACCGTGAGCCCTCGTGCCTGGCGAGGTACAGCGCATCCGTGCCGTCGAGCATCGCCACCTGCACCAGCTCCGACGCCAGCTGCGGCGAAGCCTCGCACACACTGTAGAACTCGCGCACCTGGTTGAACTGCGCCGCGAAAGCACCGCCGAGCTCCGCCGTGCGCACGCCCAGTCGATAGCCCTGCGCGGTGCGGTCGATCATCCCTCCGGCCTCGAGCGCGAGGCACAGGTTCGCCGTCGACGACTTCGCCAGTCCCAGCTCGCCGGCGAGCTCGGTCAGCGTGCGCGGCCCGCCGGCGTCGGCGAGGATGCCGAGCAGACGGATGCTGCGGGTGACGGCGGGCGCAGGATCGCGCCCTTCGCGGGTGTCGTCATCCATGGCTGCGCCTTCCGCCATCAGTGGGCCGCGGGTGCTCGAGCACCCGCCTGCCGATCAGTAGAACTCGACCGTATCGACCACGGCGGTCAGCGGCTCGCCATCGAGCAGGCGCGCCGCATTCTCGGCGAAACGTCGGGCGATCCGCTCCTCCTCTTTCGAGCTGAGCGCCGCGGTGTGCGGGCTCACCAGCACGCGCGGGTGCGCCCACAGCGGCGACGCATCGGCGAGCGGTTCCTGCTCGAAGACATCGAGAGCGGCGAACGCGATGCGACCGTCGTCGAGTGCGTCGAGCAGCGCTTCCTCGTCGATGACCGTCCCGCGGCCGACGTTGGCGACGATCGCCCCCGGCTTCACCGCGTCGAGGATGTCGGCGCCGATCAGATGGTGGGTCTGCGCCGTGCCGGGCAGCGTCACGACGATCGCATCGACGTGGGCGACCGCGTCGCGCAGCTCATCCAGCGGTATCAGGCGGTCGACACCGGCGACCGCCTCGCCCGACCGTGTGGTGCCCCAGACTCGGGCGCCGAGTGCATGGAAGCGCCGAGCGCACTCCGCACCGATGCCGCCGAGACCGACGATCAGCACGGTCATCTCGTCGAGCTGGCGCATCTCCCAGCGATCGGGCCACGTGCGGGTGCGTTGATCCGCATGGAGGCGCGGGAGGCCCTTCGCCCCGGCCATCACACCGAACACTGCGAACTCGGCGAGGGGACCACCGTGCACGCCGGCGCTGGTGGTGAAGACGACGCGGTCGAGGTCGGCGCGGTCGAGGTCGGCGGCCTTGATCGCCGCACCCCCGCCTGCCGCCGTCGTCATGACCCAGCGCAGTCGCGGGTTCGCGGCCACCGTGCGGACCAGTGCCCGGGGATCGACATCGGGGATCCCGAAGAGCGCGTCGGCGGAGTCGATCAGGTCATCGAAGGCCTGCTGCTCGCTCGCGGTACGGGTGAACTCCGGATCGCCTGACCAGTCGGCCGGGCCCCGCATCGGCGGAAGGAGCGAGTGATCGCGGACCACCTCGA
>JAQZBG010000306.1 GCA_029239165.1 Microbacterium sp. | reverse complement strand
GCGCACCCCGAAGCTGCGCGGGTTCAAGAACCCGTTCCGCGTCGAGTACCAGGTCGTGAACCTGGAGAAGCTCGCGGAGCTGTACCCCAAGGGTGGCGATGTCACCATCGGCGACCTGGTCGCCAAGGGTGCCGTTCGCAAGAACGAGAAGGTCAAGGTTCTCGGAAACGGCGACATCGCCGTGAAGCTCACCGTTTCGGTCGACAAGGTCTCGGGTTCTGCCGAGCAGAAGATCGTTGCGGCAGGCGGATCCGTCAAGTAACCGCAAGATGAGAGGGGCCGGAGGATATCCGGCCCCTCTTGTCGTTTCACACTCCGAGACCTCGCTCTGGGGCCGCATCCGGCGGGCCTGGTATCGGTGACGAATTCCGGGAACCCCGGATTGCGTTACCCTGGTCTTTCAGCCGTCCTTCGGGAATCGGCAACTTTTCAGGAGGAACGTCCTTGTTTAGCGCCATCGCGCGGATCTTCCGCACCCCGGACCTGCGTCGGAAGATCGGTTTCACCCTCGCCATCATCGCGATCTACCGTCTCGGCTCCAACGTCCCCGCGCCGTTCGTGAACTTCCCGAACGTCGAAGAGTGCCTCGCGGCGAACGCGGGCACCGACGGCCTGCTCGGACTGGTCAACCTCTTCTCCGGCGGTGCGCTGCTGCAGCTGTCCATCTTCGCCCTCGGCGTCATGCCGTACATCACGGCGACGATCATCACGCAGCTGCTGCGCGTCGTCATCCCGCACTTCGAGGCGCTGCACAAGGAAGGACAGGCCGGTCAGGCCCGTCTGACCCAGTACACCCGGTACCTCACCATCGCTCTGGCGCTCCTGCAGTCGACGACGCTCGTGACGGTGGCGCGCAGCGGCCAGCTCTTCGGTACGACCGATCTCGCCGCCTGCCAGCAGCTCCTGACGAACGACGTGTGGTGGGCACAGCTGCTCATCATCATGACCATGACGGCCGGAACCGGGCTCATCATGTGGTTCGCCGAGCTCGTCACCGAGCGCGGCATCGGCAACGGCATGTCGCTGCTCATCTTCACCTCGATCGCTGCGACGTTCCCCGGCGCCATGGGCCTCATCTGGCAGACGAAGGGCTTCGAGGTCTTCCTGCTCGTGCTGCTGGTCGGAATCATCGTCATGGGACTCGTCGTCTTCGTCGAGCAATCGCAGCGGCGGATCCCCGTGCAGTACGCCAAGCGCATGGTCGGTCGCCGCACGTACGGCGGCACGAACACCTACATTCCGATCAAGGTGAACATGGCGGGCGTGATCCCCGTGATCTTCGCGTCCTCGCTGCTGTACATCCCGGCCCTCATCGCTCAGTTCAACACTCCGCAGGACGGATCGACGCCGCCCGAGTGGGTCAGCTGGATCACCGCGAACTTCACGACGGGCAACAGTCCGGTGTACATGGCGGCGTACTTCCTGCTGATCATCGGCTTCACCTACTTCTACGTGGCGATCACGTTCAACCCGGTCGAGGTCGCGGACAACATGAAGAAGTACGGCGGGTTCATCCCCGGCATCCGTGCAGGCCGTCCGACCGCCGAGTACCTCGACTACGTGCTCACCCGCATCACGCTTCCGGGCTCGCTGTACCTCGGTCTGATCGCGCTCATTCCGCTGATCGCACTCGCCACGGTCGGCGCCAACCAGAACTTCCCGTTCGGTGGCGCCTCGATCCTCATCATCGTCGGTGTGGGTCTCGAGACGGTCAAGCAGATCGACGCGCAGCTGCAGCAGCGACACTATGAAGGGCTCCTCCGATGACAGCATCCGCACGTCTACTCATCGTCGGCCCGCAGGGTTCCGGCAAGGGCACGCAGGGCGTGCGCATCGCCGAGTCCTACGGCATCCCGGTCGTGTCGACCGGTGACATCTTCCGGGCGAACATCAAGGAGGGGACGCCCCTGGGCCAGCAGGTCACGGCGATCCTCGACAAGGGTGACCTCGTTCCGGACGAGCTGACGAGCGAGATCGTGCGCGACCGGCTGTCGCAGGAAGACGCGGCGCACGGGTTCCTGCTCGACGGGTACCCGCGCAACACCGCGCAGGTCGCCCACCTGGAGTCCTTCCTCGCGGAGCGAGGGGAGTCGCTCGACGCGGTCATCCTGCTCGACGTGCCGCGTGAAGAGAGCCTGGAGCGTCTGACGCTCCGCGCCACCGAGCAGGGCCGCTCCGACGACACCCCGGAGGCCATCGGCCACCGTCTCGACATCTACGAGCGCGAGACCGCTCCGATCATCGAGGTCTACGGTGCCAAGGGCATCGTCGACCGCATCGACGGCACCGGCGCGCTCGACGACGTCACCGAGCGGATCACGGCGGCTCTGGCCGCCCGCGGTCTCCGCCTCGCGGCCTCCGCTTCCTGAGATGTTCCGCCGGTCGATCTACAAGACCCCGGCTCAGCTGCGAGCCATGGTCGAGCCTGGGCTCATCACGGCGGCGGCGTTGGACGCGGTCCGACCGCTGATCAAAGCCGGTGTCACGACGCTCGAGCTGGACGCGATGGCGAACCGCACGATCCTCGCCCGCGGCGCGGAGTCGAACTTCCAGCTGGTGCGCGGCTACCGCCACACGACCTGCATCTCGGTGAACGAGCAGGTCGTCCACGGGATTCCCGGCGAGCGGGTGCTGCAGCCGGGCGACATCGTCTCGGTCGACTGCGGCGCGCAGTTCAAGGGCTGGAACGGCGACAGTGCGATCACCGTCGTGGTTCCGGACCCCGAGCGGCCTGAACTCGTGGCGCAGCGCGAAGAGCTCTCCCGTGTGACGGAGGGATCCATGTGGGCTGGCATCGCCGCGATGGCATCCGTCTCGTCGATCGATGAGATCGGCGCCGCCATCCAGGACTACATCGAGGCTCAGGGCCCGTCGGCGGTCTCGGGGGAGCCGTACGGGATCCTCCGCGAGTACGTCGGCCACGGTATCGG
The DNA here is from genome assembly GCA_029239165.1 of Microbacterium sp. Classification (GTDB taxonomy): domain Bacteria; phylum Actinomycetota; class Actinomycetes; order Actinomycetales; family Microbacteriaceae; genus Microbacterium. The sequence continues at coordinate 1,172 of JAQZBG010000306.1, read as the reverse complement.
TCGCAAGATGCATGAGGCCCCCAGCGTCTTCAACTACCGCACGCCGGACCGCGGCGAAGAGGTCAAGCCGGGTCTCGTGCTCGCGATCGAGCCGATGGTCACCGCAGGCGGAGACACGACGTTCATCGAAGACGATGACTGGACCGTGACCACGGTGGACGGCACGGACGGCTCCCATTGGGAACATAGCGTCGCCCTGCATGATGGGGGTATCTGGGTGCTGACTGCGCCCGATGGCGGAAGAGCCGGACTCGCTCCATTCGGAGTCGAGCCTCGAGAGATCGGAAAGTAATGGCAGCGGCGAAGAGCAACACCAACTGGTTCGCGATCGGCGTCTCGATCGCCGTGGTCGTGGTGCTGGTGGCGATCGGTGGACTCGTGGTGTTCCTCAACAATCAGGCCACCGCTCCCGGTGCGGCTCCGAAAGCCAACGACACGTTCAATTCCGAGACCGGTGCGATCTCGTTCGGCGACGGTGAGGACACGGTCGCGGTCTTCGTCGACTTCCAGTGCCCGATCTGCGCCAGCTTCGAGCAGCAGTACGGTGAGCAGCTGGAGGCTGCGGCCGCAGACGGTCGCATCACCCTCGAGTACCACCCGATCGCGATCCTCGACCGGTACTCGCAGGGCACGGAGTACTCGTCTCGTTCCGCCGGGGCCGCCTTCTGCGTCGCGGAGTCCAACCCCGACCTCTACCTCGACTACTCCAAGACGCTGTTCGAGAACCAGCCGGCAGAGAACTCTGCGGGTCTCACCACGGACCAGCTCGCCGACTTCGCATCGCAGGTCGGCGCTGAGGATGCGGTTTCCTGCATCACGGACGAGACCTACCGCAAGTTCGGAGCGGCGCAGGCCAAGGCCCACGACATCGGAGGCACCCCGACCATCGAGGTCAACGGCAAGCGCCTCGACCTGCAGGCAGGGGAGATCACCGAGATGGAGAAGCTGATCGGTTGATCCGATGGCTCTCCGCCCACGGGCGGTCAAGTTGCCGGATGCCGCCAGAGCGTCTAACATAGATCTTTGGTGCTTTGTGCCTTGATTCGGCGTGTCCGTCGGCGCAGCACCACAATCCAATCACCCACCGCAGATCGACCGATCTGCAGAAGCGTCAGCGAGGCTATGGCTAAGAAAGACGGTGTCATCGAGATCGAGGGCGTGATCTCCGAGGC
>JAQZBG010000305.1 GCA_029239165.1 Microbacterium sp. | reverse complement strand
GGCTTCATCCCTTCCATCGGCGGATCGGGCGTCTACGCCCTGACCACCTCCGGGACGAGCGTCTACGCGGGCGGCCTGTTCACCCAGGCCAACGGCACGGCACGCAAGAACCTCACCGCGTTCAACGCGTCCGATGGCAAGCTGCTGCCCTGGGCGCCCACGACCGATCTGCAGGTCGACGCCATGGTCATGGACCCAGCCGGCACCGACACGGTCATCGGCGGACGCTTCTCCCAGATCAGCGGCAACACCGCGCTGCGAGGCATCGGCGCCGTCGACAAGACCACCGGCACCGTCGACACCGCCTGGGCGGCATCCGACACGAAGCCGGCACCGGCGCGATCCGCTGGGTCGCCGACTGCCTCGGCGATCACTACGGCGTCTACTCCACGGGCAAAGTCGTCTATACGACCAGCCACACGCACGCCTGCGGCACCATGGGCCTGCACCCGGAGCAGACGACGCGCACGCACCGCTACTCCGAGGCGTTCACGGCAGATGCGCGCGGCACATTGGGACACCAGCCCGCCTCGCCGCAGTACAAGGACTGGGCCGGCACACCCGCTCCTTCCGCGTATGCCTGGTCTCCGGACTGGGCCGTCGGTACGACCTCGGGACTGGGCCAGGCCGGCCTCTCCATCACCGGCACCGCGACCATGATCTCCATCGGCGGCGAGTTCCGCTCCGTCAACAACGGCCAGTTCGAGGGCATCGTCCGCTTCTCCACGGCTCCCCCGGGCGGAGCGAAGGACAAGCCCCGCCTCTCCGGCGACAAGTGGACCGGCGCTGCCGCACCGAGCCCCGCCGGTGCCGCCGGCGTCACCGTCACCATCCCCGCCAACTGGGACCGTGACGATCTGACGCTGACGTACGAACTCCGCCGCGCGGGCACCTCGACACCGGTGGCGACGACCACCGCCGACGCGACCTGGTGGAAGCGACCGCAGATCACGCTCGTCGACGCGACCGCGCCGAGAGGTGCGCTGCAGGAGTACACGGTGGTGGCGAAGGATGCCGATGGGAACACCGCGACCAGTGCTGCCTTGAGCGCCACCGCGACGGCCCCCGACAGCACGCCGCCCACTCCCGCGACGACGGATGATCCGATCACGATCGTCGCGCGAGAAAGCGGCAAGGCCGTCGGTGTCTCCGGCACCGCCTCCCCGGCCGTCCAGCAGCCGGTCTCCGGAAGCACGTCACAGGAATGGACCGTGGTCCCGAAGGCGAACGGCAAGTTCCAGCTGAAGAACGAGGCGACGGGGGCATGCCTGGCCGTGTCTTTGAGCGCCAAGGTCCTGGCGGGACACGCGCAGGTGCTGCAGTGGACCTGCGCCGACCAGGCGCACTTCCTGTGGAGCCTGAAGGACCTCGGCAACGGCTACAGCCAGCTCGTCGCGAGCCACTCCGGCCAGTGCCTCACACTGCTCGGCGGCAACACGGCAGACGGTGCGAACTACATCCAGAACGAGTGCACGGCCACACCGTCCACGTTCTCCCAGTTCACGCTGCCCGCGGCAGCCTAGACCAGACGGATACAGAGCCGACCTCGGGATCCCTGAGGTCGGCTCTGCTGTTCCCTGGATAGGATGTTCAGCGCTCACCGTGCCCATTCGAGGACCGCTCGTCTGTCGCAGCACGGGAGCGAGCGGGCGAGGAGGTGGAGCGTGACGTACGCGCCGACACGCCACGCCGCCGAGCCCGACCGCTCCGCCCCCCGGAGCGATGCCGCCGCGGCACTGCTCCGCTCGAACCGTCGCCGACGCCGCATCCGCCGTTGGGTCGCGATCGGCACCATCCCGCTCACCCTGGCGGCGCTCTTGTTCGTGGGCAAGCTGCTGAGCATGTACGCGTTCGCGCATCAGGCGATCACCGCGTATATGGTCGACGATTTCGCGGGTGCCGAAGCCTCGGCGCGCGGTCAGGACTTCCTCAACTGGTTCGAACCCTACAAGGCGCCGTTCAACATCGGAACCGCCCTGGGCGCGGCCGAGCAGCTTCCTGAAGCCAGGGCGGAACTCGAAGAATCGCTCGACCTCGCGACCGGGCTGGAGGTCTGCGGAGTACGGATCAACCTGGCGCTCGTGGTCGAGCGCATGGGCGACGCCGCGCGTGCCGACGGCGACGGCGCCACCGCGGCCCAGCTCTACGGCGAGGCGCTGACCATCACGGTCGAGACGCCGGAGGAATGTCACAGCGACGAGGCGCAGCAGCAGTCCTCCGACCCGCAGCGCGACATGTCCGACACTCTCGACGGCACCGAGGACCGTCTCAAGCAGAAGCAGCAGGAACAACAGCAACAGCCGCAGGAGCCGGAGCAGGAGCCCGGCGAAGACGAGCAGCCCTCCGAGGGCAAACTGGACGAGCTCGAGGGCAAGCTCGAACAGGGCACGCAGGAGCGGGACCAGCAGCAGGGCGACGACCCCGGCGGTTCGGGAACGGACAAGCCGTGGTGACGGATCGCGAGCAGCAGCGGGCCCGCTACCTCGCAGGCAGCGAAGGGGCTCCTCCCGTCCCCCCGCCCGGTGGATATCAGGGGGCACGACGCCAGGCATCGGCTCCTGTCCGCGAATCCGCCATCGCCCCACCCCCGTCCCTGACGTCGGACGGGCCGAAGCAGCCCGCGAACGCCCTCGGCTGGATCGCCCTCGCCGTCGCCATCCTGTTCGCCCTGACCCTGCTCGGCACGTTCGTCGGCGGCGGCACCGACGTCCTCTACGGCGTCACGATGCTCACAGCGCAGCTCGTGGTGGTCGGCACGGTCGTCGCCGCCTTGTTCTCGCCGCGGGCGCGGAGGCTGGGGGCGATCGCGCTGATCGTGACCGTCCTGTTCAACGTCGCCACCGTCGGCGGCATGAGCGCCCTGCAGACCTCGGCTGCCGGCAGCTACCAGGGCGCCAAGTCCGCCGATCAGAAGCACGCGGAGGCGTACCCGGGGATCAAGGGCGACGATCCGCAGGAGACGCTGTCGCAGCAATCCCTGGAGGAGGTGCGCGCGCAGTCCGAGGAGCTCTTCGCCGACATCCGGACTCGACTCACTCAGGAGTTCGGATTCACCTGGGTCCCCGTCGGCGACGAGGATCTGCGCCCCGAACGCAACGGATACGGCGGTGAATCGATGCTCGTCGAGTACACCTCGGCGGCGTGGGCGACCGAGCAGCCCGTGCAGGGCTACGAGCGCAAGCAGCAGGTGATGGCCGTGATCGACGAGGTGGTCGTCCAGCACGGCTTGTGGAACCTGTACTCCTTCAATGATCCGACCGGGTCGGGTATCGATCCATCGATGATCGCGAAGCTCTACGGCAGCGACGACCCCCGCACGCAGCACACCTGGGAGTACTACACCGAGAACTATCCCGATCCGATGCGGTTCTACGCGAACATCTATGACCTGTCGAACGATGGGGACGGCGGGTTCCTGGCCGCGCGCGAAGCGCAGAGTGCCCGAACCGGCGAACCGCTGGAAGGACTGCAGCTGGTCGTGATCGCGAGCGGCGTGCTCAGCGAGGCGGACCGCGACGAGTTCCAGACGAGGCTGCAGGAGTACCCGGGCTTCGAGTGACCGGGTTTCGGCACACGCCGAGGCCGTGCACTTCCCACCCCTGCAGGATGAGCCGCGCATTCCTGTGCGCCGTGCACCGTGGCACACTCAGGCATCCCTTCGAAGGAGGACGCATGGATGCCCTGCTCTCTGCGAACCTGATCTGGACCATCCTGGCTCTGGCGGCACTCGCCATCAATGTGATCTGATCGGCAACTTCCGCCTGCCGAAGAAGCGCCGCGAAGAGCAGCAGCGCATCACGGCGATGATCTCCGCCGAGGCCTTCGGCGATCCGGATCCGCAGGCTCCGCGATGGCTCCAGCGCGTGGCGCAGCAGAACCACGCGCTCACGGGACTGCCGGTGGTCGGAGGTTCGTCGGCGTCGCTGATCGATGATTACCAGGGGTCGATCGATGCGATGGCCGCCGCGATCGACACGGCCGAGCGATACGTGCACGTCGAGTTCTACATCGCCGCATGGGACGCCACGACCCGGGGATTCTTCACGGCCATGGAGCAGGCGGTCGCGCGGGGTGTCACGGTGCGGCTGCTGGCCGACTACATCGCCTCGCGCAAGATCCCGAAGTCCGAGGAGACGTTCGCCGAACTCGACCGGATCGGTGTGACCTGGTCGTGGATGCTGCCGGTGCGTCCGTTCAAGGGCCAGTATCAGCGCCCCGACCTGCGCAACCACCGCAAACTCGTCGTCGTCGACGGGCGGGTCGGCTTCGTGGGATCGCAGAACCTCATCTCGCGTGACTACGACGCGGAGAAGAACATCAAGCGGGGGCTGATGTGGCAGGAGTTGATCGCACGGGTCGAAGGGCCGGTCGTCTCCCAGGTCGACGCCGTCTTCCTCTCCGACTGGCTGATCGAGACCGGCGAGGACCTGTCCGCCGTCGAGCGCGTCCCGGCAGCCGCCGTGCCGAAGCCCTCTGGCGCCGACCTGCACTGCCAGATGGTGCCGAGCGGTCCGGCATACGGCACCGAGAACAATCTGCGGATGTTTCTCTCCCTCATCCACGGCGCCACCGAGAAGGTCATCCTCACCAGCCCGTACTTCGTGCCGGACGAGGCCATGATCTACGCGATCACCACGGCCTGTCAGCGCGGCCTCGATGTGCAGCTGTTCGTCTCCGAGCTCGGCGACCAGGGGATGGTCTATCACGCGCAGCGGTCCTACTACGAGACGCTGCTGCGGGCGGGGGTGCGCATCTTCCTCTACCCGGCGCCGTACATCCTGCACGCGAAGCACTTCTCGATCGACGACGATGTCGCGGTGATCGGCTCGAGCAACATGGACATCCGCTCGTTCAGTTTGAATTCGGAGATGTCGCTCCTCGTGCGCGGCGAATCCTTCGTGGCGCAGATGCGCGAGGTCGAGCAGAAGTACCGCACCGCGGGGCGGGAGCTGACGCTCGACGAGTGGCTGCGCGAGCCTGCGAAGTCGACCTTCCTCGACGGGGTCTTCCGGCTGACGTCGGCGCTGAACTGAGCCGCTGAACGGAGACGCTGAACGGAGACGCTGAACGGAGACGCTCCGCTCAGGACCCGAGCGTCAGGAGCATCCGGGCCACCACATATCGGGCATGCCCTCGGGGTGTGCGCGGGTCGTAGCCCAGGCCTTCGATGAGGGCCGTCAACCGCTCCTGCACGCTGGAGTGATGTCGGCCGAGGCGCAGGGCGGCTGCGCGCACGCTCTGCTCCTCCGCGACGGCATCGAGCAACTCGCGGCTGCGATCGTCGAGGGCGGCGAGCGCGACGGCATCCGGATGGAGAGGGCCCTGCTCAGCGGCCTCGGCGACGAGCAGCAGCGCTCCGAGGTCGGCGACGTCGACGATGGGCTCGGCAGGGCTGGTCAACCGGACGGCGATCAGCGCGGAAGCCCAGGACCGTGGAAGGAGCTCTCCCGGCCCCGCGATTCCGAGGCCGAGGCGCAGCCCTCCTGCGTCGGGCCAGGCGCTCACGGCATCCGTCTCGGCGTCCAGGATCGTGGCCCGCGTGAGGCCGTGCCGGGTGGCGACGACGGCCGAGGGATGCTGCGGCAGGGGCGCAGGGTCGGGCGGGGAGGCGACCAGCCGCAGAGATTTCGCGTCGAGCCGGAGTCGGGGCAGTGCGGCGGCCCGCTCATCGGCTCCCGCGTAGGAGCTGATCGCGAGCTCCACCGCGCTCTCGGGCCCCATCGAACGGCGCGCGCGGATGATGCCGAGAGCGAGACTGAGTCGCTCGAGGATCATCGCGTCGTTGGTGTGCGCGGCCCCCTCGCGCTCGATCCAGGCGATCGCTCCCGGCCCGCTCTCCCGCACCGGCCAGGCATGCGACGGCTCGACCGGGTCGATGCGCACGCCGTCGGCCCGCACGCGCACGATCTGCCGGCCGTCGCGCTGGCCGACGGTCGCGCCGCTGAGGACCGCGGCGCCCCTCAGCATGCTCTCCACGCCGACCGATCGGGCGACGAGGGCGTCGAAGTAGGTGACGACCTTGAGCGTCTCGCTGGCATCCGGGTCGAGGGCGGTGAGTCGCCCCAGCAGATCTTGCATGTCGGGCTCCATCGCGCGCGGGGATTCCACCCTACGGGGTCGGTTCGGCCCCGCAGGGTGGAGGGGACTCAGGAGAGCAGACGGTTCACCCAGTTGTCGCGCGCGGCGAGCATGGCCTGCGCGACCGCGGCGTGCGGGGCGAACATGTCGAAGCCGTGGAAGCCACCGGCCCAGACGTGTAGCTCGGCCTGGACTCCGGCCTCCCAGAGCTTCGTGGCATACGCGACGTCCTCGTCGCGGAACACCTCGGCGCTGCCGCAGTCGATGAACGCCGGCGGCAGACCGCGGAGGTCGGTCGCGCGGGCCGGAGCGGCATAGATGGAGACGTCGTCCGTGCCCTTGCGGTCGCCCAGGAGCGCCGTCCACCCGGTGACGTTGGATCCGCGATCCCAGATGCCGATGCCGTCGATCTGGCGGGTCGAGACCGACTCGTCGCGATCGTCGAGCATCGGGTAGATGAGCAGCTGCCCGATCAGTTCGGGGCCCTGCCGATCACGGGCGAGCAGCGCGGTGCCGGCAGCCAGACCGCCGCCCGCGCTCCCGCCGCCGATCATCAGTCGCGACAGGTCGATGCCGAGTTCCTCGGCGTTCGCGGCTGCCCACAGCAGCGCGGCGTAGCAGTCCTCCACCGGGTACGGATCCGGGAACTCGGGCGCGAGCCGGTACTCGACCGTGACGATGACGCCGTTGAACCGCTCCGCCCAGTCCAGGAAGCCGACGACCCCCAGCCAGCGGTTGCCGATGATCATTCCGCCGCCGTGGGTGTGGAAGAAGCCCGGACCCGTGCCGGTGCGGCCCTGCTTCTCGATCACGGAGACGACGATCTGATCCCCCTCGTGGCCGGGGATCGACACGTCGCGATAGGTGAAGCCGCGCTCGGCGAGCGCCGCGAAGATCTCGTCCTCCCCGCCGCCGACCGGCGACTGGCGCAGGAACGGGATCATCTCCGGGGTGAGAGTGGACGGCAGCTGGTCGCCCACGAGGGCGAGCGCGGCTTCGAGTTCGGGATCGAAGGGCGGGCGTGCCAGGGTCGTGTCAGTCATCAGAACTCCTTTGTCCTCGGCCGCCATCGCGGCGGCGTCCCGCCAGCCTCGTGCACGCCGCATCCGAGGGTAACCCGCCAGCCGGGGCCGATCCGGCGCCGCCCGTCCGCCGGGTGGCGGGGCCGTGAGCGGAGAGTAGGTCCCCTCGAAGAGCGACGAACCGCTGACTACACTGGCGCCAGAGGGAAGGAATGCGCATGATCCGAGAACTCGATGAACAGCAGTCGTACGACCTGTTGAGCACCACCACGATCGGACGCATCGGCTTCGTCCACGACGGGCGGGTGCTGATCCATCCGGTGAACTTCGCCGTCTCCGGGCACGATCTGCTCCTGCGGACTTCGCCCGACGGCCTCCTGGCCGATCTGACCGAGGAGCCGGCCGACGTCTCGTTCCAGGTCGACTATCACGATCCGCTCGGGAACACGGCGTGGAGCGTGCTGCTGCACGGCAGTCTCTCCCGAGCACCGGAAGACGATGTCGCAGACGTCGCGGCTCGAGTGCACCCGTGGGCGGGCGAGGACCGGAGCCTTCCGCTCGTCCTGCACATCGAGAGCATCTCCGGTCGCACCGTGCGTCGGGAGTCGGAGCGCGGCAAGATCTGACTCGTGACGGTCGCGTGCGTCGCGGCCGTCACGCTCTCACATGAAGGCCAGCCCTGCGGCGAGCGCGAAGCCCAGCACGGTCGCGAGGCCCGTCGACTCCTTCGCCTTGGACTGCGCCTCGGGGACCATCGAGTCCAC
>JAQZBG010000304.1 GCA_029239165.1 Microbacterium sp. | reverse complement strand
CCGAGCAAGCTCGACAGCACGGTCTGCGAGGGGTGCGGATGCCACGGCATCCGCCGGAGATGACGACGACTCTGCCATGTGTCCACCCTAGGTCTGCATCCCCTCGCAGGCCGGGAGCCCGCACCCCTCTGGGCCGCTACGAGCTGTGAGGTCCGCTTGCCATTGTGCGAGCGACATGTCTGGGCGGGTGGAGAACGTGAGAGCTGCGCAGCCGGAGCCGTCGGCCGGAGAGGACAACCTCGGGTGGCGATCGGAGTGCTGAGCTGCCATGCCAGCGGAGAGGCAGGGACCCGGCGCGGGCAATCCCGGGCCGGGTCTCATGCCGCAGGGCTGGCTGGCGCGTGCAGGCTACTGGCTAAAACCTGATGGGGCGGCGCTCCCCATCAATATAGTTGTTGGCGGTCGCATTAATCCCTTTCGCGATAGATTCGAGTTTCACCGCGCTAGTGTTCCACAATCCCCTTATCGCGAAGGATTTGAAAGCGTGAGCAGCCTCGTTGAATAGACGAGCCGAGGACCCGGTGTAGACATAGCGAAGGCCGTCGAGGACGTTGTTGGCCTTCCTTGCGATTTCCTGCCTCGTTTTTACGTTTGTGGTTGCGCGAATTGAGGCCGCATATGTTCGGAGATCAGCAGCCGCATTCTGCAGATGCGAAATATTGATGCGACCTGCACTCACCGCGGTCGTTGCGTTCTGGCTGGCGCCAGGCGAAACGGCAGCATTGGCGGGTACTCCTGAGGCTAGAATCGCGCCAGCCATCATGACAGCGACGAATCCGCCACCGACTTTTTTCTTGTTCTTCATGTCTCGCATCCTCCGTGTCTTCCAGAAGCCACAACGCTACGCATCTCGCAGGTGCATGTCTGTAGGCATTTTGGGGGACAGACATTCTTTACAAATTGGTGTATCTGCCACTACTCCGCGGCACCGATCGCAATTCGACTTTGACTTCGTAGCCCACTCTGCGCCGCGAGAAACCGCGAACCTGGGGCGCGTACGCGCACCAGGCGTCGAGCGCTCAAAGGCGCAGGATCCGGCCGTCACCGCGGCGAATGCGAGCGCGCGAGCGAAGGTCCTCGACTGGGCACGGCGCAGCATCGATCTGATCCCGACGTCCTGGCTCATCACGGGCGCCGGAGCCGTGCTGCTCGCGACCACCGCGGTGTTCGGCGGACTCGAGGCCGCGGCCGTCGATCCCACGCCGGTCGTCGAGGTCGGCGAGACCTTCGCCGGCTCCGACCTGGAGATGACCGTGCGCGGGGTCGAGCTGCGCGGCAAGCTGAGCGCTGAGAGCGCCCAAACCCTGGTCTTCCCGGACGAAGACAAGGGCGAGCGCATCCTGGTCGTCACGGTCGACGTCGTCAACACGTTCGACAAGCCGCGACCCTCGACGGCGAACCCCGCGCAATCCCCGGTCATCGACGGCATCCGCATCGAGGGGCTCGACGAAAAGGGCGACGTCTTCCGTGCCGACGACGGTGAGCGCGCACCCCGGTTGCAACCCGATGTTCCCGCCCGCCTGCTCCTCACCTGGGTCGTCGGGCCGGACGACTTCCACGGCGGCGATGAGATCGCCCTCACCCTCCCCGATTCGAACCACTATGTCGGGCAGAGCGTGAGGCGCGGCGACTACTGGCAGGACGTCCGCGTCGGAGCGACCCTGACGGCGACCATCGACGAGGTGTCGGCACCGTGAAGAAGCACGTGCTCATCTGGCTCGCCACCACCGCGCTGCTCGCGTGCGCCTGGGGCATCTCGAAGGCGACTCTTCCCGACGACGCCCCGAACGCCGCGTTCCCGACGGTCGCGCAGATCGGCGAGGAGGCCGCCACGCGCAACCTCGTCGCGACCGTGACCGACGTGCACCTCGCGGACCGGGTCACGGATGTGAAGGGCTGGTCGGCCGACGGCACCTGGCTCGTCGTCGACCTCGAGGCCGCCACCGGCGTGACGCAGGATCTGGGCACCCTGAGACTTGCGGAGCTCACGATCGGCGACCGGACGTTCAGCGCCACGGATCGCGGCACCACCTTCGTCGAGCAGCGCCTGGTCACCGGCGTCCCCCGCTCCGGGAGCCTGGCGTTCGAGCTTCCGGACGACGTGACCGGCGGTCGGGCGATGCTCCGTCTGGGCGTGCCGGGGGCGGCCGTCGGCGAGGTACTGCGCGACGCTGTGATCGAGCTGTCGATCGACCTCGCCGCGCTGCCCGTCGAGGCCGAGGTGCTCCTGGACGAGAACGGCTGGGCCCGATGACCATCCCGCTCCCACCCGTGCCCCCCGCGCCCAGGGAAGACCCGGAGGCCGCCGCTGCCCCGGCGAAGCCGCCCTCCTGGTGGCGTCGCAATACTCTGGCCCTGGTCGCGCTCGTCCTGCTGCTGCCGGCGACCGCCATCGCAGTCGGGTGGCAGGAGTGGTACCAGTTCTTCGGATTCGGCTCCCGCGCGGTCACACCCGTGGTGGTCGCCGAAGACGAGACGACTGATCTCGCCGGCGCAGGCTGGGGTCCGGTGCGCGGCGGGGAGATCGAAGACCTCTCGGGTCTCGACGTCCCGCCGAACACGCGCCTGATCGCCGTCGGGGTTCCTGTGGATCCTGATGCCGAGGGGATGGGGTGCGAGACGCCGACCCTCGTGGAGCAGTCCACGGGGCGGGAGTGGGGTCCTGTCCGCGCGGAGATCGGGCTGGACTGGAGCGCGGACGAACCGGAGACCTGCCTCAGCGATCAGGCCGGCGCCTACGAACTGATCGTCCCGTTCGTCGTGCCGGAGGATGTCGAAGGCCCCTTCTGGGTCGACGTGCGCCCTTACGACGCCGGCGGCTCTTTCGTGAGGTTCGAGTTCGAGCCCTGACCCTCGACGCTGTCCCTGGCGGGCGCGGTGACCATCGCGGCGGCGACGGCATCCACCGACGAGGGCAGGAGTCCGGCGGCATCGGCGACGGCACGCATCTCCCCTTCCGCCTCCGAGACGCCCACCGTGTCGGTGCGGTCCTGCTGCCGCTTGCGCAGCCGCGCGAGGGTGGCGTCGTACGCGCCACTGATCACGGCGATGCGCACCGGCTCCATGAGCAGGAGGGGCACGAGCGAGACGAGCGGCGCGGCGATCGCCCAGAACACGTAGTCCTGCGGCCCGACCAGCCGGGTGATGCCGAAGCTGAGGTACGACTCGAGTGCCTTCACGATCACGTACAGCAGCGCGTAGGAGCCGACGAGCAGCGGTCCCGCGCGCCACATGAGCAGCAGCGCCCGACCGATCGGGCGGAAGCGGGCACCGAGCTCCTCGCCGAGATCCTTGAGCCGGCGCACGAGCGGGTTGGGGATCACGGCCGCGTGGGCGCGCACCCGGGCGATCAGCTCGCTCTCCACGCGCAGCTTCTCGGCGACGATCGCCTGGCCGAACACCACACCGGCGATGGTCAGCCACGCGAGCGGAGCGAGCAGGACCGGGCCCGCTTCGGAGAGCAGCCAGCCGATGGCCTCCCAGAGCCAGCGCAGCGGGGCGACGGCATCCAGGATCTGCTCTCTGACCGTCTCGAAGAAGGCCATGGCTGCCCGGCTGTCGACCCACGCCTTGATCGTGTCGAAGATGTCGCCGAGCACCATCACCGAGAAGAAGACCCAGACGACCTCGAAGTAGACGGCGACCGGCGACAGCCACTTCGCCAGGCGCGACGACCACTTCGACCACGCCCAGCGGCCGGCGAACGCGAGCACGATGATCGAGATGGTCCACACGTTGATCGGCAGATTGAGCACCGTGTCGACCGAGCTCACCGGATCCTCGCCGTTGACAGACGCCCACGCAATGATGCCCTGTCGCACCTCGAGGGCGCGCAGCGAGTACGCCCGCACGTCCTCGCCCAGCAGCCCTTGCGCCCAGTAGACCGCGAAGAAGGGGAGGATGCCGGCGAGCAGCGCCGAGAGGAAGGTGCGGCGGCGGTCCGCGGCCGCCTCGGGCAGCGGCGCGACCTCCTGCAGGTTGCGCAGTCCGTCGCGCAGGACCAGGAACATCGCGACCAGGCTGATCAGCCGCGCGAGGATCCCGATCGGAAGGACCAGGAACCCGAGGGTGGCAGATGAGGCACCGATGAAGCCGGCGACCTCGGTGATCACGTAGTGCACCAGCACGCCGGCCAGATACCAGGCCATGAGCGCGGGCCAGTGTCGCCACAGCACACGCCCGGTGGTCTTCAGGATCGCCAGCACACGGTCAATATATCGCTGCGCCGGCAAGAGCTGCGGAGCGGATCAGCCCCAGATGCTCGGCGCCTTCCCCCGTACGGGCGGGAGGGCGGATGCCGCTGCCCAGTCATGCACCCACGCGTCGATCTCCGGCACGCCTTCGGGCTTGCCGACCGCGGCGAACAGCTCCTCGTTGCTGACCGTGCCGCCGGTGCGGCGCAGCATCCGCGCCCGCACGATCGCTCGGGCGTAGACCTCGCCGTCGACCACGGCACGGTGTTCGAGGAACAGCGCCTTCTCGTCGTGCCCGATGAACCGCGACTGCACCTCGAACCGCTGCCACAGCTTCAGCGACTTGCGGAACGTCACCGTCTCGCTGGAGACGACCGCGTACCAGCCGCGGTCCTTCATGGCATCGAACAGCCCGGTTCGGATGAGCTGGTCCCAGCGTCCGAGATCGAACAGCGACAGGTAACGGCCGTTGTTCATGTGCCGCAGGATGTCGAGGTCGGTCGGCAGAGTGGTGATGGTGATGCTCCCCACGGCCGTCGGGTCGAGGGTCTTCCCCCGACGCACGCGGCGTCGGGCGCCGAGGATCACCAGGAGGGTCCGCCAGATCACGTTCACGAGGATCGATCGTAGCCAGGCATGCACGATCCGCGAACATCATTGTGCGAATCCTCCATGCCCTTCCGTCCGGCGTCATCGAACATCCCCTCGATTTCCGCTTCGCGGACGCCGCGCGTAGAGTCACGATCATGAGCGCCGAAGCCCAGTCTGAAGTCATCGTCCGTCCGGTCCGTGATGTGGACGCGGAAGCCCTCGGTCGCGTGCATGCCCAGTGCTGGCACGAGACCTACGACCACCTCATCAGCAAGGCTGCGCTCGAGAAGGTCTCGCCGCGCCGCATGGCCGAGCTGTGGACGCACTGGGCCTCGCAGGGCCCCGAGTTCAAGATGAACGCCGCGCTCGTCGACGGCGAGATCGTCGG
>JAQZBG010000303.1 GCA_029239165.1 Microbacterium sp. | reverse complement strand
CTGGCAGTTCGAGCGGAACGAGACGCGCGCGGCTCAGATCGAGCTCGTCGAGCAGAACTACGACGCGGATCCCGTTCCCCTGGCCGAGGTGATCGGTGACGACGGGTCACTCGACCCCTCGGACGAATGGCGGCCGGTGACTCTGCAGGGCGAGTATCAGCCCGACCAGCAGCTCCTGGTGCGGAACCGCCCACACGGCGGTACGAGCGCCTTCGAGGTGCTGGTTCCGTTCCGCGACGCCGATGGCCGCGTGTTCATCGTCGATCGCGGCTGGGTCGCACCCGGCGAGGGCGCTGAGCCCGATTCGGTGCCGCCGCCGCCGCAGGGCGAAGCCGAGGTGACCGTGCGTCTCCGGCCCGGGGAGCAGCTGCCTGCCTCGGGTCGCGGTGCGCCCGAAGGACAGGTGCCGACCATCCATCTGCCCTCGATCGCCGCGCTCACTGACGGTGACGTGATCACGAGCGCCTACGGCCGCGTCGTGACCGAGGAGCCGGCCGGCTCCGGCGCGCTGGGCGGCTTCGACTCCCCCACCGATGATCCGGGCCCGCATCTCTCCTACGCGATCCAGTGGATCCTGTTCGCCCTGATGGGCTTCATCTTCATCGGCTACATCATCCGCACCGAGATCGTGAAGCACCGGGAAGAAGTCGAAGGGATCCCGGCCCCCGTGAAGGCTCCGCGGCGCAAGGATCACGACGCCGAAGTCGAGGACGAGCTGCTCGACGTCCGCTGACCGTCGCCGACGTCAGTCCTTCCAGGGCATGGGTCGCTCGGGAAGCCGCGCACCGTCGTCGGGGAGATGAGGGAGCTCGTCCCCACCCGCTCGGAGACAGAGCCAGCGCAGCTCGCCCGCACTGTCCGGCCGCGCCCGCCAGGTGCGTGCGACGTCCTGTCCCACACGGATCACCGTTCCCGGTCCCACCTCGACGACGTCGTCGTCCAGTCCCATCTGCCCGCGACCCTCGAGGAATACGTAGACCTCCTCGATCTTGCGATGCAGATGCCAGTAGCCCGCCTCTTCGCCCGGCGCCAGGGCGTTCGCGGTCATCCCGATGTACTGCATCGTCAGTTCGTGGTCGACCACCCGACGTCCGTCGCGGGAGCGCGCCGCATCGAACCCTCCGTGATGTGTGCGCCACTCGTCGAGAGAACCGATCTCGACCACCTGATACCCGTTCATCGTCGCTCCTTCATGAAATGTGCCCTTCTGCCGCCGCACCCGTCGCGCTGCTCTTCCAACCGCCGTCCGCGCGGTCGAACACGATACGGGTGTGATTCCGGTCCGGGGATCCCTGCCAGAACTCGACACGATTCGGGACGATCCGCCAGAGCACCCACTCGCCCGGGGCGATGCCTTCGCGCGCCGCGGCTGAACGTGCCGCGAGGTCGGCTGCGCTCTCCGCTGGAGAAGCCTCCTGGACCTGGCCGCGAACACGGACAGCCCGCAGCTGCGGTTGCCACCAGAAGTTCAGTGCCGCCGCCGGATGCGCATCGAGCTGGTCGCCTTTCGCCGACGATCGCGCGCCGGCGAATGCCCAGCCGCTCGCATCGACGTCTTTGAGGATCAGCGTCCGCGCGTCGGGGATGCCGTGGCGATCGGCTGTGGCCAGCGTCACGGCGTGCGGCTCGGGAACACCCCCGGCCACGGCTGTCGTGAGCCAGTCGACGAAGAGCGGAACCGGGTCGTCGGGGAGAGCCGAGAGCTCCAGCGGAGGCGCGGTCCCGGTGAGTGAGGGCTGCGCGCGCAGCCATTCGCCGATGCCTGAGGAAAGGAGGGTTCGCTCTGCCGCCATACCCCGACTATGCCACGGAGTCTCGACGCAGCCGACGACTCAGGCGACGTCCACCAGATCGGGATCACCCGCGGTGGGGACGAGCAGGTCGATCACCTCCCGGAGAGCCGTGATCCGGCGGGTCTCGCCCGACCAGTGCTGGTGGCCTCCGTCGAAATGCACGAACTCGGCGCCGAGATCGTCGGCGATCTCGCGGTCGTGGTTGGTGTCGCCGATCACGAGCAGGTCCTTCGGCGCAACACCGGACGTCGCGAGCCATCGCGCGATGACATCGTGCTTCGAGGCGCGATAGGGATCGACGATCGAGAGCACCTCCTCGAAGGCATCGTGCAGGCCGTACGGGGCCATCTGCCGAGAAAGCGCCTCGGCGACCGTCGCCGATGCCAGGACTTGTCGGATGCCGCGTTCCCGCACCGCCGAAAGCGTTGTGCGAGCGTCTTCATGGAGTCGCGCTTCGCCGACGCGGGTGGCGAGCATCTCGAGGTACGCCGTGGCGGCCGACACGAACCTGTCCTCGCCGAGCCCGACCGAGCCGTAGAAGTCGCGAATCGGGAAGCGGAACACCGAACGATAAGCCTCGACATCCGGGAACGGCTGCAGATCGTGGTCTCGGAGCACCGCATTCATCACCTCGCGGCAGATCTCCGCGTCGTCGAGCAGCGTGCCGTTCCAGTCCCAGCACACGGCACGGATATGAGCGAGATCCATGCCGTCACGCTACAACGGGCCGCCGACATGCGACCCCGCGGATCAGGCGAGCTCGATGAGGTCCTGGTACTCCTGGCTCCAGATGTCTTCGACACCGTCCGGCAGGATCAGCACGCGCTCGGGGTTGAGCGACTGCACCGCACCGGGATCGTGCGACACGAGGACGACAGCCCCCTCGTAGTGCGCGAGAGCGCCCAGGATCTCCTCGCGCGAGGCGGGATCGAGGTTGTTGGTCGGCTCGTCGAGCAGCAGCAGGTTCGCCGAGGACACCACGAGAGTCGCGAGCGACAGACGCGTCTTCTCGCCACCGGAGAGCACTCCGGCCGGCTTCAGCACGTCGTCGCCCGTGAACAGGAACGATCCGAGCACCTTGCGCGCCTCGGTCTCGGTGATGTGCGGGGCGGCGGAGACCATGTTCTCGAGCACCGAACGATTCACGTCGAGGTTCTCGTGCTCCTGGGCGTAGTAGCCCACCTTGAGGCCATGGCCGGGCTCGAGTTGTCCGGTGTCGGGCTGGTCGACGCCCGCGAGCATCCGCAGCAGCGTGGTCTTGCCCGCACCGTTGAGTCCGAGCACGACGACCTTGGAGCCGCGGTCGATCGCGAGGTCGACATCCGTGAAGATCTCGAGCGATCCGTACGACTTCGATAGGCCGCTCGCCATCATCGGCGTCTTGCCGCACGGTGCCGGCTTCGGGAAGCGCAGCTTCGCGACCCGGTCTTCCTGGCGGACCTCGTCGAGCCCGGCGAGCAGCTTCTCGGCGCGCGCGATCATCTGGTGCGCCGCAGCGGCCTTCGAGGCCTTCGCGCCGAAGCGCGCCGCCTGCAGCTGCAGGGTCGTCGCCTTCTTCTCGGCGTTCGCGCGCTCCTTTTTGCGGCGCTCCTCATCGGCCACCCGCTGACGCAGGTAGTTCTTCCAGTTCATGTTGTACGTGTCGATGATCTGGCGGTTCGCATCGAGGTAGAACACTCGGTTGACCGTCTCGCCGACGAGCTCGACATCGTGGCTGATCACGATCAGTCCGCCCTTGTAGCCCTTGAGGAACTCACGGAGCCACACGACGCTGTCGGCATCGAGGTGGTTGGTGGGCTCGTCGAGGATCATGGTCTCGGCGTCGGAGAACAGGATGCGGGCGAGCTCGATGCGGCGACGCTGACCACCCGACAGTGTCGAGAGCGGCTGGTCGAGGATGCGGTCCGGAAGCGAGAGGTTGTTCGCGATGGATGCCGCCTCGGCCTCCGCCGCGTATCCGCCCTGAGCTTCGAACTGCTCGGTGAGGCGGGCGTAGCGCTTCATCGCCTTGTCGGCGACGGCGGGGTCGTCCGAGCCCATCGCGAGTGCCGCCTCGGTCATCCCGAGGTTCAGCTGCCCGAGTCCGCGAGCATCGAGGATGCGCGTGCGGGCGAGGTCTTCGGGGTTCCCGGAACGCGGGTCCTGCGGCAGGTAGCCGAGCTCGCCCGAACGCGTCACGCTGCCGCCGGAGGGCAGGACGTCACCCGCGAGCACCTTCGTGAGCGTGGTCTTGCCGGCCCCGTTGCGGCCGACGAGTCCGATCTTGTCTCCATCGGCGACGCGGAACGAGACGTTCTCCATCAGCAGGCGCGCGCCAACGCGGATCTCGAGGTCGTGCACGGCAAGCACAGCGGACGTCCGTTCTTTCAGG
>JAQZBG010000302.1 GCA_029239165.1 Microbacterium sp. | reverse complement strand
ACTGCTTGCGCGTCAGCGGACCGTGCCCTTGCTGATCCGATGTACTCATGCCTTGCTCCGATACAGATGATGCTTCGCGATGTACTGAACGACCCCATCGGGGACCAGGTACCAGACCGGCTGATCGTCACGAACGCGTTCACGGCAGTCCGTCGATGAGATCGACAGCGCCGGCACCTCCAGTTGGCTGACGTTGTCGCTCGGGAGGCCGTCTGTGCTCAGGACGTGTCCTGGACGTGAGACCGCGACGAAGTGGGCCAATTCCCACAACTCATCATGGTCCCTCCAACTGAGAATTTGCGCTACGGCGTCGGCTCCGGTGATGAAGAAGAGCTCGGCGTCCGGTCGATCCCGCTTCAGGTCGCGCAGGGTGTCGATCGTGTAGGTCGGCCCCTCGCGGTCGATGTCGACCCGACTCACCGTGAACTGCGGGTTCGAAGCGGTCGCGATGACGGTCATGAGATAGCGATGCTCGCTCGGCGAGACGCCCGACTTCTGCCAGGGATGCCCGGTCGGCACGAAGACGACCTCGTCGAGGTCGAAGGAGTTCGCGACCTCGCTGGCTGCGACCAGGCCGCCCATCACGCCGATGCGCGGGGGGCGCGTGGTCGCAGCGTCGTTCATGCGGGCCTAGTGGCCGTGTCCCGCCTCGTGGCCGTCCTTGCCGTGCTTCGCGGCCCAGGCCTCAGCCTTCGCCGAGTGACGGTTGGCGACGTTCTTGTACGAGAACGTCACGAAGCCGAGCGCGGCGAACACGATCGCGGCAATGACCCCGAAGATCAGCGTCTCGAGCGCGACGTTGCCGTGGTGCTCGGTCTCGGCAGCGGCCATCGCGATCTGTGCGACGAGGTTCATCCTGGCTCCGTTTCGTGGCGTGCTGTTCGGGATCCTGTGGGGGTTACAGCGTCCCCCAGTCTAGCCCTCAGCCGCGCGTCTGCCCCGACCCACGCGCAAGCCATTTCGTGCTGGTCAGCTCGGACAGTCCCATCGGCCCTCGGGCGTGCAGCTTCTGGGTCGAGATCCCGACCTCCGCGCCGAACCCGAACTCGCCTCCGTCGGTGAACCGCGTGGAAGCGTTGACCATCACCACAGCCGAGTCCACCTCGGCGAGGAAGCGCTCGGCGTTGCGCGAATCGGTCGTGATGATCGACTCGGTGTGCCCCGTGCTGTAGCGACGGATGTGCGCGAGGGCTTCATCCAGCGTGTCGACGACCTTCATCGCGATGTCGAGGCTGAGGTACTCGGTCTCCCAGTCCTCCTCCACCGCGGGGATGACGTTCGACATGAGCCCCACGACCATGTCGTCGCCGTGGATCGCGACGCCCTCGCTCTGGAGAGCACTGGCCACCAGGGGAACGAGCCGCGGCGCCGCCTGGCGGTGCACGAGGACCGTCTCGACCGCGTTGCACACGCTCGGGCGCTGCACCTTGGCATTCACGACGATGTCACGCGCCCAGTCGGCGGGGGCCGTCTCGTCGAGGAAGATGTGGACGTTGCCGGCCCCGGTCTCGATGACCGGCACGGTGGACTCCGTCACGACGGTCTCGATGAGACCGGCACTCCCCCGCGGGATCAGCACGTCGATGAAGCCGCGACCGTTCATGAGCGCCTTCGCACCATCGCGTCCGAAGTCGTCGACGGTCTGGATCGCCTCGGCCGTCAAGCCCGCATCTTCGACCGCCGCTCGCATGATCTCCACGAGCACCGCGTTGGAGTCACGGGCCGCACTGCCACCGCGCAGCACCACGGCATTTCCCGATCGCAGCGCGAGAGCTGCGATGTCGACGGTCACGTTGGGGCGGGCCTCGTAGATCGCACCGACCACGCCGAAAGGTACCCGCACCTGCTCGAGTGCCACGCCGTTGGGCATGCGGTGCCCGCCGACCACCCGTCCGACGGGATCGGGAAGTCCCGCGACCTCGCGGACGGCCGAGGCGAGAGACGCCACCCGCTTCTCATCGAGGCGCAGCCGATCGATGAGGGAATCGCCGATGCCGTCCTGCTGTCCGCGCGCGATGTCGCGACCGTTCGCCTCGATGATGCGCGGCGCCTCGGCCAGGAGAGCGAGAGCGATCGCCTCGAGCACACGTGCCTTGTCAGCGCTGGTCAGGGCTGCGGTGGCTCGGGAGGCCTCTTTGGCGCGCTCCAGGCGCACCTGCGGGGTCTGTTCGGTCATCCGCCCAGTTTATGAGGTGGCGGGCTCGAACCAGGTTCCGATTTCCGCTCCGGAGAGCGCCTTGTCCACCAGGTCGGCACTGGTGACGAGGACGCCGATGCCGGATGCCGCGGCCAGTCGTGCCGCCGAGACCTTGGTGGCCGCTCCGCCGGTGCCGACGCTGTTCACGACGGTCGCACCGAACTCCAGACCGGTGAGATCGGCGTCGGGGGCGACAGTGTCGATGGGCTCTGCACCGGGGTCCGTCGGCGGCTTCGTGTAGAGCGACTCGATGTCGCTCAGGAGGATGAGCGCATCGGCCTCGATCAGCTGCGCGACCAGGGCGCCGAGACGATCGTTGTCGCCGAACCGGATCTCCTGCGTCGCGACCGTGTCGTTCTCGTTGACGATGGGCAGCGTCCTCAGCCCGAGAAGTCGCTCCATCGCACGACGGGCGTTCGAGCGCGACGTCGGGTTCTCCAGGTCGCCGGTAGTGAGGAGCACTTGACCGGCGACGATGTCGAACGGGCGAAGCGACTCCTGATACCGGTACATGAGGATGTTCTGCCCCACGGCGGCAGCTGCCTGCTGCGTCGCGAGGTCATTCGGCCGGGAGTCCAGCCGCAGGAACGGGATCCCCGACGCGATCGCGCCGGAGGACACCAGGACGACCTCCGCCCCCCGTGCGTGCGCCGCGGCGAGGGCCTCGACGATGACGGGGATGCGCCACGACGACGCCCCGCTGATCGAGGACGAGCCGACCTTGACGACGATGCGTGACGCGGTCGCCAGATCAGCGCGGGTGCGTGCGGTCACTCGCCGTCCTCGCGGTACGCGGCCAGACGCTGGGTCTCCACCTCAGCACGTGCCTCGGCCTTGGCGTCCATGCGCTCGTAGTACTGCTCCCTACGCTCGTTCGTGGTACGGCGCGCATTGGGCGCGAGACGGGGATCGGTGCCACGGGGAGCGCTCATGAGCTCGGCGGCCGAGGTCATCGTGGGCTCCCAGTCGAAGACGATGCTGTCGCCCTCGCCGATCACCACGGTCGAGCCCTGCACGGCACCGAGGCGGAAGAGTTCGTCCTCGACGCCGAGCTTCTCGAGGCGATCCGCGAGGTAGCCGACGGCCTCCTCGTTCTGGAAGTCGGTCTGCTGAACCCAGCGGACCGGCTTCTCACCCATGATCCGGTACACGTTGCCGTAGGTGCCACCCTCCACGCGGATGGTGAAGCCCTTCTTGGGACCGCGCGGTCGGATGACGACGCGCTCCGGCGGCGTCTCGAGCGCGGCTTCTGCGCGGGCGTTCTCGACGAGCTCGCCCAGTGCGAACGTGAGCGGACGCAGCCCCTCATGCGAGACCGTGGAGATCTCGAACACGCGGAAGCCGCGCGCCTCGAGGTCCGGGCGCACCATCTCGGCGAGATCGCGCGCCTCGGGCACGTCGATCTTGTTCAACGCGACGAACTGGGGACGTTCGAGCAGCGGAGTCTGCCCCTCGGGAACCTCGTAGGCGCCGAGTTCGCCGAGGATGACATCCAGATCGGAGATCGGGTCGCGCCCGGGCTCGAGGGTCGCGCAGTCCAGCACGTGCAGCAGAGCCGAGCAGCGCTCGACATGGCGGAGGAACTCGAGTCCGAGACCACGCCCCTCGCTCGCCCCCTCGATGAGGCCGGGAACATCGGCGACCGTGTAGCGGAAGTCCCCCACCTGCACGACGCCCAGGTTCGGATGCAGGGTCGTGAACGGGTAGTCGGCGATCTTCGGTCGGGCCGCAGAGATCGCGCCGATCAGGCTCGACTTGCCGGCGGACGGGTAGCCGACCAGCGCGATGTCGGCGACGGTCTTCAGTTCGAGGACGACATCGCCTTCGTAACCGGGCGTGCCCAGCAGTGCGAAGCCGGGAGCCTTGCGCTTGGGGGTGGCCAGAGCCGCGTTGCCGAGCCCACCCATCCCGCCCTTGGCGACGACGAACCGCTCACCGGGGATGATCATGTCGATGAGGACCTCGCCCGCGGTGTTCTTCACCACGGTGCCCACCGGAACGGGGAGCTCGAGCGTCTCACCCAGGAACCCGGAGCGGTGGTCGCCCATGCCGGGGCCGCCGTTACCCGAGGAGCGGTGCGGCGAGTGGTGATACGAGAGCAGCGTGCCGGTCTGCGGGTCGGCGACGAGCACGATGTCGCCGCCGTCGCCGCCGTTTCCCCCGTCGGGGCCGCCGAGGGGCTTGAACTTCTCGCGGTGCACGGAGACGCAGCCGCCGCCGCCCTTACCCGCACGCAAGTGCAGTGTGACGGTGTCGACGAACGTGACCATGTGCGGGTTCCCCTGGGTTCCTATTTATGACGGTGTGCAGATACACGGACGGGGCGAGCCGAAGCCCGCCCCGAACCGGATGACTAGTGTCGTGCTGAGATCACTCAGCTGCAGCGACGATGTTGACGACCTTGCGGCCGCCCTTGGCGCCGAACTGGACCGCACCGGCGGCCAGAGCGAAAAGCGTGTCGTCGCCACCACGGCCGACGTTGACGCCGGGGTGGAAGTGCGTGCCGCGCTGGCGGACGATGATCTCGCCGGCGAGGACCTGCTGACCGCCG
>JAQZBG010000301.1 GCA_029239165.1 Microbacterium sp. | reverse complement strand
GAGGCGTCGATGTCGTAGGTCTTCTCGCCCACGTGCAGCCCGCGCAGCACGGCGTGCGGGTCGAGCGCGGCGACACATCCGGCCGCGCGCACCGTGCCGTCGGTCGCAACCGAGACCCCGAACAGGGCCTCGATCACGAGCTCGATCCAGGCGCCCGATGAGGAGCACGCCCAGTCGATGATGTACGGCAGCTGCGGCGGGGCCTTGCGCGCGCCGCCGTTGATCCCGGGCACGGCTTCCTCCACGAAGTGCGCCTGCCCCATCGGGCCCTGGTTCGCCGTGCGCGACAGCCCCTCGACCCACGAGGTGAGCACCTCGGGAGCACCGAGGGCGGCCAGTGCGCGTCCGGCATCCGCGGGCCAGGCAGGGTAGGCGCCGTTCCACTGGTGGTCGGGGCGCGGGCTGTAGCTGGCGTCGGGGTCCCACGGCGAGAGGGCGCGCATCCAGTTCTCGGTCTGCAGTTCGCGTTGGAAGAACGACACCATCTCGTCGCGGATGCCGGGGGTGAGGTCATCGGCGATCGTGGTGCCGACCACGCTGAAGTCGTAGCAGTGCCGCACCGGCAGCTGTGTGCCGTCGGGCTGCCCCGCGGCGAAGATGCCCTCGCCGGGGAGGTAGCGCTCGATCACGGCCGGGAGCAGGGCATCGGCCTCGGCGCGCAGTTCCGCACCGGCGGCGGTGTCCCCCCGCAGCTCGGCGAGCGCGGCGGCCGTGCGCATGCTCCACACGTTCGCGGCGTTGAGGCTCGCGACCTCGTGCGTGTACGAGCTGACGCATTCGAGCAGGTTGTCGATCTCCCCGTAGTCGGCCAGGGCCGTGTCACGGCGTAATTCCTTCCACGCCAGCGCCCACTGCCGCACCGACGCGGCGACCGTCTCGTCGCCGACGATCTCGTCGAGGAACGCGGTGTCGCCGGTGAAGCGCACGTAGTCGTGCACGAGCCGGGTCATGGCGTAGTCGTTCACGGAGTACCAGCGCCCGACCGGCCCGCCGGTGAGCGAGGACGTGCCGAAGTGGGAGTGGATGTCGAGCGAGATCCAGTGCCGCACCTGGTTGCGCATCTCGGCGGGGTCGAGCAGCGCATGGCTGACCGAGCTCAGGCTGTAGTCCCAGATGAACGTCGTGGTGCCCCAGTAGTTCGGCATCAGGGTGTCGTAGGAGCGCCCGAGCACGCCTGCGGCATAGTCGCGCCGGAACCAGATCACGCCGAGCACCGCCCACCAGTACAGGCGGCGGAGCGGCGCGGATGCCGTCTCGAGCACGGGCAGCGCCCCGGAGAACTCGCCGTCGTCGGGGTCGAAGGCGGCGCGCAGCTGCCGGTTCCAGAACTCCTCGGACGCGGTGACGGCCCCGGGCACGTCGGCGATCACGGCGTCGTAGGTGCGCGCCGCGTCGTCGTGGGAGATCCCGACCGCCTGCACGTAGGCCGTGCGCGAGACGCCTCCGGCCGGCACGGTCAGCACCACCGACAGCTCGCCGCCGCGGCCGTTTCCGCCGATGCCCGTGTCGAACGCCTCGGGGAGCGAGGCCACTCCGCTCAGTGCCGCCGATCCGCCCACCACGCCCTGCACGCTCCAGGCCGCGTCATCCGCCGAGGAGAACAGCAGGCGCTCGCCGTCGACGGTCGCGGTGTCGCGCTCGGACGGCGACTCGGCGTCGAGCCAGGCCTCGGTCGACCGGGTCACCCGCGCCGCGGCCGAGAGCCCGATCCGCACCTCCCGATCCTGTGATCCCGCATTCCGCACGGCGATGTCGATCGCCACCGCCGTCTTGCCCGGCACGCACACCGTCGTGGTCTCGATCTCCAGCTCCCCCACGGTGGCCCGCCGCATCACCCGATCCGGCCGCCACTCGTGCGTGACGGGCACGCCGTACGAGGCGAACAGTCGACCGTCGACGAACAGCACCGCGGTCTGGGTGAGGCCCTGTGACACGGGTGGGAACTGCACGGCGCTGATCGCGGTCAGGTCGTGGTCCACACGCACGGTGCCGAACATGTTCGTGAGGCCGGTCGGCGCGATCATGTCGTCGTCGTGGTGGGTCACCGGGTCGGCGGCGAGGTCGTCGACGGTGGGGATGAGGGGATGCATGATGCCTTTCGAGGGGCGGGAGGTGTCAGTACTGGCCGAGCGCGAGGCCCTTGGCGAAGAACCGCTGCGTGCAGAGGAACAGCACCACGGTGGGGAGCGAGACGAGCACGGCCGCGGCGAGCACGACCGACATCTGTGCGCCGCCGTAGGTGCTCTGCATGCCGGACAGGGTCGTGATGATCGGGCGGATGTCGTCCGATTGGCTCAGCGTGAGGCCGAGCAGCAGGTCGTTCCACACGAACGTGGCCTGCAGGATGAAGATGGCGACCAGCGCGCTCGACGCCATCGGCAGGTACAGCCGCACGAAGATGCGCCAGGTGGTGGCGCCGTCGAGCACGGCGGCCTCGAACACGTTGTGTGCGACACCGGTGAAGAAGTTGCGCATCACGAAGGCCGAGAACGGGATGGAGATCACCGTGTAGATGATCACCATGCCCACGCGGGTGTCGAAGAGCCCGATGCGCGAGTACGCGTCGAACAGCGGCAGCAACACCATCTGCAGCGGGAACACCGTGCCGCCGAAGATCACGACGAACCACAGGAAGCCGCGCTTGAGGCGCAGGGCCACGATCGCGTACCCGGCCGCAGCGCCGACGAGCACGGCGATGGTCGGCGAGACGATCGAGTAGATGAGGGTGCTGAGGATGCTGTCGCCGAGGCCGGAGAGCTCGAACGCGTCGGCGAAGTTCTCGAACAGGTGGAAGTCCGTGGGGATCCACGACTCCTTCGAGGTGAAGGTCATCGGGTCCTTCATCGCGTTCACGACGAGGAGGTACGCGGGCAGCAGCCACACGATCCCGAGGATGACGAGCACGGCGGTGCGGATGATCTTCGACATCACATCTCCTTCTTCGGGGAGAGCTGCTGACGCAGGTACAGCACCGAGGCGACCAGGGTGATGACGGTGAGGAACACCGCGATCGCCGATCCGAGTCCGTAGTCGCTGTTCACGAACGTCTCCTTGTACATGGTCAGCGCGAGGGTCTCCGAGACGGTGCCCGGCCCGCCCTTGGTCATGCCCCAGACGATGTCGAAGGTCTTCAGGCTCGCGACGATCGAGAGCCCGACGACCACCGCCGTGAGCGGGCGGAGCATGGGCCAGAGGATGCTGGTGAACAGGCGTACGCCGCCGGCGCCGTCGATGCGCGCGGCCTCGAGCGGCTCCTTCGGAATCGCCTGCAGGCCGATCGTGAACAGCAGCGCGTTCACCCCGACGCCCTGCCAGGAGGAGGCGATGATCATGACGATCGTGTTGAGCGGAGCATCCAGCAGCCATCGCGGCGGGTCGGTCACGCCGAACGCGGCGAGGGCCTGGTCGAGCGCCCCGCCGGAGGAGAGGATGAACGACCACACCACGCCGACGCCGATGCCGGAGAGGGCGTAGGGGATGAGGAAGGGGAGGCGCAGCCAGATGCCGCCGCCGAGGTTCCAGGTGAGCAGGGCGATCGCCAGGCCGATGCCGACCGGGATGATCAGGGTGCCGATCACCCAGAGCACGGTGTTCATCGCGGAGCCCACGAAGTCGCCGTCGGTGAACATCTCGACGTAGTTGTCGAGCCCGATCCAGTCGGGGCTGCCCAGGCCGTTGTACTGCGTGAAGCTGAGGAACACCGTCCACAGCAGGGGGAGGTAGAGCAGGACCGCGACCAGGATCACGCCCGGGGCGATGAAGCCCCGGGCGGACCACTGGTACGGCGACTTCTGATGCGCCATCCGACGCTTACTCCTGCTCTGCCCAGTACTTGTCAGCCGTGGCCTGGATCTTCTCCAGGAACGGCATCGGGTCGCCCGGGTTGGCGTTGAAGGCGCCGAACTGCTCGATCGCGGTGGTCACGATCTCGGTGGGCATGGCCTCGAAGAACCGGTCGTAGAGCATGTAGTCGTCGCCGGCGATCTCGGTGCCGAGCTCGGCGAGGGCGGGGTCGGCGACCTTCGCCTTCGGGTTGAACGCCACGTCGCCGTGGGCGTCGTTCCAGGCGGTCTGCGCGTCGGGCGACATCCACCACTCGGAGTAGGCGAGACCGAGGTCGCGCTGCTTCGAGTTCTCGGCGGTGCAGATCGGGCCCGACTCGACGGCGACCGGGGTGGCGTC
>JAQZBG010000300.1 GCA_029239165.1 Microbacterium sp. | reverse complement strand
GCCCGAGGCGACGTTCAACCCGTTCGGCTCGCAGGACCCGCAGGTGGACGAGTACATCAGCACCATCCAGAACGGCACGCAGGAAGAGGCCGACCAGGCAGTCAAGGACCTCAACGCATACATCACCGACCAGGCCTGGTTCGCTCCCTGGTATCGCAAACAGGGCACGTTCGCACACGACAGCACCACCGCCGTCGAGATGTGGCCGACAAACTCCTACCCGTCGCTGTTCGGCTTCTCCCCTGCGAACTGATCAGCGGCATGACTGCCCCGGCGTGATCGTCACGCCGGGGCGGTTCTGTGCTCAGACCGGAGCCGCGAGGCCTTTGCGGAGCGACGTCAACAGCGGCACCGACTCGTCGCCCAGGCGAACAGCCGGATCGTCGGACAGAGATCGCAGAGCCTCGACGGCGCCCGCCAGCAGCGCCACCGCGTCCACGCGTTCGTCCAGCAGAGCCTGGAGCTGAACGCCGTCGGATACCGCGGTGAGCCTCTGCGCCTCAGCAGCGGGATCGAGGTCCCTCGGGATCAGACCCGCCGCCTGCTCAGCCGCAATCGACTCGGATACAACCTTCGCGGCCAGCGCATACCGCCGACGAAAGAATGCATGGGCTTCGTGGCTCGGCGCGATCGCCTCCGCCGCAAAGGAGTGCAGGAGATGAACCAGACCGGGCACATACAGATTCAGCCGCACGTGTTCGACGAGAAAGTCGAGCGGACGATCAGGATCGGCCTCCGCCGCACGCGCGACCTGCGTATCCGCATCCCACCGTTCGATCACTGCTTGCAGGAGTCCGTCCCGCGACCCGAAGTAGTAGACAAGATGTGCCGACTCCACTCCGCTCTCGCGAGCGATCTCGCGCAGACTCAGTCTCCGAAAACCTGAGCCGGCAATCGCACGTATCGCCGCCTCGAGCATCTCCTCCCGGCGCGCCATGCCTTTTGCATACGAGGGCTCCCTCACCTGCACCACTCTATGACCCCTCCGATTGTCGGTAACACCCCGGTTCTCGCTTGTCGGCGAAGGTGCGCGGGTCGAGATCCGCCCGTCGTGCGGCCCGGCGACGCTACGGGCGCCGGGAGCAGCATGCTCAGCGCGCCCAGTCGGCAGGTAGAGGCGGAGGCGTCGTTCTCAACGCGTCCGCCGTGCTCTCGAGAAGCTGGACCGTTCGGGTCGGCTCCTCGAGGCGGTCGCTCATGGTGGCGGGGGCGGTCAATGTTGATCTGGACTGGAGCGCGTTCGAGGTGAGGGTTAACGCAAGAAGCTCCCATCCTCTGCGGTCGCCCGCGTAGCGTGACGGACATGGAGAACAGGCCGGAGGTTCGCGACTTTCTCATGTCGCGCCGCAACCGAGTGACGCCGGAGCAGGTCGGACTTCCTGCGTTCGGGAACCGGCGTGTTCCGGGCTTGCGTAGGAATGAAGCGGCCGCCCTCGCGGGTGTCAGCGTGGAGTATTACACGCGCGTGGAGCGCGGCAACCTTCAAGGGGTGTCAGATTCCGTGCTGGATGCCATCGCGTTAGCGCTGCGGATGGACGAGACGGAACGAGCTCATCTGCACGATCTCGGCCGCCTCGCCAACGCGTCCCCTGTGCGTGCCCCGCGCCGCATTGCGAAGCCCACGGTCCCGGCGGCCGTGAAGCGGGTGGTCGACGGCATGCCCGCGTTGCCCGCGTTCATTCAGAACAATCTCTTCGATGTGCTCTACACGAACCCACTCGGACGTGCGCTGTTCTCGGAAATGTTCCAGGACCCCACATGTCACGACAACACGGTCCGGTTTGTGTTCCTCAGTCCCGTCGCGCGGCGGTTCTACCTGGACTGGGACCGCATCGCACGTACCGCCGTCGGCTCCCTGCGAGTCGAGGCGGGGAGAAATCCCTACGACACGGCGCTTTCGAACCTGATTGGTGAACTGTCCACCAGGAGCGATGCGTTCCGGGTGATGTGGGGCGCCAACGACGTCGGAAGGTTCAGCGACGGCACAAAGCGCATCAATCACCCCGTCGTCGGCGAGTTGCAGCTCGAGCATTCGGCGATGACACTCCCGGGAGCGGCAGGGCTTTCGATGACGGTGTACAGCGCCGCGCCCGGCTCGACCACCGAGGACGGACTGGCCCTGCTGTCGAGCTGGGCCGCGACAAACGTCACCGCTCCCGCGGCCGCTTCAACCGAGACCTGACCCGCGAGGGGGTCCCTGCGGGAACCCCTTTCATCCGAGGCTCCCTCGTATTGCGCGGGACGCCTTGACTTGTCATGCCCGCTCTCGCGGTAACCGATCCGATGAAAGTTGAACACCCATGCCCACTTCCCCAGTGAAGTCACCTGCTGAGCCGAAAGCCAAGCTCCCGTTCGTCGTGCTGCTGCTCGCTGCCGGCACGTTCCTGATGAGCACGACCGAGTTCGTGATCGCCGGCCTCCTGCCGGACATGGCAGCCGACTTGAATGTGAGCGTCTCGCAGGCGGGTCTGCTGATCACGGCTTTCGCGGTGGGAATGATCGTCGGAGCTCCGACGATCTCGGTCGCGACGATGCGCCTGCCCAAGCGCCTCACCCTCGTGCTGTCGCTGCTGCTGTTCGCGGTCGGTCACATCGTCGCAGCGCTCAGCCCCGCTTTCGAGGTCGTGCTGATCGCCCGTATCGTCACCGCTTTGGCCACTGGTGCGTTCCTGTCGGTCGCCGCCGTCGTCGCGACCTCGGCCGCCGGACCGTCCAACGCTTCCCGCGCAATGGGCGTGATGATGAGCGGGATGGGTCTTGCGATCGTCGCCGGTGTTCCGCTCGGATCGTTCGTCGGCCAGGCCATCGGATGGCGCGGCATCTTCTGGGCACTGGCCGTGCTGGCGCTGGTCGCGGCGGCCGTCATCGGCAGGTATGCGCCTGCCGAGCAGGCGGGGCAGCAGGTCGTCACCCTCCGTTCGCAGCTGGGCGTGCTCCGCGAGGGCAAACTGTGGCTGGTGCTGCTGGCCACGGCCCTTGTCTCGGGCGGGTTCCTCGCTGCGTACAGCTACATCTCCCCGCTCCTCACCGACCGCACGGGCGTCGATGAGACCGCGGTCCCGCTCCTGCTTGTCGGGTTCGGCATCGGTGCACTGCTCGGCACCGTCGTCGCCGGTCGCACCGGTGACCGCGCCCCGCTGGGCACCTATCTCGGCATTGCGGGTGGTTCTGCATTGGTGCTGCTGCTGCTCATTCCGCTCTCGCCGTTCGTGGTGCCCACGGCAGTGCTCGTCATCCTCCTGGGCTTCACCGGCATGGGCGTGACAGCGATCGCGACCCCGCTCGCTGTCCGGTTCGGCCACTCCGGCCCGTCGCTGTCCGCTGCTTTGACCGTCTCTGCGTTCAACGTGGGCATCGCTGTCGCCACCTGGCTCGCGGGCCTCGCGCTGGACTCGTCGCTCGGCACGACTGGCCCCTCGATCGTGGGAGCGGCGATGGCGATCGCCGGGATCATCCCGCTGCTGATCCTCGCCGGCATGCGAGCCACCCGCCGCACAACCAGCCCCGAGCCGACTGGCGTCGAGAAGACCCTGGAGCGCGACCTGCTCGTCTGACCACGGCATCCGACTGATCGAAAGGAACCATCATGCAGTACACGCGATTGGGATCATCCGGCCTGAAAGTCAGCCGGCTCGCCCTCGGGTGCATGAGCTTCGGCGACACCTCCCGGGGCTTCACCGAGTGGGCCCTGGATGACGATGCCGCCGAACCGATCTTCCGCCAGGCGGTGGAGAACGGCATCACGTTCTGGGACACCGCGAACGTGTACGGTTTCGGCACCTCCGAGAAGATCGTGGGCCGCGCGATCCGGAAGTACACCCGGCGCGAAGACGTCGTGCTGGCCACGAAGGTGCGCTTCAAGATGCACGACGGCCCCGGCGGGGAAGGCCTGTCCCGCAAGGGGATCATGGAGCAGATCGACGCCTCTCTGAAGCGGCTCGACACCGACTATGTCGACCTGTACCAGATCCACCGTTTCGACTACGACACCCCGGTCGAAGAGACGATGGAGGCCCTGCACGATCTCGTCAAGGCCGGCAAGGTCCGCTACCTGGGCGCGTCGGCGATGTGGGCATGGCAGTTCGCGAAGATGCAGCACGCCGCCGACCTGAACGGCTGGACACGGTTCGTGTCGATGCAGGACCAGTACTCGCTGATGTACCGCGAGGAAGAGCGTGAGATGTTCGG
>JAQZBG010000012.1 GCA_029239165.1 Microbacterium sp. | reverse complement strand
CTCACGATCGGGACCGCTCTCGGCGACCCGGAAACGAGCGTCGAACTCGACGCGCGGAGATTCAACCGACACACCTTCTGGGTCGGTCAGAGCGGAAGCGGCAAGACCTACGCACTCGGTGTGGTCTTGGAGCAACTGCTGCTGGAGACCGAGTTGCCGATGGTCATCCTCGACCCGAACGGCGACTTCACCCGATTGCGGGAGACCAGACCCTCGGCGGCCGGCGCAGGGGCTTCGCGGATCGCGGAGGCCGACATCCGGGTGTTCCGTTCGGGCGCGGGCGTGGGCGACCGGTTGCACGTGCGCTTCGTCGATCTCGTGCCGTCATCGAAGGCAGCCGTGCTGCGGATGGACCCCATCGCCGACGCCGAGCAGTACAACGCGCTGATCCACGTCGAGCAGGAAGCCGAGAGCTTCGATGCGCGCGACATGCTCCCCGATCTGCGCGGATGGAGAACCTGCAGGTCCTGGACTGGGAGCTGTGGTCTCGCGGCGCGGCGTCTGTCGTGGACATCATCGACGAGCGCCCGCGCGCGACGGTCCTGGACCTCGGCGGCTTCGAGCATCCGGCGGAGCCGAAGGTCGCCGCGCTCGCCGTGCTCGAGCACCTGTGGTCTCGGCGCGAGGAGCGGCGGCCGATACTCATCGTGATCGACGAGGCGCACAACCTGTGCTCGCCCCACCCCGAGACCGCGGTCGAGCGGGCCCTCACCGAGCAGCTGGTGCAGATCGCGGCCGAGGGGCGGAAGTTCGGTCTCTGGCTGCTGCTCTCCACTCAGCGGCCGACGAAGATCCACCCGAACGTCCTCTCGCAGTGCGACAACCTCGCGCTGATGCGGGTCAACGCCCCCCGAGATCTCGCGGAGCTCGCCGACGTGTTCGGCTTCGCCTCGGAGGCGGACATCCGGAGATCCGCCGAGTTCGGCCAGGGGCAGGCGCTGTTCGCCGGCGGGTTCATCGCGGAGCCGACCTTCGTGCAGATGGGCGAGCGGATCACCGAGGAAGCCGGTGGCGACGTGAAGGTCCCGCTACGGTCGGGAAGATGAACGGACTCGACGAGAGCGGTGCCCGGCCAGCGGAAACGGCCGAGCAGATGAACACCCGAAGGTCACCGGCGGACGACGGGATTCTGCGGGTGCATCGTGCCCTGCGGCCGGGGTTCGGGACGGAGGCGGCCGTCTACGGCACCATCCTGGTCAGCGGTCTCGTCGCCGTGTCGTCCGCCCACGGCGAGACCTCTTTCGCGGTGCTGATCTCCGTCGTCGCCACCGTCGTCGTGTTCTGGGGCGCGCACGTCTACGCCGGAACGGTGGCCAGGGTCAGCGACCGTGACGAGCGCGCCCGTGGCGAGAGAGTCGGGGTGAGGGCAGCGTTCGCCGCGTCGGTGAAGCACTCCCTCGGCATGCTCAGCTCGGCGACCGTGCCGTCGGTGATCCTGCTCGCCGGAACCGCACGCGTCATCCCCGACGGACTCGCGAACGACATCGCGCTCTGGTCGGGTGTCGTGATCCTCGCCTTCCTCGGCTATGTGGCATTCCTCCGCCGGGGCAGCTCCCCAGCCGTTCGCGTCCTCGGGGCATTGGCGACAGCGTCGTTCGGCATCGCGTTCGTCGTGCTCAAAGCGCTCGTGCACTGATCGCGTGCCGCCGCTCCGGCGTGCAGCCCAGACGGTCCGTCAGTCGACGCCGCCCATCAGCACGGGGAGATGGCTGCTGGTCGCGGCCGCGATCACCGCGGACATGGTGGCCGCGAGCACCGAGCGTCCTCGCCCGGCCGACCATCGGCTCGCGCTCGACGAGCGATGCTCCAGCAGGGTCAGCGCGTCGCTCTCGTTGCCCGACCCGACGCTGGTCTGATGCAGGCTGATCACGTCCACGCGGATGCCGTGGGCATCGAGTGCGGCGGTGAGGGCTTCGACGGGGCCCACGTCGGTGTGGTCGCTGATGTGCTCGCTCCCGCCGATGCGCAGCGTGATGCCGGTGTGCGTGCGCCCGTCGCGCTCGGCGACGTCGTAGGCGAGGAGTTCGACGGGCGTGGCAGCGGAGGCTGCCTGGAGATATGTGCTCCCGAAGAGGTCCCACAGCTCCGCGGCCGTGATCTCGGCCCCGGTCGCATCCGCGTGCCGCTGCACGTGGCGGGCGAAGTCGATCTGCAGGCGCCGAGGCAGCTCGACGCCGTACTCCGTCTCCAGCAGGTAGGCCATGCCGCCCTTGCCGGATTGCGAGTTCACGCGGATCACGGCGTCGTAGTCGCGTCCGATGTCGGCGGGATCGATGGGGAGGTAGGGAACCCGCCACTCGACCTCGTGCTCCGGGCGCCCCTCCGCGGCCGCACGGGCGCGGTGCTCGGCGAAGCCCTTCTTGATCGCGTCCTGGTGGGTGCCGCTGAACGCCGTGTGCACGAGGTCGCCCACGTAGGGATGCCGGGCGTGCACCTCGATCCGGTTGCAGTACTCGACCGTGCGGCGGATCTCGTCGATGTCCGAGAAGTCGATCATCGGGTCGATGCCCTGCGCGTGCAGGTTCAGCGCGAGGGTCGCGATGTCGACGTTCCCGGTGCGCTCGCCGTTGCCGAAGATGCAGCCCTCGACCCGCTGTGCTCCGGCGAGCACGGCCAATTCGGCGCAGGCGACCCCGGTGCCGCGGTCGTTGTGCGGATGCACGGAGAGGATCACCGCATCACGCCGGGCCAGGTTTTTGTGCATGTACTCGATCTGGTCGGCATACACGTTGGGCGTCGCCACCTCGACCGTCGCCGGCAGGTTCAGGATGACGGGACGCTCGGGGGTCGCATCCCACAGGTCGGTCATCGCATCGCAGATGTCCAGGACGTAGTCGGGCTCGGTGAGGGTGAACACCTCGGGGGAGAACTCGAACCGCACGTTCGGCAGGTCGCCGGCGAACTCGAGCACGTCGCGACCGCCCGTGAGGATCAACCGCTTCAGATCGGCCTCGCCGTAGCCGAGGACCGTGTCGCGCCAGGTCGGGGCCGTCGCGGTGTACATGTGGATCACGACGGGATTGCGGATGCCGCGGATCGAGGCCACCGTGCGTTCGATCAGGTCTCGACGGGCTGGAGTGAACACGACGATCGTCACGTCCTCCGGGGCGATGTCGCTCTCGGCGATCAGGCGCACGAAGTCGTGGTCCGTCTGCGACGCCGAGGGATACCCGACCTCGATCTCCTTGTACCCCATCGAGACCATCAGCTCGAAGAAGCGTCGCTTCCGGTCGGGGTCCATCGGCTCGGCGAGCGCTTGGTTGCCGTCGCGAAGATCGACGGGCACCCACAGCGGGGCGGCGGTCAGACGGTGCGCGGGCCAGTCGCGCTCGGTCAGCGGAATCTCCACTCGCGAGAACACGTCCCGGTAGCGGTGCGACGGCATCCGCGAGTGTCGTTGCCGGTTCCAGGAGGGTGCGTGCGCGGGGAGGGGACCGGCGGGCGTGGCGATGCGGGAGGAGGGCGTGGTGGTCATGGCGGTGCTGCTTCCTTCTTGCAGGGGGGCGACCGGCGCATGTTCGACTCCACGACGGGGAGCCGGTCCGGCTATGCCCCGCCGTGGCGGCGAAGAAGAAGGTGCTCTGCGGAGAACATGGCTAGACTGTAGCAGAACTCCTCAGACAAGTAGACGAGAGGCGAAATCCCGTGGCACAGGTGAAGCGCGCACCGCTGGCGGATCAGGCCGCAGAGCTGCTCTTGGAGCGGATCCGCGCGGGCGAGTGGACGCTGGGGGAGAAGCTGCCGGGAGAGACCACGCTCGCACCCCAGCTCGGGGTCGGCCGCTCCACGGTGCGCGAGGCGATCCGCCAACTCGCCGGACGAGGAGTGCTGGCATCGCGACAGGGGGCGGGGGTCTTCGTCACCGCACTCGACGCGCCCGAGGACTGGGATTCCGTGCTGCGCAGAGCCGGAGTCATCGCGGTGATCGAGGCGAGGACGGCCATCGAGACCGAGGCTGCGGCGCTCGCCGCATCGCGACGGACGCCCGCCGACCTGCGCGCCATCCGGCGGGCACTCGCCGAGCGCGCGGCCCACCGCTCCGATATCGAGAGCCACGTCGACGCCGACACGGTCTTCCACCGGTCGATCGTCGCCGCCGCCCACAACCCGGTGCTGCTCGACCTGTTCGACAGCTTCACCCCGCGACTGCGGGAGGCCATGATCGAGATGCTCCGCATCCGGCGGGTGTACGGCGGCGACGAGGACCACGAGGCGCACGCCGTGCTCGCGGAGGCGATCGCCGACCGTGACGCGACGCGCGCGGCCGACCTCAGCCGTGCGCACCTCCTCGCGCTGCGGAACGCGCTGGCCTGACGGCGGGACGCTCTGGCCTGACGGCCGGCCGACCGGCGGTCACCGCAGGATGACCAGCTCGCGGGTCGTCCTGGTCATGGCGACGTAGCGGTCGACGGCGCCCGTCACGTCATCCCCGAACTGCTCCGGCCGCACGAGGACGACCAGGTCGAACTCGAGCCCCTTCGCGCCCTCGGGGGTCAGCGAACGCACCCGTTCCGTGGGGGCGAAGTCCGGGCCCCCGATCACGCACGCCACGCCGTCGGCGTGGGTGTCGAGCCAGGTATCCAGCACCGCCGGCAGCGAAGCGGCCTCGCCGTAGCGGACGGGAACCCCGCTCTCGCGCACCGACCTCGGAACGTTCGCGTCCGGGATCGCCTCGAGCACCAGGGGCGCGGCCGCCTCCATCACCTCCGTCGGTGTCCGATAGTTCAGTCCGAGGTGCGTGATCCGCACATCACGGAGACCGATGCGGACGAGCCGCTCCTCCCAGGTCTCGGCGAAGCCGTGCCGCGCCTGCGCGCGGTCCCCCACGACCGTGAAGCTGCGCGAGGGGCAGCGGGCGACGAGCATCCTCCACTCCGCATCCGTCAGTTCCTGTGCTTCATCGACGACGATGTGCCCGAAGGGGCCGGCCAGCGCGTCGGGGCTGAGCGCCGGCGGGGCATCGACGCCGAGCAGCACGTTCCGCGCGTCCTGCCCGCGCAGGATCGACATCACCTTCATCTCGCTGTCGTCGTCCTCGATCAGGTGGTCGACGACATGGGAGAGCTGCTCCTGCGCCGAGGCGATCACGGCCTGACGGCGGTGCTCCTCGCGCACCGACTCCGGGTCGCCGATGCGGCGTCGCGCCGCGTCGAGGAACGGGAGATCGGCCGTGGTCCACGGCGCCGTCTCGTCCCGCAGCAGCAGCGCGATCTCCGCCGAGGACAGCCCGGGAGCGCACCGCCGGAGCAGGTCGGGCGAGCTCCACATCCCTCGGACCACGGAGGTCGGAGACAGGAGCGGCCAGCCGCGTACGAACGTCCCGGTGAGGTCGTCGTCCTGGCGCAGCCAGCGTCGGATCGTGTGCGGCGGCACCTCGTCGTCGTCGACCTGGTCGACGAGGAGCTCAAGGATCTCCTCCCACACCTCGTCCCGCGCCTCGTTATGGGCGGCAGCCGGGTCGGCGGCCGCGAACGCCTCAGCCCACTCCTGGCGGCTCAGCCAGAGATCGGCCCAGGGCGACTCCAGGCGCATGGCGTGCTGCGGCGGACGCTCGAACGATCGCGTCGCGGCATCGAGGATCAGGTCGGGGGAGAGGGAGGCCTTCAGCGAGGCGACGCGCGGATCCGGCTCCTCGACGGCGGCCGCGCCTTCGGGTACCAGGTCACGCAGGGTGCACAGCCGCACCGTGTCCTCGCCGAGGCTCGGCAGCACATCTTCCACGTAGGCGAGATAGTGCGCGTTCGGTCCGACGAGCAGCATGCCCCCGGCGCTCTGCGTCAGGCGCGGCTCTGCGTACAGGAGGTGCGCGGCCCGGTGCAGTGCGACGACGGTCTTCCCCGTGCCGGGGCCGCCGTCCACGACGAGCGCACCGGGAGAGGGCGTGCGGATGATCGCATCCTGGTCGGCCTGGATCGTCGCGAGCACGTCGCGCATGCGCGAGGTGCGGTGCGTGCCGAGGCTGGCGATGAACGCCGACTGATCGTCGAGAGAGGCTGCGCCGTCGAAACCCGCAGGGGTCAGCGCCTCGTCCCAGTAGTCGCTGATGCGTCCGTCCGTCCAGCGGTATCGACGACGCGAGACGATGCCGCGAGGATCCTCCATGGTCGCGGCGAAGTACGGCTCGGCCGCCGGTGTCCGCCAGTCGACGAGCAGCCGGGTGCCGTCGGCCGCAGCGAGACCCGTGCGGCCGATGTAGATCGGGTCGCCCTGCGCCGGTGTCATCCTGCCCAGGCAGATGTCGATGCCGAAACGCTCCAGGATCCGGAGCCTCCCGCTCAGGCGGCGGATCTCCAGATCGCGGTCCACGGCACTGTCGCCGAATCCCGCGTGCTGGCGGCGTACCTCGGCGAGGCGTCGGGTGACGTCGGCCCGCTGTTCCTCCAGGGTGTCGGAGATCCGCCCGAGATGCTCGCGGTCGGCATCGAGAAGGGAAGAGGTGGCTTTCGCGCTCAGATTCGCGGGCAGCTGGAAGGGGTCGAAAGGCATGGGTCTCCTTGACGCGCGAGGGCCGGATCGCAGGCGCGAGGGTCGATTCTGCCCCAGGGAGGGGGCCTTGCGGCAAGCCCCCATCCCGGAGATATCCTGGAAATGGAAGGACGCGGGGATCACCCTGAGACACTCGACCGGACTGCCCTCCCTGCGGAGCACACCATGACGCATCGCATCGGCTATCTCATCGGGAGTCTCGCGCAGGACTCGATCAACCGCATCCTCGCGAAAGCGCTGGTGGGGCTCGCACCGCCCAGCCTGGAGCTCGTCGAGATCCCGATCCGGGACCTCCCGCTCTACAACCGCGACGACGAACTCGATCCCGCGGCCGCCGTGACCGACTTCAAGCGCGCCATCGAAGGTTCCGAAGGGTTGCTGCTGGTGTCGCCCGAGTACAACCGCTCCATCCCCGGGGCGCTGAAGAACGCGATCGACTGGGGCTCCCGGCCCTGGGGACACAACTCCTTCGCCCGAAAGCCCACCGGCATCATCGGCGCATCCACGGGTGCCATCGGCACGGCCGTCATGCAGTCATCGATGCGCAGCGTCCTGAGCTTCCTCAACGCGCCGCAGCTGAACGCCCCGGAGGCGTACATCACGTTCGATCCCGACGTCTTCGGGGCCGACGGTGAGGTGAAAGACGACGGCACGCGGGAGTTCCTCCAGCACTACATGAACGAGTACGCCGCCTTCGTCGAGCGCGTGCTGTCCCTCACCGCGCCGGGCCACGTCGGGGACCAGGGTTAGCCGTACGCAAGCACACGCACCTCAGGTGCCGGAACCGTCGACGAGCGCTGCCAGGGCGAGGGCATCGTGGGGCGCGTGCCCCCGCGCATCGTTGTCGAAGTACACGTAGACGTCGCGAGGCCGCCCATCGCCTGCACCCGACCCGTCTGCCCAGGAGCGCACCGCCTCGGCCCACTCCTCCAACTCGGCGGCAGTGTAGGCGCTGTGATAGAGCATCTTCGCGCCGTGGAGACGCGCATAGGCGAAGTCGGCGGTGAGCGCATCGAACCGCGGCCAGGTGCCGGCGGTGTCCGCGGCCACGAGGGCGACGCCGTGCGCCTGCAGCATCCGAAGGCTCTCTTCCGCGGCGAACGTCGCCGAACGCGGTTCGATCGCGTACTGCAGCGGCAGGTCTGCCTCGATGTCGAGCCAGGCGCGATCTCGGAGCCGCCCATCGTGGCGTCGCGCGAGTTCGAGGGCTTCCCCGGTCGTCCGTGGCAGTCCCCGCAGGAAGGTCTCCATCGTGGTCGCGTCGAACGCCTGACGCGCCGGCAGCTGCCAGAGGATCGGGCCGAGCTGTGTCCCCAGGGCGAGGAGTCCCGAGGCGAAGAAGTTCGACAGCGCCTGCTCGACGTGAGTGAGGCGCAGCATGTGGGTCACGTAGCGCGAGCCCTTCACGGAGAACACGAAGTCCGGGGGAACACTCGCCCTCCACCGCTGGTAGCTCTCCGGCCGCTGCAGCGAGTAGAACGACCCGTTCAGCTCCACCGTGTCGAACCGGGTGCCGATGTGCTCCAGCTCGCGACGCTGGGGGAGTCCCTTCGGGTAGAAGTCCCCGCGCCATCGGGCGTACCGCCACCCGGAGACTCCGATGCGGACCCGCCCGGGTGCTCGTCGTGTGCTCATGGCGTCCTCGATTCGATCGCGCGGGTCAAGGCCCTTGGCTCCGTGGCGGGCGCTGTCGCATGCTGGATGGATCTCCGAAGAGGAAGGACATCCCATGTCTCTGAATCATGATCCGATCGACGCGGCGAAGCCGGATGTCGATCTGCAGGAGCAGGCTCGCCCCGAGGTGGACGAGCCGGAAGACCCCGAAGTCGCGGTGGCCGCTCCTGGCCCCGGTCCGCTGGACATCGATCTGGCCGACGCCGATTCCGCGGACGCCGCGGATCAGCGGACCGAGGTCCCTCTCGACGAAGAGCGTCGGGAGGAGTGACCCCTCCTGCGTTCTCGCCGACATCCGCGAACGCGCTCCGTTCTTCGCCGGGTCTCGTCATGCCGTCCGAGGATAGGGGGAATACCCGACCGTGCCTTCGGGGTTGACGCCCTCGGAGGCGTTCGCTAGCCGACAGCATGCCATCGGCGGCGCGGCCATCCGGCGACTCGTGCCTCCCCGGACTCAGGAGGAGCAGATGACGATGTGGGATGCCGACGAATTGGCGACGATCGCCGCGCCGGAGATGTTCGATCTCTCCGCGCAACTCGACGATGGGACGACGCCGAAGACGGTGGGGATCTGGGCGGTCGCCGTCGACGGGCGCCTGTTCGTGCGCTCCTACACCGGGCTCGCGGGCAAGTGGTACGCCCCGGCTCTGGCCAGTCTGCGTGGTCGGGTGTCGGCCGGCGGTGTCACGAAGGAAGTGCGCTTCGAGCCCGTCGCCGATGAGGCGACGAACACGGCCATCGATGCGGCATACCTCGCCAAGTACATGCCGAGCCCGTATGCCCCGGAGATGGGACAGGAGCCGGTGCGGTCGAACACCCTCGAGGTGATCCCGCTCGCCTGAGCGTGTCGGCTGGTCGTGGGGTATGCCCTCCCGAACGATCCGCCCCAGACGGTACCGCCGAGAGGGCTCACCGTCCTTCCCGGACGGTTGGGGAGGCGGCGAAGATCTCGCTGCGCTCACGGCTGATCTCCCCAGATCATCAGCCTGTAGCCCCCGCTACCTGAGCAGAGTACCGCTTAATCGGCTTGTCCGCCATTTGGGGGACAAAGAAATTTACGAATGTTGCGCATCCAGGGCACCTGTTGTCTTCCTGACGGCGATGTTTAGGGTGGAGTCATGGACAGATTGCTCGTGCTCACCGCTCAGGTCGCCATCGCCCACGGCCACCGGGTCGAGGTGACCGAGCAGGTCGACCCGCTCACCGACGAACCCGTGGTCCTCGCCCTCGTCGACCTCGACTCGGGCATCCGCTACCGACGTGCGGAGGAGCCGAGCGGTGACTTCTCGCGGTGGATCGGGCGGGTGGTGGAGTGCACGGTGACGATCGGGGGAGCCGGAGCGCGGACCTCCCTGCTGGTCGATCCCATCGGCCCCGGAGCGACCGGTGCCAAGATCGCCCTGCGCGGGGCCGACGCGGCCGCCGATGCGGCGAAGGCGGAAGCCGACCGATGGGGTGGCGCGGATCGTCCCCCGGTGGAAGAGCCCGAACGCTTCTGGTGAGCGGGCCGGCGGGATGAGCACTGCCGCCGTCAGCGGAAGTCCCTGGACCGATGCGTGAGACCGGTGCGCAGGTCCTCGAAGCCGTCGGCGAGCACATTGACCACGCCCTCGGCCGACCGCTCCAGGATGCCGCGGATGATGAGTGCCGGTGATTCCCTGGCGACACGGCGGTAACGGTTCCAGACCCCGGCCGAGCAGACGATGTTCACCAGGCCGCTCTCGTCCTCAAGGTTCACGAAGGTGATCCCGGACGCCGTCGCCGGCCGCTGACGGTGGGTCACGAGACCCGCGACCTCGATACGTCGACCGACCTCGTGGCCCTGCAGATCGGCGGCGGTGAGCACCCCGCGGGTGCGCAGCGCCTCTCGGAAGTGCGCCATCGGATGATCGTCGGTCGACACCCCGGTCGCCCAGAGATCCGCCGAAAGCCGCTCGTAGCTGCTCTGATCGGCGAACAGGGGTGGTTGCACGGCGACAGTGGTCCCCGGAAGGAAGCGGGACCGGTCGTCCGCTGCGGCGCCGGCGAGCCAGATGGCCTCACGCCGCTCCAGCCCCAGGCAGTCGAAGGCGCCGGCCGTGGCGAGCGCCTCCAGCTGCGCGGCGGTGGCATCCGTCCGGCGCACCAGGTCGTGCAGATCGCGGTAGCGTCCGTGCGCCTCACGCTCGGCGACGATCTTCTCCGCCATCGGCACACCGATCCCGCGGATGCCGCTGAGTCCCAGCCGCACCGCTGATCCGCCGTCCCGCCGATGCGTCTCGGACTCGTCCGGGGCCTCCCTGTCGAAGCGGAGGGTGGGCGGCTGCGGATCGTCGAGGCAGTCCTCCCGACCCGTCGGCCCGCGCCGGGGCGTGCCCTCGTCGAGAGGCTCCAGCATCTCCGTCGCCCCGGAGACATGCAGATCGGGACGACGGACCTCCACCCCGTGCCGTCGGGCATCCGCGGTGAGGGTCGCCGCGGAGTAGAACCCCATCGGCTGCGAGCGCAGCAGACCGGCGAGGAACGCGGCGGGGTAGTGCAGCTTCAGCCAGGAACTCGCGTAGACGAGCAGGGCGAACGACAGCGAATGCGACTCGGCGAATCCGAAGTTCGAGAACGCCTGGATCTGGGCATAGATACGATCGGCGGCATCGCCGGTGAGGCCGCGCCTGGCCATGCCGGCGTACAGCTTGTCCCTGACCTTCTCGATCTTCTCCAGGCCGCGCTTCGAGCCCATGGCCCGGCGCAGCAGGTCGGCCTCGTCGGCCGTGCAGTCGCCGATGGCCGTCGCCATCTGGATGAGCTGCTCCTGGAAGATCGGGATGCCCAGCGTGCGCTTGAGGATGTCCTCCAGGTCGCTGTGCGGGTAGGGGATCGTGAAGTCCCTCGGCTCTTCGCCGCGCTGCG
Source organism: Microbacterium sp. (assembly GCA_029239165.1). Lineage (GTDB taxonomy): Bacteria > Actinomycetota > Actinomycetes > Actinomycetales > Microbacteriaceae > Microbacterium. The sequence continues at coordinate 10,427 of JAQZBG010000012.1, read as the reverse complement.
CCCGCTCCCGGTTCTCCTCGTCGACGCGATCCTTCGCCATCTTGCGTCGTACGAAGGGGTGCACGGCCCCGCCCTGGATGGGTCCGGGGCGGATGAGCGCGATCTGGATGGCGAGGTCGTAGAAGCAGCGGGGCTGCAGGCGGGGGAGCAGGCCGATCTGCGCGCGGGACTCCACCTGGAAGACCCCGATCGAATCCGCGCGGCAGAGCATGTCGTACACCCCCGACTCCTCCTTGGGGATGCTCTCGAGCGTCCACTCCTCTCCGGTGTTCTCCCGGATCAGATCGAAGCAGTGCTGGAGGGCGGCGAGCATCCCCAGGCCCAGCAGGTCGAACTTCACCAGACCCATGAAGGCGGAGTCGTCCTTGTCCCACTGGATGACGGTGCGGTTCTCCATGCGGGCGTGTTCCACCGGCACGACCTCGCCGACCGGACGCGCGGTGAGCACCATGCCGCCCGAGTGGATGCCGAGGTGGCGGGGAGCCTTCAGCAGCTCACCCGCATAGGCGAGCACGTCATCCGGGATGTCATGACCCTCGACGGGTTCGAGCCCCACACCCCAGCCGTCCACCTGACGGGACCAGGCATCCTGCTGCCCGGGGGAATGGCCGAGCGCCCTCGCCATGTCGCGCACCGCGTTCTTCGGACGGTACTGGATGACGTTCGCCACCTGCGCCGCCCGCTCCCTTCCGTACTCCCGGTACACCCACTGGATGATCTCCTCGCGACGGTCGGAATCGAAGTCCACGTCGATGTCCGGCTCCTCTGTCCGCGTGGTCGCGAGGAAACGCTCGAAAGGGAGGCGGTAGAGGATCGGGTCGACCGCGGTGATCCCCAGCAGGTAGCAGACCGCGCTCGCCGCAGCCGACCCGCGGCCCTGGCAGAGGATGCCGCGTCTGCGCGCTTCAGCGACGATGCCGTGCACGATCAGGAAGTATCCGGGGAAGTCCTTCTCCTCGATCACATCCAGTTCGCGTTCGATGCGGCGGTGTCCGGCGTCGTCCAGCCGGGGGTACTTCGACGGCACGGCCTCCCAGACCAGGTGACGCAGCCAGCTCATCGGCGTGTGTCCCTCCGGCACCTGCTGCTGAGGGAGTGCCGGTCGCGCGAGGCGCAGCGGGAAGGCAGCTGCCGCCGCCAGTTCGAGCCCGTAGGAGATCGCGCCGGGGTAGCGCTGGAAGCGGGCGGACATCTCGGCTCCGCTGCGCAGATGCGCGCCGCCGTGGGCGGGCAGCCAGCCGTCGAGCTCATCCATGCTGCGCACCGCGCGGACCGCGGCGACGGCCTCGGCGAGCGGTGCCTGTGCCGGGGTGGCGTAGTGCACGTTGTTGGTCGCGACCACCGGCAGCCGCATCCGACGGGCGTGATCGGCGAGGACGTCGTTGCGCCGGGTGTCCAGGGGGTCTCCGTGGTCGAAGAGCTCGACGGCGACGTGGTCGGCTCCGAACAACTCGACGAGGGACCGCAGCGGTGCGGTCGCATCTCCGGCCTCGAGCCCGCGGCGCACCGCGCCCTTGCGGCATCCGGTCAGGATCGTCCAGTGCCCGCCCGCACGTGCGGCGAGGTCATCGAGGTCATAGACGGGACGCCCCTTCTCCCCACCGCGCAGCTGGGCGGCGGAGATCGCACCCGAGAGCCGGTGGTAGCCCTCCATCCCGCGGGCGAGGACCAGCAGGTGTTCGCCGGCAGGATCGGCCGAACCTCGTTGCGGTGCGGGCAGGTCGAGCGACAACTCGGCTCCGAACACCGTCTGCAGCGGGCTCTCCATGAGATCGGCGACCTCGGCGAAGCGGGCCGCGCCGTAGAAGCCGTCGTGGTCGGTGAGGGCGAGTGCGGTCAGGCCGAGGCGGTCGGCCTCGGCGAGAAGGTCCTCTGGAGAGGAGGCTCCATCGAGGAACGAGTACGAGGAATGCGCGTGCAGCTCGGCATAGGGGATCGCATCCTCGGGGCGCGCGATGGCGGTGGGAGGAGTGCGCTTGCGGCGCCGGCTCACCGGCCCTGGATCCGTCCTCCGACCACGCGGCTCGGCACCGGGTGGGGTCGGGGGCGACTCTTCGCCGCTGAGGGTGCGCTCCAGGTCGTGCCAGGAGAGGGGCGGGTTGTGCCAGCCCATCAGCGATACCTCCCCTCGGCCCACCAGCGCTCGCCGGTGTGGAAGACGAGCCAGGCGCGGTCGCGGTCGTCGACGATCTGCAGTCGGTGCCCGCGTTTGCCGCCGCCGGACGCCCAGCGTCGCTCGTGGATGGGCCAGGGGCCTGCCCACGCCTGCACGGCAGCCCCGTCGATGCGGGCGGGATCGCTCGAGAGCGCCCCACGCTCGTCGATGGTGATCGTCGCCTCGTCCGCGGACAGCACCCCGATCGGACGTGGGGGCCGGAACACCTCTGCCGGGAGCGGATCGGGCAGGCTCCCCGGCCAGGGGGATTCCGGGTCGCGCGGGGGGACGGTGCGTTCGCCCCAGGGCGTGAGCACCTGGCGATCGGCGAGCCAGCGCCCGCCGGAGACGGCGGCGGTGACGACGCCCTGATGCCCCAGCATGGTCTGCACACGGGAGACCGCGTGATGCAGGCGCTCATCGGTGCCGGATCCGAAGAGTCCCGGCTGGTGATGGGCGGCGTCGTCCACGGCGGCCGGCAGGATGCGCACCGCCATGATGCCGCCGAACGCCCGGGCCTCATCGACCGGCTCCTTCGCGGACTGCGCGGCCAGCGCCTCCAGCTGCCAGCGCACCCGGTCGACGAGGTCGGAGGCGTCGAAGCAGGTCGGATGCAGCCAGGAGCGGGAGAAGACCACGCCGTTGTCGTCGGTCAGATCGATCCGCACCTCCGTGCACACGACCGAGGCGTCGCCGAGTGCGAGCATGACCGCATCCGCCGTCTGCCGCACCGCGAAGGCGACCTGATCCGTTCCGCTCAGCGGCGAATCGAACTCGATGTCCCGCACGAGCTCGGGGTCGGGGGGACGCGGCGTCAGCGGACGGGAGTCGGCGCCGGCGGCGAGGGCGTGCAGGCGGGCGCCGTGCTCACCGAAGCGGTCGCGCACGTCGAGAGGGGCGAGCGCGGTGAACTCGCCGAGGGTGCGCACGCCGAGTCGGACGAGGAGGCCGGCGATCTGCTCGTCGCGCAGCACCTGTACCGGGTAGGGGGCGAGGAACTCCCGGGATCCCCCCGGCGGCACGACCGTGCAGGGAGTGGGTCCCCGTGCGGCGATCTCGGCGGTGAACGGGCCATCAGCGACACCGATGCGCACCTCGGGGAAGCCGGCCTCCGCGAGGACGGCGGTGAGTGCCGCTGCGGCCTCCGCCTCTCCACCGTGATAGCGGGAGATGCCCCGGGCGCGGAGGATCGCGAGCCCCGGTCGCAGCAGCGTCACCCCTGGCGCATGCTTCTCGATGAGGTGCAGCACGGGGAGGAAGGCGCGCTCGTCGCGGTCGGGGTCGTGGGGGAGCACGCGCAGCGAGGAGAGGTGCCCCTGTGCGACGCGGCGGCGCTGACCGGTGCGCACGCCGTGCTCTCGGGCGGAGGCGGTGCAGGCGACGATCGTGTTCGCCTGCACCAGGGCGGTGGGCGGGTGCGGTGGCGGGCTGCCGAGCGCGGCCCGCAGGGGCCAGTCGGGGAACCACAGCACGAGGACGCGGAGCGGACTGTTCATCCGGCTTCCGCCCATCGCAGGAGCTCCGGCGGAGCGGCCTCGCTCTGGCCGACGACCTCGGACGAGAGTGCGGGCAGGGCGGTGAGCTCGGCGCCGACGGTCTCGACGGCGCCGTGACCTCCCGGCAGTCGCACGCGCACGCTCGACGCGCGCGCGGTGTGCCGGGTCTGCGCCGTCACGGTCACGGTGCAGTCGGAGAGCAGTCCCCAGCCGGAGCCGAGGCCGTGCCAGTGCGGGTCCTCCAGGCGTATCGTCCCCTCGCTCTGCGGCCATCGTCCGGTGCCGGGCGTCTCGGTGACCAGGAGTGTGCATCCGCGATCGCGCAGGCGTGCGCTCAGACGGGAGACGTCGGCATCCCGCGCCCGTGTGGCGGGGTTCACGACGATCAGTGGCACGACCTCGGCCAGCGCGGAGGTCGCCGCGAGCCACCGCTCTCCCGGATCGGGGACGAGGATCAACCGGGCGAGATCGATGCCGAATGCCGCCGCCGCTTCGACGCCGAGCGTCGGCATGCCGACGACGGCGCACCAGTGCCCCTTCTGCGACGCGGCACTGAGCAGCGCGAGCACGAGGCTCGGCGAGGGGGAGACGGTGTAGGAGGTGCCGGTCTGCAGTCCCTCCTCGGGAAGGAGTGCGGAGAAGGCGGGGTCGAGGGGAAGCAGCGTATGCTCGCTGCGTCGTCGCTGCATCCGGCTGATCTCGCGGCGCAGTCGCAGCACTTCTCCCGCGCGGGAGTCGCTCGCCGGCGAGAGCGAGGCCAGTGCATCGAGACCGATCACCCTGCATCCTTTCTCGAAGATATATTCTAATATAACAAGTCGCGTGGATGACGATAGTTCGTACATCGGACATCGCCGGAGTTCTCCACAGGACGCCGGCGCCGGGGCTGCGGATCTCCTAACCTGCGCATATGGACCCACGGCTCGCACTCGTCTCGCTCGTGCACGTCATGCTGGTGGGCGTCGGCGGATCGCTCATCGTCATCGACGCGCGCACCCACCGCCTCCCGAATCGGATCGTGCTGCCGACGCTCGCCGCACTGATCGTGCTCGGCGCACTCGACGCCCTGGCCACGGGGGAGAGCACCCCGTTCCTCCGCGCCCTCCTCGGCATGGTGATCCTGGGCGGGTTCTATGCGGTGCTGCGCGGGATCAGTCGTGCGGGGATGGGCGGCGGCGACGTGAAACTCGCCGCCGTCATCGGACTCGTGCTGGCCTGGCACGGCTGGCGGGCGCTCGCGATCGGCGCCGCCTCGGCCTTCGTGCTGGGCGCGCTCTACGCGCTCGTGCTCATCCTCCTGCGCCGCGCGGACGGGGCCACCCGCATCGCCTTCGGTCCGTGGATGATCGTGGGTGCGCTCCTCGGACTCGTCCTGGGCTGAGATCGCCGGGTCTCGCCCGGATGCTCCGTTGTCGGGGCTACCCTGGGCACATGGCACTTGCACGGCTTCACGGCGGCCCGCTGGACGGGCAGATCATCCCTCTCGGCGATGCGGACGACAAGCTGATCGTCCCCTACAGCGAGACGCAGGTGGTGTACAACCGCCGCAGCGAACCGCAGAACACCGGCCCGAACGATGGGCCGACCGAGGTCGACTACTGGTTCGAAGAGTCTCTCGAGGATCTCACTCTCAACGACGATGACTGAACCGTCGCGCACGGTCGAGGTCGAGCGCAAGTACGACGTCGACGTCGAGACCCCGCTGCCGGTCTGGGAGGCGATCCCCGGGGTCGATGCGGTCACGGCCGGGGAAGCGCGGGCGCTCGATGCCCGGTACTTCGACACCGCCGACGGCGACCTCGCGCGGGCCGGGGTGGCGTTGCGCCGTCGCACCGGTGGTCCGGACGAGGGCTGGCACGTGAAGGGACCGCGACAGGGCGACGGCCGACTCGAGCTCGGCTGGCCGCTCGGTCAGGGCGATGAGCTCCCCGCAGTCGTGGCCGAGACCGTGTCCGCCTGGACCACCGCGCCGCTCACGCCGCTCGCCCGCATCGAGAACGACCGCACCGCCTATCTGCTCACGGGGGTGGGCGGAGTCGTGGCCGAGTTCGTCGACGACCGTGTGCGGGCGACGGATCTCCGCACCGATGTGCAGCGCGAATGGCGGGAGTGGGAGATGGAACTCGGACCCGCAGCGCCGGTGGACGACGAGGGGCGAGCCTCCTTCTTCGAGGCAGTGGAGCGCGCTGTCCTGGCCGCGGGCGGTCGGGAGTCGGCATCCGGTTCCAAGCTCGCCCGTGCCCTCGGCTTCTAGTCGGACACTCGAGTCGAACGCAACCCCTTTCCCCGGGGCGACAGCACATGCTTGAGTGACAGCATGAGTCGACCGCCTGTGCTCCGATCGCTGCAGACGATCGTCCCCGACACCGTCCTCGTGCAGGAGCAGGTCCGCGACGTCTTCGCGCAGCAGCCCGACCTCGGGCGTCTGGCGAAGCGGATCGTCACGACGTCCTTCAACGTCTCGGGCATCGACAGGCGCCACACCGTGATCGACGAGTTGTCGCTCGACTCCGACGTGGCCGATCCGATCTTCTTCGACCGACGTTCCGGGGAACTGCTGGCACCGGGCACCAAGGCGCGCAACGACCTCTACACCCGCGAAGCTGCGAGGCTCTTCGTCGATGTCGCCCGTCGGGCCCTCGACGCCGACCCCGAGATCGGTCCGGAGGATGTGACGCACGTCATCACCGTGTCGTGCACCGGATTCCATGCCCCCGGGCCGGAGTACGAGATCGTGCGCGCACTCGGGCTGTCGGATGCGGTGCAGCGCTTCCATCTCGGCTTCATGGGCTGCTACGCGTCGATGCCGGCGCTGCGGGCGGCGAGTCAGTTCTGCATCGCGGACGAGAATGCGGTGGTCCTGGTCGTCAGCGTCGAGCTGTGCACCCTGCATCTGCGTTCCTCGGAGAACCCGGACACGATCGTCGCCTCCTCCCTGTTCGCCGACGGTGCGGCGGCAGGTATCGTCACGGCCCGTGACCTCCCGTCGACGTCGACCGCCCTGCGACTGGACCGGTTCCACACGGCCATCGCGCCGGAGGGCGAGAAGGACATGGCCTGGACGATCGGCGACACCGGGTTCGAGATGATCCTCTCCACCGCCGTCCCGCAGATCATCGGGGAGACCATCATCGGCGCGCTCCGGCCGCTGTACTCCGGTGAGGCGGAGATGGCGGATGCCTTCGAGGCGGGGCGGGTGGGGGAGAAGGTCGAGCACTGGGCGATCCATCCCGGCGGCCGCAGCATCCTGGATCGGGTGCAGGAGCGGATGCATCTCAGCGATGCTCAACTGCACCCCGCCCGCGAGGTCCTGCGGGAGAACGGCAACATGTCCAGCGCCACGGTGCTCTTCGTCCTCAAGCGGATCCTCGAAGAGGAAGGGGCCGTGGCGGGTGAGCGTGTCGCCGCGATGGCGTTCGGGCCGGGGCTGACCGCCGAGAGCGCGCTGATGACCGTCGTCGCCCCTCCCGCCTCATGAGTCCAGCTCTGGCAGCGAGGGAAGTCGCCGCCCGTGAGCTGATGGACGACCCGCATGCCGATGCGCGGCTGCTGGCACGGACCTACGGACGCTTCGGCTTCGTGAACGCGCTGGTCTCCCGTCCCGGCACCCTCTATCGTCGCGACATCCGACCGCGGGCGGAGCGGGCGGGGCGGTTGCGCATCCTCGACGTCGGCGCCGGCGGGGGAGACCTCTGCCGACTGCTCGCCTGGCGGCTGCGCCACGACGGGTTCGCCGCCGAGATCACCGCTCTCGATGCCGATGAGCGGGCGATCCGGTGGGCCTCGGCGCACGACCGCGGCGCCCGCATCCGCTACCGTTGCGCGTTGACCACCGAACTGGTCGACGCGGGCGAGACCTACGATGTCGTGCTGTCCAACCACGTGCTGCACCACCTCGACGAGGGTGAGCTCCAGACCGTGCTCGGCGACTCGACGCGGCTCGTCGCGCCGGACGGGTTGGTGTCCCATCACGACATCGCCCGGAGCCGTACGGCTCACGTGCTGTTCGCTGCGGCGACCTGGCCGATCTCACGCACGCTCCTGGCCGGCTCCTTCATCCGCGAGGACGGGCTCATCAGCATCCGACGCTCGTACACCCTCGCCGAGTTGACGGCGATCGTCCCGAGTGGCTGGACTGTCCGCGGGGGTGTGCCGTCTCGCCTGGAACTGCGCTGGGAGGGCCACGATGCCCGACCATGACGTGCTCATCGTGGGTGCGGGGCCGGTCGGTCTCCTCCTGGCCTGCCTGCTTCTGCAGGACGGACTGCGGGTGGTGGTGTGCGAGCGACGAGCGGAAGCCGACGAGCGCACCAGAGCGATCGGCATCCATCGGCCGGGGCTGGACGCCCTCGATGCGGCCGGTATCGGGACGGATGTCCGTTCCGAGGCGCTGCGGCTCGCCGGTGGGGAGGTGCGCAGTCGGCGGCGGACTCTGGCCACGCTGGCCTTCGCGCCGGACCGCCCCGTCCTGATCCTTCCGCAGCCCCGGACGGCCGCCCTGCTCCGGGCGCGCGTGTGTGCTCTCGCCGCTGACGCCCTGGTCACCGGATGCACCGTCCGGGCGCTTCGCCAGACGGCGGATGCCGTGCAGGTGACGGCGGAGACCGCCGAAGGCCCCCGCGAGTTCACGGCCTCGATGGTGGTCGTCGCCGATGGCGTGCACAGTCGTCTCCGCGGCGAGCTCGACATCGGATGGCGGCGTCATGCGGGGCGCGCCTCGTACTCGATGCTCGACGTCGACGACCCGGAGGCGGGAGACCGAGCGGTACTGCACTGCGAACCGGCCGGTCTCGTCGAATCGTTTCCCCTGCCCGACGGACGCAGACGGTGGGTGGTCCGCAACGGCGCGGACGACGATCTGCGCTGCACCGACGATTTCCGGGCAGTGATCGAGGAACGCACGGGGATACGCATCGGGATCGGGCGCGAGACGGAGCCGACCTCCTTCATCGCCGCGCAGCACCGGGCGACGCGCCTGACCAGGGGCCGGGTGGTGCTCCTCGGAGACGCCGCGCACGAGATCAGTCCCATCGGCGGACAGGGGATGAACCTGGGCTGGGTGGACGCCAGACGCCTCGCCGTCGAGCTCGCGCGGTCGCTGCCAGAGCGGATGCCGGAGCTGGCGAGGTTCGAGTGGCACGTGCTGCGGTCCGCCTCACGCGCACAGCGTCGTTCGGCGTTCTACATGTCGATGGGCGCTCCGGCGGCAGCACCCGTGGTCCACGGCAGGGAGCTGCTGATGCGCGCGCTCGGCGCACCGCCGGTCCGGGGCTGGACGTCCGGTCTCCTCACGATGCGTGGCCTCTGACGCACGGCTGCGACGCCCGGCTGCTGACACACGAAGGCCCGGTCCGCGCCGTGCGGACCGGGCCTTCATCGACGGTGGATCAGAAGTTGATCATGTGGCCGGCGAGGCCGTGGAAGCCCTCCTGCAGCGCCTCCGACAGTGTCGGGTGCGTGTGCACGTTGCGGGCCAGCTCGAGAGCCGTGAGGTCCCACTTCTGGGCCAGCGTCAGCTCAGGCAGCAGCTCGGAGACATCCGGACCGATCATATGGGCGCCGATGAGCTCGAGGTGCTCGGCGTCGGCGATCAGCTTGACGAAGCCGACCGGCTCGCCGAGGCCGTGGGCCTTGCCGTTGGCCATGAACGGGAACGTCGCGACCTTGATCTCGCGTCCCTCGTCCTTGGCCTGCTGCTCGGTGAGACCGAACGATGCGACCTGCGGCGAGCAGAACGTCGCGCGCGGCATCATCCGGTAGTCGCCCAGCGTCTGCGTCTCCGCACCGCCGATGGTCTCCGCAGCGACCACGCCCTGCGCCTCGGCCACGTGGGCGAGCTGCAGCTTGGCGGTCACGTCGCCGATGGCGTAGATGCCCTCGACGTTGGTGCGCATGTGGTCGTCGATGTCGATCGCGCCGCGCTCGGTCAGCTTCACGCCGGTGGCCTCGAGGCCGAAGCCCTCGATGTTGGGGGCGAACCCGACCGACATGAGTACCTTGCCGGCCTCGATCGAGCTCTGCTGCCCGTCCTTGCCGGTGTAGGTCACCGTGACGGAGGAGCCGTTGTCGACGACCGACTCGACCTTGGTGGAGGTGAGGATGTCGACGCCGTAGTTCTTGTACTGCTTCGTGATCTCCTTCGACACATCGGCGTCCTCGTTGGGGAGCGCGCGGTCGAGGAACTCGATGATGGTGACCTTGACACCGTAGTTCGTCAGCACGTAGGCGAACTCCATGCCGATGGCGCCGGCGCCGACGATGACGATCGACTCGGGCAGCTCACGGGTCATGATCTGCTCTTCGTACGTCACGACGTTCTCGCTCAGCGTCACACCGGGCAGCAGACGGACCTTGGAGCCGGTCGCGATGATGACGTTGTCGAAGGTGACCTCTTCGGTCGAGCCGTCGGACTTGGCGACCGAGATGGCCTTCGGGCCGGTGAAGGTGCCCCGACCGTCGTACTCGGTCACCTTGTTCTTCTTCATCAGGAAGTGGATGCCCTTGACGCGACCCTCGGCGACCACGCGGCTGCGGTCGAACGCCTTGCCGAAGTCGATCGTGAACTCGCCGGAGATTCCGAAGAACTCGGCCTTGTGATTCAGAGTGTGCGCGAGTTCCGCGTTCTTCAGGAGCGCCTTGGAGGGGATGCAGCCGACGTTGAGGCACACACCACCCCAGTACTTCTCCTCGATGATGGCGGTGGACAGACCGAGCTGCGCGCTGCGAACCGCAGCGACGTATCCGCCAGGACCTGCACCAAGGATGACGACGTCGTA